>JAFAPY010000181.1 GCA_019246795.1 Streptosporangiaceae bacterium | reverse complement strand
TGCGGCACCCGGGCTCGCCGACCTGCTCGACGAGCCCGTGGAGGCGACGGTGACCTGGCGGCACCGGGCCACGCACCCGCTGGACCCGCTGACCGGCCAGGGCCAGGCGCACGTACAGTACGCGTTCGCCGCGCACCGCGCCGTCGTGGACGTGGATACCCAGCTTGGCCTGGTCAAAGTGGTGGAGATCGCCACCGCGCAAGATGTCGGCAAGGCGATGAACCCGCAGGCCGTCGAGGGCCAGATCCACGGCGGCATCGCCCAAGGACTCGGCCTGGCCGTCATGGAGGAGATTCAGGTCGCCGACGGCGCGGTGCGGAACCCGTCGTTCACCGATTACCTGATCCCCACCGTCTTGGACATGCCCCCGGTGCGGCTGGACGTGCTCGAACTCGCCGACCCGCATGCCCCTTACGGCCTGCGCGGCGTCGGCGAGCCGCCGACGATCTCCTCCACCCCGGCGATCGTCGCCGCGATCCGGGCGGCCACCGGCCTGGACCTGACCCGGGTCCCGGTCCGCCCCGAGCACATCACGGGAACCATGGCAGAGTAAGGGCATGGTGATGCCGCTCGCGGGCCGTGTCGCGGTCGCGGTCATCGGCGGCCTGCTTGTGCTCACCGCGGGCAACAGCGTGATCGGCACGGTCATCGTGTCGCGTCCGGTCAGCGGCTGGGTGACCCGCTGGGTGGACCGTGCGGTCGTCGGCGCCTATTGGCTGGCCACCAGGACCGTCGCCGATTACCGGAGGCGGGACCGGGTGCTGGCCACCCAGGCGGCGACGATCCTGCTGAGCCAGCTTGCCGCCTGGCTGGCGCTGCTGTTCGTCGGGTTCACGCTGCTGTTCTGGCCTTTCGCCAGGCAGGGCCTGGGCTCGGCTTTCACCGATGCCGGGTCCGCGTTGTTCACGCTGGGTTTTTCCACGCCGAACGGCGCCGGGCCGGCGGTGATCGTGTTCCTCGCCGCGGTGTCCGGGCTGGTGATCATCACGCTGCAGATCGCCTACCTGCCGACCCTGTACGCGGCGTTCAACCGCAGGGAAACCGAGGTGGCCCTGCTGAACGCGCGGGCCGGCGTCCCGTCCTGGGGCCCGGAACTGCTGGCGCGCACGTATTACGCGCTGGGCACGGGGGTCTCCACCCTGGACACCATGCCGGAGCTGTATGCCCAGTGGGAACGCTGGGCCGCCGACGTCGCCGAGAGCCACACCACCTACCTGCCGCTGGTGCGGTTCCGCTCCCCCATGCCGCTGTCGTCCTGGGTGACGTCGCTGCTGGCCGTTCTCGATTCCGCCGCGCTGATCCTGACGGTGTCCCCCAAAGCGGCCCAGGATGTAGAAGTGCCGGCCCGGTTGTGCCTGCGCGGCGGGTTTTCCTGCTTCACCCGGGTGGCACGGGCCATGGGCTTCGCCATACCCGATGAGCCCGACCCCGGAGCCGGGATCAGCCTGACCTACCAGGATTTCCTCGCCGCCATCGACCGGATGCGCAAGGTCGGGTTCCCGATCGAGGTGCAGCCGACCGAGGCCTGGCCGGATTTCGTCGGCTGGCGGGTCAACTACGAGCAGGCCGCCTACGCGGTGGCCTCCGCGATCGACGCCGTGCCCGCGCTGTGGTCGGGCCCGCGCCGGCACGGCGACCCGGCCATCGGGCCGCACCGTCCCCGCCCGGGCCGGCAGGCCGCCGAGAAACCGAGTTAGCCGGCGACGAAGATCATTCCCTTGGTCTGGAGGCTGGGTCCGCTCAGCGGCACGGGGGTGATCCCGCCGGTGTGAGGTCGTTTACTTTTAGCCGAAGCGCGCGAACGGCGGCTGTCTGCTGGGTGGCGCGCAGGTGAAAAGGGACGCGGAGGTGAGAGACTGGCGGCTGTGCGCGCACACGGGCCGCGGTACGACCTGGTGGTCAGGTCCCGGCAGGCGGTAATGCCGGAGGGGACACGGGCCGCGGCAGTCGCGGTCAGCGGGGAGACCATCGCGGCCATCGGCTCTTACGGCGAACGCCTCGACGCCGGCCGTGACATCGATCTTGGCGACCTCGCGCTGCTGCCCGGCCTGGTCGACACGCACGTGCACGTCAACGAGCCCGGCCGCGCCGATTGGGAGGGGTTCGCCAGCGCCACTCGCGCGGCCGCCGCAGGCGGCGTCACCGCCATCTGCGACATGCCGCTCAACTCTGTGCCGCCGACCACGACGGTGGCGGCGCTGGCCGCGAAACAGGCCGCCGCGGCCGGGCAGTGCTGGGTAGACGTCGCCTTCTGGGGCGGCGCGGTGCCCGGGAACGAGGCCGACCTGCTGCCGCTGCACCGGGCCGGGGTGATCGGCTTCAAGTGCTTCCTGCTCGACTCCGGGGTGCCGGAGTTTCCGCCGCTCGACGCGGCGGCCCTGCGTTCGGTGCTCGGGTGCCTGGCCGCGGCGGACGCGACCTTGGCGGTGCACGCCGAAGACGAGGCGGAGATCACGGCTGCGTCCGGATGCGGCTTCAGCTCGTTCGCGGCGTCCAGGCCGCCGGCCGCCGAACGGCGCGCCATCGAGAAGGTGATCGCGGCCGCGGCCGCTACCGGCGGCCGGGCGCACATCGTGCACCTGTCCGCCGCTGAGTGCACGGCCATGATCGCGGGCGCCAAGGCGGCGGGCATCCGGCTATCCGCGGAGACCTGCCCGCACTACCTGTTCTTCGCCGCCGAGCAGGTACCCGACTGCGCGACCGAGTTCAAGTGCTGCCCGCCGATCCGGGGCTCCGCCAACCGGGAGGCGCTCTGGCGCGGCCTGGAGACCGGTGTGCTCGACTGCGTGGTTTCCGATCACTCGCCGTGCCCGCCGGAGCTCAAGGAACCCGGTTCGGGGGATTTCGGCGCTGCCTGGGGCGGCATCGCCTCGCTGCAGCTGGGCCTGTCCGCGGTGTGGACCGTGGCACGGCAGCGCGGCCGGTCGCTGCACGACGTGGTCGAATGGATGGCGACGGCGCCGGCGGCGCTGGCCGGACTGCCCGGCAAGGGCCGCCTGGCCGTCGGGTACGACGCCGACCTGGTGGCGTTCGATCCCGGCGAGAGCTACGTGGTGGACCCGTCGCGTCTGCACCATAGACATCGCCTCACCCCGTACTCCGGGCGGGCGCTCAGCGGACGGGTACGGCAGACCTGGCTGCGCGG
>JAFAPY010000177.1 GCA_019246795.1 Streptosporangiaceae bacterium | reverse complement strand
CGTCGGCCCCGCGGTGGCGTTCTTCGCGACCCGGCGGATCTGCCTGGGCCTGCAGCGCCACGACCGGGAGGAACTGCTGCACGGCTATGAGTCCGGCATCATCCGGCAGCTGCCGGACGGGCAGTTCACCGAGGCGCACCGGCCGGTAGACGAGGACAGGCGCGCCGTGCTGGAAGCCAAGCATGTGCCCGCGCTGCTGCCCGCGCCGGGCGCGGAGGACGTCAACGGGGTGCCCGCACCGGCCTCCCGCGGCGTGCTGGGCAAGATGCGGACCCGCGCCAACCGCGCCTTCGCCGAGACCATCATCGCAGAGCCGGACGGCCACGGCCACGGCAACGGGCACGGCGCCCAGGTGACCGAAGGGCAGGAGTACACCAGCCCGGGACCAGACCGTGCCGATTAGTCAGCCGCAGCTATGCTGCGTCACCTGGAACGCGCCGCCCGCCTGGATGCCGCTCGGATCCGCGAGGTCGGTCCCGGCTGTGCTTTCCATGTGCACGCCGTGGCGCCACAGTCCTGTCGCCGGGTCGGCCTGCGGCGGGAAGGTATCGAAGGTTTCCCCGTCCGCCGAGCCGTTGAGCCAGGCCTGCGACTGCGCGACCTGCAGGGTCTGGAAATCTGCCAGGTCCGCGAGGCTGGTGCCGATGGTGGGCCGCTCGACCACCACTTCCGCGCTCAGCCCGTTCCCTGCACCGGGATATGCCACGTCGAAGGCATCGCTTTGGCCCGTTGCGTAGTTGAGGAACCAGAAGCTGTAGCCGCTGCCGGTCGCCGTGACGGACGCGTCGAATTCTTGTCCGGGAGTGGCGTAGTAATTAAGGGGAGTGAGGTTGTTGAAGGGAACGATCTCCCACCAGGCCTCGTGGGCGTCTACTCCGCTGGAGTTCCACGCCGTGCCGCCTTGGACAAGTGTGTCGCCGCTCCATCCGCCAAGGCCTGCCCAGGTGACTTCGCTGGCGGGCGAGCAGCTGCCCGCCGCGATCGTCGGCTCGTAATACCATGCCTCTGCCTGTGAGAAGCTCGAACTGCCGCCTGACGGCGCGCTGATGACATAGCCCGCCCAGTTATAACTGGACTCGGTGTCGGCCGTCACACGGGTCTTGGTCTCGGCCAGGTACGGTGTCGGAGGCACAGCGCTCCGCCACCGGCTCATTTCCCTCCGCCACAGGGATAGCCGGGCCGCCTGCGCAGGCCGTGCCGGGAACCCGTACTCGTCGAGCGCGGCGGCGCTGGCGGATTCCGGCCGGAACCCCGGAGGCGGGATGAGGTTCCTTACCATCGCATTTTTCATTTTATACTCGACAGCAGATCCGCCGCCCGGCATATCGACGGTAGCGAGCACCGGATAAATGGCGTAGCCGCAAGCCCGGATCTGCGCCAGCGCGTAGCGATAAGGATTGAATGACGAATTGCACGCCGGCCCGGAGGCTGCAAGTGGTTGCGCTTTGCTGACTCCGGCGGCGGCCCACACCGCCGTGACGGTAAGTGCGCAGATTATGACCATGAACGTGAAGAGCCTCATGCCGCGGCGGCGGCGGCCCGCGTTTTCTGTATTCACCGGTATACCCTCCCCGCGGCTGCAACGCCGCCCCTGCCTTGAGTCTCGCAGAGGAGCCAGCCTGCCGGCTACCCGTACGACGCGACGACTCTGCGCGGTTCCGCGTGATGACAGGCCGACTCCCCAGCCGGACAGGCCGTGGTCGGCAGCAATCCCGGTAGCCTGATGCCGGCGGCAGACGAGGGAGGTGGCCCGCCGGTGGCTACGGCTGATGACTGGGTGGCGCGCACTGCCGCCGACGTGCGCGCCGAGGCCGAACACCGGCAGCACGGGGAGGCCCCGACCTGCGCGTCGGGCATCAGTCCGTCCGGCCCGATTCACCTGGGCAACCTGCGGGAGCTCATCACGCCGCACCTGGTCGCCGACGACATCAGGCGGCACGGCGCCGCGTGCCGCCACATCCTGTCATGGGACGACTACGACCGGCTGCGCCGGGTGCCTGCCGGGCTGCCCGCGGACTTCGCCGAGCACATCGGCCGCCCGCTGACCAGCGTCCCCGACCCCCACGGCTGTCACAAGAACTTCGCCGGGCACTTCAAGGCGCCGTTCCGCGAGTCGCTGGCCCGGCTCGGCGTCCGGGTCACCGAGATCAGCCAGACCCGGATGTACACCTCCGGCGCCTACACCGCGCAGATCATCACCGCGATGCGGCGGCGCGGCGACATCGAAGCGGTGCTGACCAGGTACCGCACCAGGCGTGCCGCCGAGCCGGACGAGGCCGAGCAGCAGGCCGGGCGGCAGGCGGAGTACTACCCGTTCCGGCCCTACTGCGCGTCCTGCCTGCGGGACGACACCACGGTGACGTTCTTCGACGACCAGACCACCGAGACCTGCTACACCTGTGCGTGCGGCACGGCGGTAGGGCCGGTCCCGATCGCGCAGGTGGCCGGGAAGCTGGCGTGGAAGGTCGACTGGCCGATGCGCTGGGCGTATGAGCGGGTGACGTTCGAGCCGGCCGGCGCCGACCATGCCTCGCCCGGGTCCAGCTTCGACGTCGGCGCCCAGCTGGTGACGAAGATCTTCGGCGGCCAGATGCCGCTGCACTTCGGCTACTCCTTCGTCGGCACCACCGGGCGGGCGAAGCTCAGCGGCTCGGCCGGGGCGGCGCCGACGCCGGCCGACGCGCTGGAGATCTTCGAGGCTCCGCTCCTGCGCTGGCTCTACGTGCGCCGCCGCCCGGAGCAGTCGATCACCCTGGCATTCGACCAAGAGGTCGGCCGCGTCTACGACGAGTGGGACAAGCTGAGCAGCCGGGCCGCCGACGGTACCGCCGACGCGCCGTCCCGGCTCATTTTCGCCCGCGCCTCGGGCACCGCCGATGGCCCGCTGGCGGCCACGCCGCGTCCGGTGCCGTTCCGCACCCTGGCCTCGGTGGCGGACATCACCGCGGGCGACCAGGCGCAGATGCTGCGTATCCTGCGAGACATCACCACGCCGGATCCGATCAGCTCACTGGATGACGTGCGGCCGCGGCTGGACTGCGCGCGCGCCTGGGTAGCCTTCTACGTCGCGCCCCAGGAGCGTACGCAGGTGCGGGACCGGCCCGACACGGCCAGGCTCGCGGAGCTGACCGGCGCCGAACGCGACGCCATCTGGCTGCTGGTCGACCGGATGGCGGGCGACTGGTCGGTGGACGGACTGACCACGCTGCTGTACGGGATCCCCAAGCTGCAGCGCGGCCTGCCGCTCGCCGCGCCGCCGACGCCCGAGCTGAAAGTGAGCCAGCGGGCCTGGTTCGCCCTGCTGTATGAGCTGCTCGTCGGCAAGGACACCGGTCCGCGCCTGCCGACGCTGTTGCTGGCCCTGGGCCGGGACCGGGTGCGCGCCTTGCTGGCTCCCGCGACCGACCTCAGCCCGCGCGCCTTACCCGGGCCTCAGCCCGCGCGCCTTACCCGGGTGGGCGGCGTTTTATGCGGCGGGGCGGAGCAGCGTCGTGTGGTGGATGATGCCCGCGCGGGCCTTGGCGTGCCGCGTCCGCCGCGGGTCCGCAGTGTGCCGAGCCTCCTCCGCGCCCATGCCGGTACCGGCGTGCAGCGAGGAAGGACGCCATACCGTGCGCAGTGCCATGGCGAGCCCCGCCGCGGTCTGCGGCCGCAGCGGCGCGTCCGGCGCCTGGCCGGCCAGGGCACGGTAGGTGATGGCGTCGAGCAGGGCCGGCACGCCGCCCCGGACCTGCCGCGGCGTGCATACGCCTCCCTTGTGCCTCGGGGCAGGCGGCAGGGCAGCGCCCGCCTCACCGGGCCAGTACCCGGTGAGCAGCGCGTACAGCATCGCGGCCAGGGCCCTGACGTCGGCGGCCCTGCCTTCGGCCGAGCTCGTGTCGGCGGCGCTCGCGCCGCACAGCGCCGCGTCGACGCCCAGGCCGGTTATCGTCAGGCCGCTGCTGGTGCTCCAGCGCAGCGAGCGCGGGGTCAGCCGCAGGTGGGCCAGGCCGGCCTGGTGCGCGCAGGCAAGCGCATCGGCGGCATCGGCGATCATGGCAGCGGCCAGCGCCGGGCTGGGCAGCCCCGAGAGCACCAGGTCCTCCAGGTGCGCGCCCGGCGCCCATTCCGACACGACGTACGGGCGCTCGGCGCCCAGATCGGTGTCGTAGATCATGGCCAGGCGCGGATCGCTGACCCTGGCGGCGGCCTGCACCGCCTCGATCACGGCCTGCGGGACCGGCCTGCCGGCCGGCAGCAGGTAGACGGCGACCGGCCGGTCCAGCAGTTCGTCGGTGGCCTTCCACAGCGACGCCTGGCCGGCGTCCGTCAGCTGTCCGGTGCTGATCCGCTCGTCAAGCCGGAACCGCCCGCCGAGCTGCGCCGTGGTACGCGGGCCGGACCCGCCCACCGGGCCCGGCAGGGTTACGAATGACCCGGCGACACCTGTAGTTCCAGGCGCCACGGCTTCCCCAACTATGGTCATGGCAACCTCCTGCCCGTCAACACCTGTGCCCGGATACCGGCAAGAGATGCTTGCGAACTTCTTACTTCCGCGGAATCGCGGCTAGCCCGCACGGAAACCGCCGCCAGCCCCCATACCGGACACGCGCGACCGGCGCGTCCGGCTCAGGCCCGGAGCAGGAACCTGTCCATGACCCGGACCCCGGCGTCCAGGGCGGACACCGGGATGCGCTCGTTGGTGCCGTGGAACATGGCGTAGTAGTCGTAGCCCTCGGGCAGGACCAGCGGCGTGAACCCGTAGCAGTTCATGCCCAGCCGCGCGAACTGCTTGGCGTCGGTGCCGCCGCTCATGCAGTACGGCACGACGACCCCGCCCGGATCCTCCTCGAGCAGGGCCTGCGCCATGTTATCCGGCAGCAGGCCGTGGAGCGGCGCCTCGAGCGGCGGCTCGCGGTGCGCGAATTCCCAGGTCGCGTCCGTTCCGGTCAGCTCGTCGAGCGTCGCGGCGAACTCGTGCTCGTACTCGGGCAGCACCCGCCCGTCGACGTAGCCGACTGCCTCGTGCGGGATCACGTTGATCTTGTAGCCCGCCTGCAGCATGGTCGGGTTGGCGCTGTTGCGAATGGTGCCGGCCACAAGCGCCGCCGCGGGGCCCAGGGCCGCCAGCAGGTCCTCGGCGGCCAGGTCGGCCAGGTCACCGGCTGGCAGCGGGGTGCCCGTGGCATCGGCGATGGCCTCGATCGCGGCGCGCACCGCCGGGATCAGCCGCACCGGCCACCCGGAGGCACCGATCCGCGCCACCGCGGCGGCCAGCCTAGTCACCGGATTGGCCGGGTTGGGCTTGGCGCCGTGCCCGGCCTGGCCCCGCGCCGTCAGCTTGACCCACGCGGTGCCCCGCTCCGCCGAGGCGACGGGGTACAGCCGCAGCCCGGGCCCGGCGTGGAAGGTGAAGGCGCCGGACTCGCCGACAGCTTCGGTGCAGCCCTCGAACAGGCCCGGGTGCCGCTCGACGAGCCACCGCGCGCCGAACGCGGCGTTGTCCTCCTCGTCCGCAGTGAAGGCGAGCACGATGTCGCGGCGCGGCCGGGCGCCGCTGCCTGCCCACTGGCTCACCACTGCGAGCAGCGCCGCATCGGCGTTCTTCATGTCCACCGCCCCGCGGCCCCACAGCACGCCGTCCCGGATCTCGCCGGAGAACGGGTGTACCGACCAGGACGACGGATCCGCGGGCACCACGTCCAGGTGACCGTGCACCAGCAGCGCTGGCGCGCCGCCCTGGCCGCCTGCCACGCGCGCCACCACGTTGGCCCGCCCGGGGGCCGACTCCAGCAGTACCGGTTCCAGGCCGACCTCGGCCAGCCGGGCGGCCACGTACTCCGCGGCCGGCCGCTCCCGCGCGTCCCCGCCGCCCCGGTTGCTGGTGTCGATCCTGATCAGGTCCGCGGCGAAGCGCGCCGCGGCGCTAAGCCCTTGGGGCACTCGCCATCCTCTCCTCGATCGCGACGTAGCGGACATCAGCCAGCGTGAGCCAGGCGCGCCCGGCCAGGTACGCGAGGAACGCGAGCCCGGCGACCAGGTAACAGTTGGCGACGAGCGTCATCACCCAGTGGAACCCGTACTCGCGGGGCCCACCTGAGTGCGGGGTGTACCAGAACGGCGCCGCCGCGAACAGCAGGTATGCGGCAGCCGCGGCCAGCCGGCGGCCGTCGCGCACCAGCAGCACCAGGGCCGGCAGGATCCATACCCAGTGATGTGCCCAGGAGATCGGCGACACCAGCAGGCCGGCGGTGCCGGCGGCCGCAGCCGCGCCCAGCCAGTCGTTCGCCCGGGCAAGCACGGTCGCCGCCGCCAGCCCGGTCGCGCCGAGCACGAGCGGGATCAGCAGGTACCAGGCGCCGACGTGGGCCGCCCCGCCCGCAATCCTGATCGCGGCCGCGTAGGGGGACTGGTTGCTGATGTACGGCGCGCCCACCCGCGCGGTGTCGTGGAACAGGACCGTCCAGTAACGCGCCGAGGCGCGCGGCGCGACCGCCAACCCGATGAGCCCGCACGCCGCGAAGGTGGCCGAGGCGGCCAGGGCCGCCTTCAGGCGCCGTGCCAGCAGGAAAAACACGATGAAGATGAGCGGCGTCAGCTTGATCGCGGCGGCGATGCCCACGCCGATGCCGGCCGGGCGGTCGCGCGATGCCCGCCGCACGTCGCCGAGGATCAGCGCGAGCAGGATCAGGTTGACCTGCCCCAGGTACAGCGTCTGGTACATCGGGTCGAGCGGCAGCGCCGCCGCGGTCACGCCCGCGACCAGGGCCCGCGTCGGCCGGTAGCCCGCCAGCCGCAGCGCGATCGCCGCCGAGTACGCCAGCGCCGCAACCGAGGCCAGGTCCCACGCCACCCGTGCGAGCGTCACCTGCATCGCCGCGACCGGCACGAACGCCACCGCCGCGAACGGTGGATAGGTGAACCAGTGCCCGTAGGCACGGACCTGGTACAGCTGTGCGTCCTGCGTGACGGCGTGCGCGCCCCACATGTAGATGCGGAAATCTATCGAGTGGTACGTGGCCGCGAACCAGATGACCGCGGCGATCTCGGCACCGAGCACGCCGTAGCCGGCAGCAGCCAGCCACCGCCGCCCCGCGGTACCGGCAACGCCTGGCACCCCCGGCATCCTACCCGCCGGGCATGCTCAGGCCCGAGCCGAAGGCACACAGGTCACGCAGTACGCATCCGCCGCAGCGCGGCCGCCGTGCCAGGCACACCGTGCGGCCGTGGGCGATCAGTGCGACGTGCAGGTCGTACCGGATACCGGGCGGGACGAGCGGGTTGAGGATCCGGTACGCCGCCTCCGGGGTGGCGCCCGGCGGTATCCAGCCGAGCCGGGCCGCGACCCGGTGCACGTGCGTGTCGACCGGGAACGCGGCCCGGCCCATGGAGAACGCCAGCACGCAGGCGGCTGTCTTGGGGCCGACGCCGGGCAGCGACGTGAGGTAGTCGAAGACGGCCGCGTCGTCGAGGCCGTCCAGCCGGGACAGGTCGATGCGCCCTTCGCGTTCGGCGATGGCGTCCAGGATCTGGCGGATGCGCCGTGCCTTCAGCCGGGCGATGCCGCCGCACCGGATGACGTCGGCCACCTGGTCATCACGCGCCCCCAGGACCCGTTCCCATGCGGGGAACGCGGCCTTGAGCTGGGCGAATGCACGCGCCGAGTTGCGGTCGGAGGTGTGCTGCGACAGCACGGTGGCGATGATCTGGTCCATCGCCGGCAGCGGCGGCCCGGGCGCGAACGCGCCCTGCTGCGCGCGCAGCCTGCGCTGCACCGCCGCGATGACCCGCGTGTCCGGGCCGGGAAGTCCCTCGAGCGCGGTCACGCCATCACCGTACCGCCCGGCGGCAACGTGCCCGCATCACCCGGCCGATCACCGGGTCACCCGCCAATGCGACGGCTCACGGCAGGAAGACGGCGGCTCACGGCATGAAGACGACGGCGGCTCACGGCAGGAAGACGGTCCTGCCGATCGTGCCGCCGTCGGCCAGCCGCTGCAGCCCCTCGGGCACCTCCGCCAGGCCGAGGCGCTCGCCGATCAGCGGCCGGATCGCGCCGTCCGCGGCCAGCTTGGTCAGCCGCAGGTGGGCGTCCCGGATCGCCTGCGGATCCCGGGACTGGTACAGGCCCCAGTGCAGGCCCACGATGGCGTAGTTCTTCAGCAGCGCATGGTTCAGCGCCACCGTGGGGATCTGCCCGCTGGCGAACCCGATCACCAGGATCCGGCCCTCGAACGCGATGCACTTGACCGACCGCGCGTAGGCCTGGCCGCCCACCGGGTCGTACACGACGTCGGCGCCGCGGCCGCCCGTCACCTCGTTGACCACCGGCACGAAGTCCGCGCTGAGCCGGTCCACCACCACGTCCGCGCCCAGGGCGCGCACCGCGGCGGCCTTGGCCGGGCCGCCGGCGACGCCGATCACCCGGGCTCCTGCGGCCTTGCCGAGCTGGACGGCACCGCTGCCGACCCCGCCAGCCGCGGCATGCACCAGCAGCGTCTCGCCCGGCGCCAGCCGCGCCCGCCGGTGCAGCCCGAACCAGCCGGTCTGGTAGGCGATGAAGAACGCGGCGGCCTCGGCGTCGTCGAGGACGTCCGGGGCGGCCACGATCCGGTCCGCGTCCATCACGGCAAGCTCGGCGAACGCGCCGGAACCCCCGGCGGGGCCGCCGATCACCCGGGCGCCCGCGGCGAACCCGGTCACGCCGGGACCGGCCGCGACCGCCTCGCCGCACAGCTCCACGCCCGCGATGAACGGAAGCTCCGGGCGGACCTGGTACCCGCCCCGGCACATGAGCACGTCGGGAAAGTTCGCCGCCGCGGCCCGCACCCGCACCAGTAGCTGGCCCGGCCCTGGCGACGGGTCCGGCAGCTCCGCCAGCGTCAGCGCCTCACGCGGCTCGCCGAGCCGCTCCACCTGCCATGCCCTCACCCTGGACCTCCAGCCTCCTCGATGCGCCGCTGCAGCCGGTTCATGCCGCGCAGCCAGGCGTCGGTGTCGCCGGCCCGCAGCCCGTAGTAGTCCCGCACCTGGGGATGCGGCAGGATCAGGAAGCTGCCCTCGGCCATGCCCTGCCACAGCGCGTCGCCTACCTGCTCCGGCTCGATCGCGTCCCGTTCCAGCAGCACCTGCCCGGCGGCTCCGGACCCGGCCAGCATCGCGGTCCGCACTCCCTGCGGGCAGATGCAGTGCACGGTCAGCCCGCGGTGCGCGTAGGTCGCCGCGAGCCATTCCGCGTAGGCGACGGCCGCGTGCTTGGTCACCGAGTACGGCGCCGAGCCCAGCATGGTGAGCAGTCCGGCCGCCGACGCCGTGACCACGAAGCGGCCGCGCCCGCGCTCCAGCCACCGCGGCAGCAGCTCGCGGGACGCGCGGACGTGCGCGAGCACGTTGACCTCCCAGGCGCGCTGCCAGACCGGCTCCGGCGTGTCCGGGCCGGTTCCCGCGGCGGTCCCGGCGTTGGAGCAGTACACGTCGATCTCGCCGAGGAGGTGCCGGGCCGCCGCGATCAGCGAACGCACTCCCGGCTCGGTCGCAGCGTCGCCTGGCACCGCGTACCCGCCGATCTGATCGGCCACCGCCGCCGCGGCACCCGCGTCGGTGTCGTTGACCACAACCCGCAAGCCGCCCGCCGCCAGTCTGCGGGCCAGCGCACGGCCGATCCCCGCGCCGGCGCCGGTGACCACCGCACCTTGCTCGACCGCCACTTTCGCGAGGTTACCGTGATGCCGCTACCGGGGGGCTGCGGCGGGGGCGCTCACCCGGGCCCTGGCGCGTGACGGGGCCAGCGGGGCCAGCACCAGGAAGATGAGGAACCCGGCCGCGAACCCGACCACCCAGCTGTAGTCGTACAGGCCTTTCAGCGCCGGGATCAGGCCGCCGGCCGGGAACGGCCCCTGGCCCGGCGCCGACCAGGCGCCGCCGACGGCAAGCAACCCGCCGGCGGCGGTGGCCAGCACGGCGCGCCAGTTCCAGCCCGCGCCGTACCAGTAGCGGCCGCCCTTGGTGTACAGCGCGGCCAGGTCCAGGCGGGTGCGGTTGACCGCCCAGTAGCCGGCCACCAGCACGCCAGCCACCGCGGCGATCAGCCCGCCGTAGAAGCCCAGCCAGGTGAAGATGTAGACGTGCGGGTTGGACAGCAGCCGCCAGGGCTGCAGCGCGACCCCGAGCACCCCGGTGATCAGGCCGCCGGTGCGGAACGAGATCCACCGCGGCGCGGTGTTGGAGAAGTCGTAGGACGGGCTGACCACGTTTGCGGCGACGTTGACCGAGACGGTGGCGACGAGCACGGTGAGCAGGCCGAGGATGACCACCGCCGGGTTGGACAGCTTGGTGGCAAGCAGGACCGGGTCCCAGATCGTCTGATGGTAGAGCGCCTGCGCGCCCGAGGTGATCAGGATGGCCAGCAGGCAGAAGAACGTCATGGTGGTGGGCAGGCCGAGCACCTGGCCGGCGGCCTGGCTGCGCTGGCTGCGCGAGAACCTGGTGAAGTCGGGGATGTTCAGCGACAGCGTGGACCAGAACGCGATCATGGCCATCAGCGACGGCCAGAAGACGCTCCAGAACGGCGCTCCCCAGCCGAGGTGGGACGGCTGGGACAGCAGCGGCCCCAAGCCGCCCGCCTTGACGGCGATGTAGGCCAGCAGCGCGACGAACACCACCAGGACCGCGGGGGCCGCCCAGTTCTCGAACCTGCGCACCGCGTTCATCCCGCGCCAGATGATGCCGATCTGGATGACCCAGAACACCGCGAACGACAGCCACAGCGTCCATGGCTGGCCGCCGAACCGGGTGGCGTCGATCCAGCCGTGCCCGGCCAGCTTGCCGGTGATCACGTAGACGCCCTCGCCGCCGATCCAGGTCTGGATGCCGAACCAGCCGCAGGCGACGAGCGCGCGCAGGATCGCGGCGAGGTTCGCGCCGCGTATCCCGTAGAACGCCCTGGCGAACACGGGGAACGGGATGCCGTACTTGGTCCCGGCGTGGCTGTTCGCCAGCATCGGGACCAGCACGATGAGATTGCCCAGCGCGATGGTCGCCAGCGCCTGCCACGCGCTCATGCCGACCGCGATCAGGCTCGCCGCCAGGGCATAGGTGGCCAGGTTGTGCGACATGCCCACCCACAGCGCCAGGTAGTTGTAGGTGGTCCAGGTGCGCTTTTCCGCCGGGACCGGAGCGAGGTCGGAGTTGGAGTAACGGCTGTCGCCGATCGCGGCCGGGTCCGTCAGCTCCACCCGGCCATCGGGGAGGGTGACCTGCGCGAAAGCATCCATGGTATCCAGTCTGGCCGGGCACGGGCCCGCGTTCCAGACCCGCAGCATTAAAAGCCCGGGTCGCGCCGGACCGTGATCATGGCCAGAATGGGACACCATGCGGCCCGGACTGGCCACGACGACGGAACGATGCGGTTTGAGCTGACCTGGCGCCGTGCGGACGGCGCCCGGCTGCCGACGGCGCTGTGGCGCGCCGGGCCCGGCTACCTGATGATGTCCAGCGGCGTGCTTGGCGGCGGCTTCGGGCCGCGCGCTTGGGTGCTCAACGCCCAGGTGCCCGCCGGGTACGCCCGCACCGACCCCGCGGCGCACCTGCGCGAGCTTGCCGCAGGCCTCGGCCTGGACGGTTCCGGGGTCGGGATGCTGACCGCCGCGCAGGTCAGCAACCTGGTGCAGCGCGAGGACGAGGGCGTGCACGCCGCCGCCACGGCCGGGCTGCGCGTGCCCACCTGGGCGGCGGCCCCGGCCGGGCCGCCGCGGCCGGCCCTGCCCGGGACCATCAACGTGATCGTCGCGGTGCCGGTGCCGCTGTCCGCCGCGGCTTTCGTCAACGCCGTCGCCACCGCGACCGAGGCCAAGGCCCAGGCCGTGCTGGACGCCGGCTTCGCGGCCACCGGCACCGCTACCGACGCGGTCTGCATCGCCGCCCCCGCGGGCCGGCACACCGAGCGGTTCACCGGGCCCCGGTCGCCGTGGGGCGCCAGGATCGCCCGTGCCGTGCACGCGGCGGTGCTGGCCGGCGGGCGCGGCTACGCCGCTGCGAACGACGGCGGGTAACCGGGCGAAAAGCCCGCGCAGCACCGTGTCGGCGGCCGGGAGGGAACCGGTGAACAGCGGCGGCGCCAGGGTGTGCGAGTCGGCGGCGACGATCTTGACGTCCCCGGCGGGATCCGGCACGCCGACAGCAGTGGCGGCCCCCGCTTCGAGGTCAAGCCGCGCTGTCACCAAGGCCTCCCCTGATCGGGGCGGCGGATATGATCGTTTCATGGCCGACGTCCGTGCCTGCGCGCAGTGCGGATCCTCCTTCGAGCCGCGCCGCGAACATGCCCGGTTCTGCTCCGCCCGCTGCCGGGTCGCCTGGAATCGCGAGAAGCTCGGCGAGCCGTCGGCCGGGCCGGCCGCGCTGGCGTGGTCGGTCACCGCGATGAGCGACACCGCGCGCCAGCTTGCCGGACTGTCGTGCTGCGACGGGCCGGGCAGGTACGCGGTGATAGGGGAGATGGTGTGGTGGGTCACCCTCGTCGACGCCACGCTGGTGCGCTATCACCAGGAGGCCTACGACCGCATGCTGGCCGGTTACCCGCCCGCTCTCCAGCAGCAGATCGACGGGATCTTGGGCGGCCTGCGGTACGTCAGGAACCAGATGCGGCACGAAGACGGCTGCGCCGGTTTGGTCCAGCCCTCCGGCGGCGCGATCACCGCCTGGGTGTGGCGGCAGCTGCCGGCGCCGCAGCTGGCGGGTCTGCTGCCGCGCGGTCGTGCCTGGGAGCTGGCCCGGTACCGGGCCTACCAGTCCCACCTGGCGGGACGCACGGTGGGGGAGACCTTCGGCACGGCCGCGGCGTTCCTGGAGCGGGCCGCCAGCGCAGCCTCAGTGATGCAGAACGCGCCGCACTACGCCGCCACCTGATCGGTCGCCCGCGGCTCGGCGGCAGCCGGCGCCGGGGCCGCGACCTCTTCGAGGCTGCGCCTGGCCGGCTCGGGCAGCACCAGGCTCGGTGCCGGCCCGATGCATGCGCGTCAGGCGTCGCGGCGCACGAGCAGCCAGCCGCAGGCGGCCAGGAGCACGGCGGTCCACGCGCAGAACACGCCGAAGCCCTGCCAGCCGCTCGTCACGTCACCGGGCTGCTGGCTGGTCTGGGCGACCAGCTGGCCCGCGACGGTCGGCAGGTAGCCGTGCACGTGGTTGGCGATGGTCCCGGGGATGAGGCCGACCAGCGGCGGGACGACGATGACGGTCGCGATCACGATGGCGATCGCGCCCGCGGTATGCCGGATCAGGCCGCCGATCGCCAGCGCGAACAGCCCGAGCACGGTGAGGTACACGACCGCGCCGATGACGGCCCTGGTGACCCCGGGCTGGCTGAGCGTGATCGAGACGTGGCTGCGCAGGATCGCGGTGCTGATGAAGAACACCGCGAAGACCGCGACCGCGCTGGCCACGAGGTCGATCGCGGCGAACACCAGCGCCTTGGCGGCGAGCATCGGGATCCGCTTCGGCACCGCGAGCAGCGACGCCCGGATGGTTCCGCTGCTGTACTCGCTGGTGATCACGATCACGCCGAGCACGCAGATGGCGAGCTGGCCGAGGCCGAGGCCCGCGCCGAAGATCACCGCGGTCGGGTCGGCCAGCAGTTCGGCGTGGTTGGGATGGTTGCCCGGGGCGTTCCAGTCGTGCGAGATCACGGTCGCGATCAGCGTGGAAAAGCCGACGGCGACGACCACGAACGCGAGCAGCGACCAGACCGTCGACTGCACCGAGCGGATTTTCGTCCACTCCGCCTGCAGCAGGCGGCCGAACCCGTGCCAGGGCGGGCCGGCCGGTTCGGCGGTCCTGAGCTCAGCCGCGCTGTGAGCCTGCGCGGCGGTCATCGCGCGCCCCGGTTCGCGCCGCCGGCGCCCGCGCTGGCATCGCCGAACTCCACGCTGTCCGCGGTCAGCTCCATGAACGCCTCCTCCAGCGAGGCCACCCTGGGGGTGAGCTCGTGCAGCACCACGGACGCGGACGCTGCCAGCTCTCCGATCCGCGGGGCCGCGATGCCGGTGACGGCCAGGCTGGCCACCCCGTCGGCGCTGTCCTCGCTGGCGACCGTGCCGCCCTCAGCGGTGATCAGCTTGCGCAGCCGGGCAGGATCAGGCGTCCGCACCAGCACCGATCGTTCCGAGCTGCGCTGGATGAACTCCTGCGTCGAGGCGTCGGCGATCAGCTTGCCGCGGCCGATCACGATGAGGTGGTCAGCGGTGACCGACATCTCGCTCATCAGGTGGCTGGAAACCAAGACCGTGCGGCCCTCGGCGGCAAGCTGCCGCATGAAGGTGCGGACCCAGCGGATGCCTTCCGGGTCCAGCCCGTTGCCCGGCTCGTCGAGCAGCAGCACCCGGGGATCGCCGAGCATCGCCGCCGCGATGCCGAGCCGCTGCGTCATGCCGAGGGAGAAGCCGCCGACCCGCTTGCGGGCCGCGTCCCGCAAGCCGACGAGGTCGATGACCTCGTCGGCCCGCCGGGCCGGGAAGCCCTGCGTCTGTGCGAGGAACAGCAGGTGGTTGCGGGCGCCGCGGCCGGGGTGCGCCGATCGTGCCTCGAGCAGCGCGCCGACGGTCGCCAGCGGCCGGGCCAGCTGATGATAGGCGAGGCCGCCGATGGCCGCCGTACCGGCATCGGGCCGGTCCAGGCCGCAGATCAGCCGCATCGTCGTCGACTTGCCGGCCCCGTTGGGACCGAGGAAGCCGGTCACCCTGCCGGGCTCGACCGTGAACGACAGGTGGTCCACGGCCACCTTGTCACCAAAGCGCTTGGTCAGCTCATGCGCCTCGATGAGCCCTGGGGTCTGGCCACGCGCGGTCCCCCTGCCGACGGCGCCCGTGTTCCCAGGCCGGTTCACCCTGCCAAGCATGCCCGCTGTCGCGTACTGTCGCAAACCGGGTTCACAGCGCCTCCAGCACGACGGTCTTCAGGTCGTCGTGGCTCAGCGCGACGGGATTGCCCTGCATGCTGCTCGACCTCGCCGCGTTGGCGGCGATCTCATCCGCGTGCTCCGGCCCGACGCCGAACGCGGCCAGGCCGGGTACGGCAAGCAGGGCGAGGGTCTGCCGGATCCAGGCGAGGCCGTCCGCCACCGACGCGGCGGGCTCGCCGGTCAGCAGCCGGGCCGCCTGGGCGTAGCGGTCCAGTGCGGGATGTCCGGGCGGCCCGGAGCGCAGCGCTGCCACGTTGGCGTCGATGACGGGTGCCAGCAGCGCGGCACAGGCGATGCCGTGCGGCACGTCGGCGATGCCGCCGATGACCCCCGCCAGGCCGTGCACGGCGCCGAGCTTGGCATTGGCCAGCGCCATGCCGCCCAGCAGGGCGCACACGGCCATGTCCGCCCGCGCCGCCGGGTCCTCGCCGTCGGCGTAGGCGGCGCGCAGTCCCGCGGCCGCGCGGCGCAGCCCCTCGCTCGCCAGCCCGTCGGTCAGCGGCGTGGCCCGGGGGGAGACCAGCGGCTCCAGGCACTGGGTCAGCGCATCCAGCCCGCTGGCGGCCGTGACCTGGGGCGGGCACGACACGGTGAGCTGGGGATCGACAAGCGCAACCCGGGGGATCATCAGCGGGCTGCGCAGGCTCGCCTTGAGGCGGTGCTGCGGCGAGGCAAGCACGGCGTTGGCGGTGACCTCCGCCCCGGTGCCTGCGGTGGTGGGCACCGCGACGCAGGGCAGGCAGGGCCGGGTGATGGCCCGGCCGGACCCGACCATCTCCAGGTAGTCCAGCGGGTCACCGCCGTTGCCCAGCACCATGGCTATGGCCTTGCCGGTATCGATGACGCTGCCGCCGCCGACCGCGGCGACCACGTCGGCGCCGTGCTCCCGGGCGGCGGCGGCCCCGGCCCGGGCCAGCTCGACCGTCGGCTCGCCGGCCACGTCCAGCACCGCGACCGGCAGCTTCACGCTGCCGAGCAGCGCGGCGTGGCGCGCCGGGTCCGCGCCTGTGCACACCAGTACCCGCGACCCGAGCCCGGCCAGCACTCCCGGCAGTTCCGCCGCCCGCCCGGCGCCGACGATGATGCGGCCTGCGGTGGCGAACTCGAACCTGACCGTCACGGCGACTCGCTGGCCCAGCCGCGGCCGTCCGCGGGGAACACCGCCGCGTACCGGACCGATTGCCGCGGCTCGGCCATCATGGCGGCGACTGCGTCCCGCCATGCCGCGTAATGCGGCGTCTGCTTGTGCGCCCCCGACGCCTCCTCGTCCCGGTAGACCTCGGTCAGCACCACGTGCGCCGGGTCGGCGTGGTCCTGGATCACGTCGAACCGCAGCACGCCCGGCTCGGCCAGCGAAGCCCGCGCGTTGACCAGCGTCACGGCCAGGAATTCCGCGACCCGCTCCGGCCGGACCCGCGCATGAACATGAACCACCAGCATGCCCCCATCCTGCTATACGACGCCGCCACTGCTCAGCGGCACTGCCGTTGGCATCAGCAGGTGACCGCCCTTCAGCCAGCAGGCCATGCAGGACTACCACCCGATGATGCTGGACGTGGCCGGCCAGCTGATGCTGAAGTGGCAGCGGCTGAACAGCGACGACGATATCGACGTCGCCGGCGACATGACCCGGCTGACGCTGGACACCATCGCGCTGTGCGGGTTCGGTTACCGGTTCAACTCCTTCTACCGGGATACGCCGCACCCGTTCGTCGCGGCCATGGTCCGCACGCTGACCGCAGCGCAGACCCGCGCCCGCTCCCTGCCGATCCAGAACCGGCTGCGGGTCCGGGCCGCGCGGCAGCTCCCCGCCGACCAGGCGTACATGGACCGGCTGGTCGACGAGATCATCGCCAGGCGGAAGCAGTCCGGCGACCCCGAAGGAGCCCGCGACCTGCTCAGCTGCATGCTCGAAGGCGCCGACACCGAGTCGGGCGAACGCCTGCCGGACGCCAACATCCGCGCCCAGTGCATCACGTTCCTCATCGCCGGGCACGAGACCACCAGCGGGCTGCTGTCCTTCGCCATCTACTTCCTGCTCAAGCACCCGGAGGTGATGGCGCGGGCCCAGGCCGAGGCCGAGGCCGTGCTCGGCGCCGACATCGATCTCCTGCCTTCCTACGCGCAGGTCAGGAAGCTGCCGTACATCACGCAGGTCCTCCATGAGTCGCTGCGGCTGTGGCCTACCGCTCCGGGCTTCACCCGGTACCCCCTGCAGGACACGGTGATCGGCGGCAGGTATCCGCTGCCCGAGGGAGCCGCCGTTGTCGTGCTGACCCCGATGCTGCACCGCGACCGCGCGGTCTGGGGTCATGACGCGGAGCAGTTCAACCCGGACCACTTCGCGCCGGAACGCCGGGCGGCGCTGCCGCCGAACGCCTACAAGCCCTTCGGCTCCGGCCAGCGGGCCTGCATCGGACGCCAGTTCGCCCTGCAGGAGGCCACGCTGGTCCTGGGCATGCTGCTGCAGCGTTTCGACCTCATCGACCATCGCGGGTACCAGCTGAAGCTCGGGGAAACGCTGACGGTCAAGCCGGACGGCCTGCGGATCAAGGTGCAGCCGCGCCAAGGCCGCACCG
>JAFAPY010000176.1 GCA_019246795.1 Streptosporangiaceae bacterium | reverse complement strand
CTGTGATGCTGGCCGTCGAGGACGCGCCGACGGCGAGCGACTGGTATCAGCGGGCTCTTGGCGCCACCGAGCTGTGGAGCCTCGGCAGCGTGGTTGGCCTGGAGGTCGCAGGAGCGCCCTTCTTCTTGCATGAGCCGACGAGCGCTGGCTTTGACAGCCCGGCCGTGATCGGCCGGACGACGGCGCGGATGGAGGTGTTCACTGATGACCCCGACGTGTTGGTGGCGCGCGCTGTCGCAGCAGGCGCTGATGGCTCGTCTGATGAGATCAGGGATCACGAGGTCCCGTGGGGTGTCCACCGGCAGGGCGGTTTCCGCGATCCGTTCGGCCACGTCTGGCTCGTCGGTGATAAGTCTCCGCTGGAACGGTTCCCGCGGTAGAGCGCTGACGGCCGGTTCGCCCGTCTGACCTGGCGTTTACAAGTTGACGGCGCGCCGCAGGCCAAGGAGCCCGCGCGCTGTTCGCGGCGTCCGTGACGGTGCATCTTCGTCCGGTGATGTCCGGTGCCTTGGCTGCACTCTTGGCTGCACAGGCTGGCGAAGTGACCTCTTCCTTATCAGTTCCGGGCAGCCACCTGGTAGGTCTGCCGGATGCGGCTAGGCGGGTGGGGGTGAAAATAGTTTGGCGTGCAGGCAGCAGGTGCGGCGAGTTGTGCGTCTCAGTGACATGGGCGCCGATCCCCAGGGCGCCGCGGGCCTGCCCGGAAAGCCGCGGTTGTCTGCGATGGCCGACGCGGGCGGGACGAGCGACGCTGTCCAGGCGGCCGTGACGGCTGTCTACGAGGCTCATGCGCTGGGTCTGGTCCGGCTGGCGCATGTGATGCTGAGCGACAGGGCGGCCGCCGAGGATGTCGTGCAGGAGGCATTTTGCGGGCTGTATCGGCGGTGGGATCGGCTTGCTGGGCCCGATAAGGCGCTGGCGTACGTGCGCTCGTCGGTGCTCAATGGCTGCCGGTCGGTGCTGCGGCGCAAATCGAGAAGCGACATCGGCGAGGTGAGCCAGCCGCTGGCGACGTCGGCGGAAAGCGCTGTGCTGGCGGGCGAGCAGCGCCGTCAGGTGATGCGCTTGCTCCGGCAGTTGCCGGACCGGCAGCGTGAAGTGCTCGTCTTGCGGTTCTACCTTGAGCTTTCGGACGCCGAGATCGCCCGGCAGCTGGGGATCGGGCCGAGCACCGTCAGATCGACGACATCCCGGGCGCTGGCCGCTCTCGCCCGGGCGCTGGGAGAGACCTCATGAACGCGATCGAGCAACGGCTCCGCGCGGCCATGCGGGAAACCGCCGAAGAGATCACCCCGGACGGCATCCCGCCGCTGCGGCTGCCGCCGGACCAGGCTCGGGCCCGTAGGGGCTCGTCGTCATGGAAGCTGCGCCGCCGCTGGCTGGGCTGGGTGGCACCGCTGGCCGCGGCTGCCGCGGTGGTTGCGGTGGTGCTTGGCATCCAGGGTGTGTTCAGCACGGTCCGCAGCCCGGCACCGGCCTCCACTGGCCATGGCTTGGGGCCGGCCTTGGCTCACCCGGTTACCGTCTATGTAGGCGGGTTGCATTTGGTGACCCCGATCCTGACTGCGACCAACACCGCCCTGCCCCCGATCCGGGTTAGCAACGCAAGCGGCATCGTGTTCACCCCGGACGGCAACACCGCCTACGTCTTGATCAGCGGCCCTGCGCTGCCCGGCCCGGGCACGGTGGTCCCGATCCGGACCGCCACCAATACCGCCCTGCCCCCGATCACCGTGGGGCGGTTCCCCCGGGCCATCGCGATCACCCCGGACGGCAAAACCATCTACGTCACCAATTATGGATCGGGCACGGTGACCCCGATCCGGACCGCGACCAACACGGCCCTGCCCCCGATCCGGGTCGGGGACGGCCCCGGAGCCATCGCGATCACCCCGGACGGCAAGACCGCCTACGTCGCCAACGAGGAATCGGGCACCCTGACCCCGATCCGGACCGCGACCAACACCGCCCTGGCCCCGATCCGGGTCGGCGTCGATCTGTCGGGAGGCCAGGGGGATATCGTGATCACCCCGGACGGCAGCACCGCCTACATCCTCAACCGCCAATCGGGCACTGTGACCCCGATCCGGACCGCCACCAACACCGCCCTGCCCCCGATCCGGATCGGCAATTCCAGGTACGCCCCGTTCGCCATTGCGATCACCCCGGACGGCAGCACCGTCTATGTCGCAGATGCCGCTCAGGGCAGCCCGTTTCAAGAGGGCACGGTGGTCCCGATCCGGACCGCGACCAACACCGCCCTGGCCCCGATCCGGGTCGGGGACTTCCCCGTGTACATCGCGATCACCCCGGACGGGAAAACCGCTTACGTCACCAACCAGGCGTCGGACACGGTGACGCCGATCCGGACTGCCACCGACACGGCCCTGGCCCCGGTCCAGGTCGGGGGCAACCCCGGGGTCATCGCGATCACCCCGGACGGGAAGACTGCCTATGTCACCGTCAACGACACGGTGGTCCCGATCCTGACTGCCACCAACCAGGCGCTCAGGCCGATCAAGGTCGTACCCGACATTCTCGAATTCATCGCGGTCACTCCGTAGCCACACCGTTGACCCGACCCCGATCCCACGTGCTGCCCGAGCACCACCGGGAGGACAACGCCGCCAAGGCGGCCCGGTCGGCGCAGTGGAGCACTACATGGTGCAAGCGTCGAGCACGACGTCAGCATGACAGGCCCGGTGCGGTCTGGCGCCGTAGCCGCGTCAATGCAGCGCTCCCGGCCGTTGGGCGTTGCCTTGATGGCGGACGTCAACGGCTCGTGGTCACCATGGGACAGCAGCAAGGCGTCACCAGCACCAGTACGGCGGAACCGGTGAGAATTTGACCTGACCTTGCGGGCTGGCCTGGTCACCCGGAAGCAGGGCCGCCGACCGTTCCCGGCCTTCCCTCCCTCGCCGCTGCTTGTTTCGGCGGCATCAGCACTGCGGCTACGGGAGCCCGGACGGGCGTCATGTCTGGCCCAGCCCAGCCTGCTGACCGTCTGGAGGCTGGCCATCATGCCGCGGGGCAGGCATTAACTGGACGCGGGAAAGGGGTGCCAGGAATGGCAGAACCTCCCCGGCACGCTGCTACCGCAGGTCATGAGGGAGAGGGGCGTCCCAGGATGCGTCGCATGATGCGGCGGACCCGGCTCAGCATCTCGGCCTGGGCACGCTGGTCACGCTGCAGCGCGCGGTCGAGGTCTTGGGTGTGGAACTTGGCTTCGTCGGCGATCTGCCGGGGTCCGCTTGGCGGGTACGGGATCATGGCTGCCCCTTCGGCTCCCCGGGCACAGGCCACGCCCGGTGGCTCGGGCGCGGAGCTGATGTGGCCAGTGTCCAGCGTGTGAACGTCCATCCGCGGCGTTCGCCTTCACATATCAGAGACGCCGCCGCGCCCTTCTTGCTGCTTCTCCCTGCTGGCCGATTACCCCGATTTTGCGGCTGACGGCACCAGCGGCCAGCGACCACCAGCAGCAACCGGTGTCAGCACGCAACGCTCACACGATCCGCGGTAACGCGGGCTCACCTCAAAGCGACGCCGCAAGGGCCCGCCGAGGCGGGCCGCCGCGGCCGGGACAATCGGAGCCGAGTAAGACGGCCCGCGCAGACACCGGGCCGCCGTGCCGAGGTAAGCCGGAACGATCAGTGAGGCTGGGCGTAGGGGCGGCGCGCGCCGGCCGGGCCGCCAAGGCAGAGGCCGAGCGCAGGCGCCGCCCCGCGGCGCCGCAGGCGCCGCGCTTGATCTATATATGGCTCAATTCCGCAGTGCAGCGCTTGAGCGCAAGCGCTTGAGCAGCCTGCGCTTGAGCAGCCGTGCGAGCCGGTCCGCTGTCCCAGCGACGGCGGGGCGTTTGGCGCTGCACCTCCCGGTGCTGCCGAGTTCGACGGCTGCCGCACGGGCGTGGACGGCGCCATGCCAGGCCTGAATGGGCGCGATAGTTATCCCGGCCCTGCGCCGGTTTCCGGCAGGGCCGCGTGCCGCCACGGTTGCTCTTCTCCATGGGTCTCGGCGCCCCAGTTGCGGGCCGCCCGAGGCTCTCGCACCACGAGATAAATGTGATCTACGTCACACTGTTTCGGTACTCACAGACCCCAGCGGACAGCCACAGACACTGACGGACAACCACGGACAATCACCCGCCGCGGCACGCCCGCAGTACCAGGTTTGCGCCCGGCCGCGAGCGGCTACACCATAGGAGCAGCATGCGCGGACCTGCCAGAGGTGACGGGCTGACAGTCCAAGGTCACCGGCAGCACTGACACAGCACCCGCGAGCGCGACCATAACGAGCTGGCCTGGCCGGCAGGGGCATGAGCCCCTTGGGTGACCCGCCCGAACTGACTAGTAAACGCACACCGAGGGCATCTTCGATCTGCGGGCACCCCACCTTCGCCCTTCACGCTGCAGAGGCAGCTAAGCCTTCGGGCCACCACACACCCCTTTGCCCAGTTCCGGCTTGCCCGGCCTGTCCGGGCAGGCTGCTGCCTCCAGCTCACCCCCCTGCACGTCGCCTCAATGGAAGGAGCCGCCTGTTCATGACCGTCCGCCAGACCCGCGCCGAGCGTGCCGCCACCCCGCTGGCTCGTGATTCGATCCGCAAGATCGCCGAGTCGGTCGGCGGGTGCCTGCGGCCGGTGCAGCTGCGCCGCACCGACATTCAGACCGGGGAAACCGTGCCGGTGATGGTGCCGTGCGGGGCAACGTTGGCCAGCATCTGCCCGCCGTGCGCCGAACGAGCCAAGACCCTGCGGGC
>JAFAPY010000333.1 GCA_019246795.1 Streptosporangiaceae bacterium | reverse complement strand
GCGGCGGCTTGCCCGACGCGCGCGCTCCAGAAGGCACAGAGCGGCCGCGCGGCGGCTTGCCCGACGCGCGCGCTCCAGAAGGCACAGAGCGGCCGCGCGGCGGCTTGCCCGACGCGCGCGCTCCAGAAGGCACAGAGCGGCCGCGCGGCGGCTTGCCCGACGCGCGCGCTCCAGGAAACACTGAGGACTTATCCACAGGCGCGCGCTGTGGATAACCTGCCGCGAGACGGCCCAGCTGCGCGTTACGCAGGGCGACTCGGCGCACACGCGTGTGGATACGCCTGTGGACAACGCGGTGCGTTGTCAGCGCCCGGCCCCGGGACCGGCCAGCACGTCGGCGGTGAGGTACAGCAGCGGCCAGCGGCAGTCCACGAACTGCTCCAGGTGCCCGGCCAGCCGCTCGCCGAAGTCGTCGTCGTCCGCGCGGGCGCCGACGGCGCGCTCGGTGGCGGACGGGCGGTCGACGCCGAACGCGACCGCCCGTACCTCCGCCGCGTTGCGCTGCCCGCTGTCATACCACCGCTGCACGTTCCCGACCTGGCGGGCGCAGGTATCGCCGATGATGGCCTCCCCGTAGGTCCGCTCCCATTCCGGGCTGCGCGGATGCGGGCCCGCGCCCGGGCTCTTCCTGTCCGCCGACTTGAGCGCGTCGAGGACGAGGGACCACTTGTAGGCGGGGGCGAGCCAGGCGGGTTCCTCGCGCTGGCACAGCCACGTTCCCCGCGACACCCTCGCCCTGATCGCGGTGATGACATGGCAGGCGAGGCCGACCGGGCTGACCCGGCTGGCGATGACGGTCAGCCGGGCCGCCGCGGCAGCGTCCACGCCGTGGGAGATGGCGCAGTCGCGCAGCCGGGACGGCATCGTCGCCAGCAACGAGCTCAGCGCGGTCCTGGGCACCGGCATGGGCCAGCCGGTCAGGTGCGCCAGCACGGACAGCTCGGCCCATAGCCTGATCGCCGGGTACTCGTCCAGGGCGCGCTGGGCCAGGCGCATGTCCCGCAGCGTGCAGGGCCGCGCCACGCAGTCGGCACCGCAGGTCGGGCTGCGCGGCCGCACCACCCCGGCCGGGGTGACGGTGGCTGCCCTGGCCGCCGTTTCCCGGCTGGTCCCGTCCGGCAGCCGCGCCAGCAGCGGATAGTCCATGCCGTCGGCGAACACCGCGGCTTCGCCGGGCCGCAGCGTGACGAGGAACCGGTGCTGCGCCGTGGTCATGTTCATCGCCGCGCCCACGGCATCGCGGTCATCGGCCGCGGGAAGGCGGTGAGTTATCTTCACCGCGGTGTTCTTGATGACGTCAGCGACCAGGCGCTGCGGGATCTGCTCGGCGATGATGAGCCCCTCGCCGTAGGCACGGATCTCGGCGAGCAGCCCGGCGAACATCTCCACCGCGTGCTCCGCGGCACCGGCCGCGCTGCCGGTTTCGGTGCGGCGCAGCAGCCGGTGCGCCTCCTCGATGACGGTCAGGTGGCGCAGCCCGGCCGGGCCGTCCGCGGTGTCCCGGGCCGCCATCCGCAGGTGCTCGGCCAGCCTGATCAGCACGGTGCCCATCAGGAACGCCTTGTCGCTGTCATCGCCCACGTCCTCGATCTCGAGCACGGCGCTGGCCCGGAGCAGCGTGGCGAAATCCAGCGGGTGGCCGCCTTCGAGGAACCGGCCCGTGGTGCCCAGCCGCAGGCTGGACAGGCGCACCTTGATGAAGCCGAGGACGTCATCGGTGATCCGCTGGCTGTAGCCGACGTCCTGGACGACCTTGATCGCGGCCCGCTGCAGGTCGGTGAGGCTGGGATAGGCGGGGTTCGGGTCGGCGGCAACGGTCTCGCCGAGCGCCAGGTCCCAGCCCGCGTCCTCGTACACCCTGGTCAAGGCCGCGCTCAGCACTTGGGGGAACGGCTCCTCGGAGCGGAACGACGCGATGAACAGGGCCTTGACCAGGTCGGCGTGAGTCTGCAGCGGGAACCTGCGCCCTGCGGCGCCCGGCGCCGGCTCCAGCGGGTTCAGGCCTGCCGCGATCGCGTCCGACTCCCCTGGGCGGATGCGCACCACCTGGGGTCCTGCGGCGCCGGGCGCACCGGGATCAGCGCCGGACAGGCGCGCGGCCATCAGCCGGTACTCCGCTTTGGCCGGCTCGACGACCAGCCACGGGATGCCGGCCGCGCTGGCGGCCTCCAGCAGGGCGCGCACGGTCTGCGACTTGCCCGCGCCGGTGGCGCCGCAGACGAACACGTGCCTGTTCAGTGAATCCAGGGGCAGCATCAGCGGCCCGCAGGGCCGGCGGCCGGGATCGAGCACCTGTCCGACCTCGATCGCCTCACGCTCCCCGGACGGCTCCTGGGTGACGTCGAAGTCCGGCTGCAGCGCGAGGCGCACGCCTGGGATCTCGCGCCCCGGCGGCCTGGCGAGCGCGGCGACAAGCTCGGTGCTGGCGTGGAACGGGTAGGCCGGCGCCGCGTCGTCCGTGTCCAGCGCCTGGCCCCGGTCCTCCAGGAGTTCGGGCAGGCCGGCTGCGGCCCGGCCGGCCGGGGCAACGGCGTAGGGCAGTCCGGCCAGGTCCGCGGAGGCGCAGACCAGGCCCGCGACCCGCGATGCGGCCCCGGCATCGGTGCCGCCCGCGAGCAGCCGCACCTGCCACAGGCCCGTCGACATGCCCTGCCGCACTTCGGCGTGCCGCAGGTGCAGGCGCCGGGCCGCCACCGCTCGTTCGGGGAATCTGTCGGAATTGGCCGAGGCGAGCTGCTCACGGTCGGCCACCACGTCGGCGAGCGCGCCGATCTCGGCCGCCCGCAGCGGCCGGGCGACAAGCAGCCAGCCGAACGGCCCCGGCCACACGGCAAGCAGGCATTCTTCCAGCGACGGCGGTAGCCGGTCGCCGCCGGGGAGCTCGTCGGTGGCCAGGAGCCCGTCGCTGATCCCGGCGATGGCGCGCCAGCAGGGCAGCTGGGACATCAGCCCGGTCAGCGCGCCGGGCGGCAGCGGCTCGGCCCGCGCGCCTGCGGGCAGCGTCAGGAAGACCTCCTGACCCGCTGAGCCGGCGCTGCCGACCAGGCCGGCGCCCGCCGCCAGGAACTGGACCGGCCCGTCCGCGCGGTGCCGCACCCAGCCCAGTGCCAGCGCCCCGGCGGACCCGGCAGCCGCCGGCCCGGCGCTGGCGTGATACGCCGCGGCCAGTGCGGCGACCCGCTGCACGCGGCCCGGATCGCCCGGCTGCGCCCGCGGCTCGCCCTCGCCGTCCGCCCGCCGCGGGATCTCCGTTACCCGGAACGCATCAAGCGCGCCCAGCTCCTCCCACACTGACCTCAAGAAGTCCTTTCCGGCCTGTACCGAAACGGCTCAACAAGCGCTGCGGCCTCGCTCTTGCAGTATCCCGCCCCGGCTGCAGGGCGGCTAGCGGGAACGCACCAGCCTGACACGCATGTTCGTGCCGGGCACCACGGGACCCGGCGCGCTCGGCCGCGGCACGCGCCACGCTCAGCGGGAGCGGTCGTCGTGGCCCGATGGTGAGCGCCGCTGCCGGGACAGGGCCATCATCTGCAACACGGTGAACGCGGCCACGGCGATCACCACGATCGCCACGAGGGTCATCGAGCTCCACAGGGAGTGGGTGGTCATGGGCGCTTCCGCGAGGTGGGGACCATCTGCCGTGGACCGGTGCCGCGGCCGCCGGGGCGAAAGAAGGCGGCGATCATGGCCCGTGGCCCCAGGCAGGGTGATCACGGACCGTGATCTTTCGCGGCGGCCGCGAGCACCGGCCGCTATCCGGATTACGAGCCGACGGCGCCGGGCGGTTCGCAACCGGCCCGGCCGTAATCAGCCGGTAAGGCTTCCGGCACGGCTCGCTGCCCCGCCGAGCACGCGGGCCAGGTAGGAGTTGCCGAACCGGCAATCCGGGTCGGTTTCCGCGCGGACGCGGCGGAAGTCCTCGAAGCGGGGATACAGCGCGCGGAGTCGTTCGGCGTCGAGGCAGTGCAGCTTGCCCCAGTGCGGCCGGCCTCCCGCGCTGGCCGCGATCGACTCGAACGCGTCGAAATACTCCTGGTAGGGTAGCCCGGCGTACTGGTGAACGGCGATGTAGCCGGTGTCCCGGCCATATGCCGTGGACAGCCAGATGTCGTCCGCGGCGGTCACCCGCACCTCCACGGGGACCTCGAACTCCCAGAACCTGCGCCAGCCCGGCATCGGCGCGGCGCCCGGCGCCGCGGGCCCGGCGCCCGATGCGGAGACCCGGTTGTTCCGCTTGACCAGGGCCCTGCTGCCGTAGGGGAACCAGTAGAACTCGACGCGGTCGTTGGCCGCGGCCAGCGAGTCGAACTGCTCCAGGACCTCCGGCAGCGGCACAGGGCGCTCGTCCGCCGCCAGCGTGAACGAGGGCACGCAGCGCAGCGTGACCGCGGTAATCACGCCGAGCGCGCCGAGGCCTACGCGCGCGGCCGCGAAGAGCTCTGGCCGCGACGAAGCCGAGCACGTCACCAGCGAGTCGTCGCCCAGGATGAGATCCAGCGCCTCCACCTGGCTGGCGAGCCCGCCCAGGCGGGCGCCGGTGCCGTGGGTCCCGGTGCACAGCGCGCCCGCCAGTGTTTGCGCGTCGATGTCGCCCAGGTTGGCCATCGCCAGCCCGAGGTTGCCCAGCGCGGCGTTGAGCGCGCGCAGCGTGGTCCCGGAGCGGGCGGTGACTAGACCGGTCCGGGTGTCCGCGGCGGTGATCCCGGCCCATCACGACAGGTCCCGCCGGTGGCCGCGATCGGGGTGAACGAGTGCCCGCTGCCGGCCACCCGGATCTGGAGGCCGGCAGAAGCCGCGTCCTTGACCGCGGCGGAGATCTCGGCCTCGCTGCGCGGCTGGCACCAGCGTGCCGGAAGCGCCGCCGCGGTCCCTGCCCAGTTGCGCCACTGTCGGCGGCCGGCGGCGTCGCTCATCACCGCAAGTATCCCCAAGGTACGCGGCGGCCGTCTACCAGGGTCAGGGATTCGGGGGCGGCGCGAGGGTTTCGATGACGGCGAAGGCGGCCGGCGGCATCGTCACGGTGTCCTGGCCGATCGACACGCCGGAGGCGGATGCGGCGAGCACGGCGGCGCCCGGCTGGCCCAGCGGCAGGGCGGCGGTGCCGGTGCCGAGGTTCGCCGCGATCCGCAGCGGCCCGCGGCAGGCCAGCAGCCAGCGGGCCTCCTCGTCGAAATCAGCGCGTACCCGGTCCAGCCGCGGGTCGGTCAGCTCGGGCCTGGCCCGGCGCAGCGCGATCAGCTCCCGGTACCAGGCAAGTATGCCCACATGCGGATCCCGGTCGCGCTGCGCCCAGTCGAGCTTGGAGCGCAGGAAGGTCGCCTCGTCCTGCGGGTCGGGCACCTCGGCGGGTCCCCAGCCGAATCGCGCGAACTCGTTCTTGCGTCCTTCCGCGACGGCGTCGGCCAGCCAGGGCTCGATGTGGTCGGTGAAGTACTGCCACGGGGTGTCTGCGCCCCATTCCTCGCCCATGAACAGCATCGGCGTGAACGCCGAGGTGAGCACCAGCCCGGCGGCGACCTTGACCAGCTCGGGCGGCAGCGAGGCCGAGATCCGGTCGCCGGTCGCCCGGTTGCCGACCTGGTCGTGGTTTTGCAGGTAGCCGAGGAAGCGGTGCGCCGGGATGCGGAACACGTCGACGTGGCGCCCGTGGCTACGCCCGCGGAAGGAGGACCAGGTGCCGTCGTGGAAGAACACCCTGGTATAGGTCTTGGCCAGCGCGGCCATCGACCCGAAGTCGGCGTAGTATCCCTGCCGCTCCCCGGTGACCGCCGCGTGCACGGCGTGGTGAAAGTCGTCGCTCCACTGCCCGCTCAGACCGTACCCGCCCGCCTCGCGAGAACTGACCAGCCTCGGGTCGTTGAGGTCGGACTCGGCCACCAGCACGAGCTCGCGGTTCAGCCGCGCCGCCAGTGCCTGCACGTCGGCCGCGAGCTCCTCCAGGAGGTGCAGCGCCCTGCGGTCCTCCAGCGCGTGCACCGCGTCCAGCCGCAGCCCGTCCAGGTGGTAGTCGCGCAGCCACATCAGCGCGTTGCCGATCAGGAACGCGCGGACCTCATCGGAGCCCGGCTGGTCCAGGTTCACCGCCGGGCCCCACGGCGTCACGTGCGCCTCGGTGAAGTACGGGCCGAACGCGTCCAGCCGGTTGCCGATGCCGACGTGGTTGTACACCACGTCGAGCAGCACGGCCAGGCCGCGGGCATGGCAGGCGTCCACGAACCGCTTCAGCCCGTCGGGACCGCCGTACGGCTCGTGCACCGCCCACAGGTGGATCCCGTCATAGCCCCAGCCGTGGTGGCCGGGAAACGCCGCGACCGGCATCAGCTCGACCGTGTGCACGCCCAGGGTGCGCAGGTGGTCCAGCCGGCCGATGGCGGCGTCGAAGGTGCCCTCGGCGGTGAAGGTACCGACGTGCAGTTCGTAGATCACCGAGCCGTGCAGCGGGCCGCCGCGCCAGCTGCGGTCCGTCCAGGCGAACGCCGAGTGATCGTAGATGCGGCTCAGCCCGCGGACGCCGAACGGCTGGCGCAGCGACCGGGGATCGGCCAGCGGCTCGCCGTCGTCGAGGCGGAAGCCATAATCGACGCCGGCGGCCACGCCGGGCACGTCGGCGGTCCACCAGCCGGGCCAGCCGTGCGGTGCCTCGGCAGCGACCCTGGCCATCGGGTACCGCCGCCTGGCGGCCTCCACCTCGGCCTTGGCAGCGGCAGGGGCCCAGACGCTGAACCTGGTCACGACGGGTCCCCGTCCCGGGAAAAGCGGTCCGGGACGAGCAGCGCCACCGGGAGCCGCCCGGTCAGGTCGCACAGCAGCGGCCGCGATCCGGCGTGCCCGGTCCCGGTGAGCACATCCCGCCAGCGCGGGCCGGGAAGCGGCAGGACGGTGTCCGCCCAGCCGCCGCGCCGCCGCAGCCCCGCGGGCAGCCGGGTAGCGACGGTGACCGCGCGCCCGCCCCGGGCGAAGGCCACCGCGTGGCCGCCGGCCGGCCCTTCGGCAGCCAGCGGGACGTAGCTGCCGCCGAACCAGTCCGGGTGCTGCCGGCGCAGCCGCAGGGCCGTGGAGGTCACCAGCAGCTTGTCCGCATCCAGGCCTGCCGCGGGTTCCCCCGCGTCCAGCGCGGCGAGCATCGCGCGGCGGCGCTGGTAGTCCACGGGCCTGCGGTTGTCCGGATCGACCAGGGACAGCCCGGCCAGCTCGCAGCCCTGGTACACGTCGGCCACCCCGGGCATGGTGAGCTGCACCAGCTTGGCGCCGAGCGAGTTCGCCCGCGCGTCCGGCGCGATCGCGGACGCGAAACCCTCGATGGCCGCGGCCAGCGCCGGGTCGGCGAGCACGGCCCGCGCCAGGTCGAGCACCGCCGCCTCGTACCCGGCATCCGTTTCCGTCCACGACGTGCGGGTCTTCGCTTCCCGCATCGCCTTGGTGAGGTACTCGCCGAGCCGTTCGCCGTCAATCGGCCAGGCGCCCACCAGGGTCTGCCACATCAGGTATTCGGTGTCCGGTTCCGGCGCTCCCCGGGCCGCAGCAGCGGCCCCGGCGGGCAGAGCCGCGGCCGCGGCGTGCCAGCGGGTCACCTCGCCGCTCCACTGCTCCGGCAGCTCGGCCAGCACGGCGAGCCGGGCCCGGACGTCCTCCTGCCGCTTGGTGTCGTGCGAGGACAGCGTGGTCAGCGTGGCCGGCCAGTCGCGGGCCAGCCGGCCGGCCTCGGCATGGAACCGCTCCGGGCCGATGCCGAACACGTCCGGGCTGCCGCCCACCTCGTTCAGCGAGACCAGCCGTGACCAGCGGTAGAACGCGGTGTCCTCCACCCCTTTCGCCATCACCGGACCCGTGGTCTGGCCGAACCGCACGATCACCTCGTACCGCGCCGCCTGGGCGGAAGAGGCCCCGGACGTTCCGGCCAGGCCGAGGACGGCGGCGCGCACCGCCTCGGCGGCCGGGAGCAGCCGTGGCTCGAGCTCGGCGCGGGCCGATCCGACGGCCGCGGTCACCACGCCGACCGCCTGCTGCGGCGCAGGCTGTCCCGGAGTCACGTACGCCCGGTACACGCCGAACCCGGCGAGCACCGCCGCCAGCACCCGATGCAGGTCCGCCGCGGTGAAGCCGTCCGCTGCGGGGTATCCCGCCCGGCGGATGACCCGGATCAGCCGGGACAGCTCGGCGGTGAACGTGCCGTCGGCGATGTACCGCTTGGCGTTCCGCTCGACGTCGGTGAAGCAGCTCCTGCCGCGGGTGAACCGCAGGTATTCCTCGGTGAGCTGCGTCTCGCCGGCGCGGCCGGTGAACAGCCGGTCGACCCAGGCGAGAGCGTCGTAGCCCGTGGTGCCCGCGCAGCGCCATGCGGGCAGTTGCTCACCGTAGGCCAGGATCTTCTCCACCACGACCCAGGCGCCGCCGGTTGCGCCGGCCAGCCGGCGCAGGTAGGCCCCGGGATCGGCGAGGCCGTCCGGGTGGTCGATCCGCAGGCCGTCGATCAGTCCCTCGCCGTGCAGGCGCAGCAGCAGTCCGTGGCTGGCGGCGAACACGTCAGGGTCTTCCGCCCGGATCGCGATGAGCGAATCGATGTCGAAGAACCGCCGGTAGTTGAGCCCGGTGTTCGCATCGTGCCAGTCGGTGAGCCGGTAGTGCTGCTCGTCAAGCAGCGTGCCCAGCGGCAGGCCGGCGGTGCCGTCCCGCAGCGGCAGCACGTGATCGAAATAGCGCAGCACCGGCCCGCGGTACCCGGCCCCCGCAGGGATCCGCGGGTCAGCTTCCACGCTGAGGTCGCCCAGGCACTTATCGACTGGTCCGCCCAGGATCGGCACCAGCAGCTTGCCGTCCTGCGCGTCCCAGTCGATGTCGAACCAGGGCGCGAACTGCGACTGCCGGCCCTCATGCAGCACCGACCACAGCTGCTTGTTGAGCCACTCGGGCGCGGGCCTGGCCATATGGTTGGGCACCACGTCCACCACCACTCCCAGGCCGTGCCGGTGCAGCTCGGCCACCATCGCCCGGAAAGCGCCCTGTCCGCCCAGGTCGTCGGAGACCCGCGAGTGATCCACCACGTCATACCCGTGCGGCGAGCCCGGCACCGCCTGCAGGATCGGCGACAGGTAGACGTGCGTCAGGCCGAGATCGGCCAGGTAGCCGGCCAGCCCGGCCGCCTGCGCGAAGCCGAACTCCGCGCGGAGCTGCAGCCGGTAGGTGGAAACCGGGACCGGCGGCTCAGCCACAGCGCAGCAGCTGCATCGATCGGCTCATCACGGTGATCACGTCCCCCGGCTTGACCGCGTCCTCGGCCTGCGCGGCCTCCAGCGCAACCGCGGTATCAACCACCTTGAACCAGCGCTGGCCGTACAGGCGCGGCGGGATCACGAACTCCAGGTCACCCTCGCTGGCGTTGAACAGCAGCAAGAACGAGTCGTCGGTGACCGGCTCGCCACGCCGGTCCAGCTCGCTGATCGCGCCGCCGTTGAGGAACACGGCGAGTGACTTGGCGAAGCCGGCCTCCCAGTTCTCCTCGGTCATCTCCTCCCCGGCCAGGGTGAGCCATGCGATGTCGGCGAGCTGCTGCTTGCCGTGGACCGCCAGGTCGCCGAAGTACCTGCGGCGGCGGAACACCGGGTGGTCGGCGCGCAGCCGGATCAGCATGCGGACGAAGTCGAGCAGCGCCAGGTCGTCCTTGCCGCGGCCCGCCCAGTCGGTCCAGGAGATCTCGTTGTCCTGGCAGTAGGCGTTGTTGTTGCCCCGCTGGGTGCGGCCCATCTCGTCGCCGGACAGCAGCATCGGCACTCCTTGCGACAGCAGCAGCGTGGTGAGGAAATTGCGCTTTTGCCGTGCCCGCAGCGCCAGCACCGCCGGGTCGTCGGTCGGGCCCTCGGCGCCGCAGTTCCACGACCGGTTGTCGTCGGTGCCGTCCCTGTTGTCCTCGCCGTTGGCCTCGTTGTGCTTGACGTTGTAGCTGACCAGGTCCTGCAGG
>JAFAPY010000316.1 GCA_019246795.1 Streptosporangiaceae bacterium | reverse complement strand
GGCGTCGGCGCGCGTGGCCCCGGTACGCGCGCTCAGCGCGTACAGCTCCTCGCGGTGCTCGCGCAGCAGCAGTCCCAGCGACCTGAGCAGCGCGGCCCGCTGGTGGAAGGTCAGCTCACGCAGCGCCGGGCCGCCGACGGACCTGCCGTAGTCCAGCGCCGCGGCCATGTCGATCCCGGCCGAGGACACGCGGGCGACTTCCTCGCCTGTCACCGCGTCCAGCACCGGCCGCCCCTGGTCGGCCGGCTCGAGCCAGCTCCCGTTCACGTAGCTGCGTAGCACCGTCATCCTCAGCTCCTCGGCAACGTCGCCTACCCCGCAGCGTAGCCCGCCGCCGGCTCAGTGCTTACCGGAGCGCGCGCGTCGGGCAAGCCGCCGCGCGGCCGCTCAGTGCCTGAAGGCCTCGCGCCTGCGCTGGATTTCCGGCGGCGGCTGGGTCTGCGGGTGGTGCTCGAAGAACCGCACGTGCATGCGGAGGTCGTCGAGCAGCAGGTTGGCCAGGTCCATGCTGAACCCGTTCCTGACCACGATCCGCATCACCGCCGTATCGGTCATGTCCTCGGGGAAGGTGTACGCCGGCACCTGCCAGCCGCGCATCCGCAGCCGCTCGGACAGGTCGAAGACCGAGTAGCCGGTGATGTCGTCGCGCAGCTTGAACGCGAACACCGGCAGGTCTCTGCCCTCGCTGAGCAGCTCGAACGGGCCCATCTTCGCGATCTCGCCGGACAGGCGCAATGCCACGTCCTGGCAGGCCTGCTGCACCCGCTGGTAACCGGCGCGGCCGAGCCTGATGAAGTTGAAATACTGGGCAGCGACCTGCGCCCCGGGCCTGGAGAAGTTCAGCGCGAACGTCGGCATCTCCCCGCCCAGGTAGTTGACCCGGAAGACGAGGTCGTCCGGCAGCGCGTCCGGGGTCCGCCAGATGATCCAGCCGACCCCGGGATACACCAGGCCGTACTTGTGCCCCGACGCGTTGATGGAGGCCACTCGCGGCACCCGGAAGTCCCACTCCAGGTCCGGCTGCAGGAACGGTGCCACGAACCCGCCCGACGCTGCGTCCACGTGCACCGGGACGTCAACGCCTTGCTCGGTCTGCAGCTGGTCGAGCGCCCGGCTGATCTCCAGCACCGGCTCGTAGCTGCCGTCCATGGTGGAGCCCAGGATGGCCACGACGCCGATGGTGTTCTCATCGCACCTGGCCGCGGCCTGCTCGCCGCGCAGGTGCAGCCGTCCCGGCACCATCGGCACCGTGCGCGGCTCTACCTGCCAGTAGCGGCAGAACTTCTCCCAGCACACCTGCACGTTGGCGCCCATGATCAGGTTCGGCTTGCTCGCGTCCAGGCCGGCCGCCCGCCGCCTGGCCCGCCACCGCCACAGCAGCGCGATCCCGCCGAGCATGCAGGCCTCGCTCGACCCGCTGGTGGAGGTTCCGGTTGCCGCGCTGCCGGCCGGCGCGTGCCACAGGCTGCTCAGGATGTTCACGCAACGGTGCTCGATGTCGGCGGTCTGCGGATACTCGTCCTTGTCGATCATGTTCTTCGCGGCGCACTCGGCCATCAGCCGCGCCGCCTCCGGCTCCATCCAGGTGGTGACGAACGTCGCCAGGTTGAGCCTGGCGTTGCCGTCCAGGATCAGTTCGTCGCGCACCACCTGCAGCGCGGTGCCTGGAAGCTGGCCGTGCTCCGGCAGCCGGTACCGCGGGATCTCGTAGCTCAGCTCGCGGACGTAGACGGGATTGACCTCCAGCTCGGCTTCCTGGCCGGACTCGTCCACCTGGGTGTGCAGCGCCATGAGCCAACTGTAATGACGTCTTCCGCCGCAGGTCCTTCGAGGCCGGGCAGCACAGGTCGTTAGGTATCAATGGTTTTTCTCGTATAACGGCACAGCAGGTAGCTCTCGACCTCGATGACGTGGGCGAGGGCCAGCGGCAGCGGCTCGGGCGGCGACAGCGCGCCGGCCACGATCCGGCTGGCGTGCGGGCCGGTCAGCAGCGGGGCGATCGTCAGGCACAGCTCATCGACCAGCCCGGCGGCGGCCAGCTCCGCGAACAGGTGCGGGCCGCCCTCGGTGAGCATCCGCGGGCGGCCGCGGTCGGCCAGTGCCCGGAGAGCGGCGTGCAGGTCGACGGTGGTGTCGCCGGCCACGATGACCTCGGCGCAGCTGGCCAGCTCGGCGCGACGGTCCTGCGGCGAGCTGGCCGCAGTGATCACGATCGTGCGGGCATGGGGGGGCGCGGCGGACAGCAGGCGGCTGGCCGGGTCCAGGTCCAGCCGGGCACTGACCACCGCGATCGGCGGGGTCGGCGGCCGCCCGTCCCGCAGCCAGCGCCACGCCTTGCTGGGGCGGGCCGGGCCGTAGCCTTCCGCCCGTACCGTCCCGGCGCCGACGACTACGACGTCGGCGAGGTTGCGCAGCAGAAGGAACACGCGCCGGTCGGCCGGCGAGGACAGCCCGGCGGACACGCCGTTGACGGTCGCGGCACCGTCCGCGCTGACCACGAAGTTGGCGCGCAGGCACCGGCCGGGCGGGTAGGCGTAGGCGGCAGCGAGGTCCTCATCGGCGAGATCGGCAAGGTGGCGCATGGTCAGTCCGTGGACCTCAACACGACGACGGCTCGGCCAAAGACCTCGATCTCGCTCTTGGGCAGCAGCGCTGTCCCGTCCGGCAGGCGCATGGCGGTGTCGACCACCACCTGCCAGCTGGCTGCCAGGGCGGCCTCCGGCAGCGTGAACGTGACCGGGTCGCCGTGCGCGTTGAAAAGCAGCAGGAACTTGGCGTCGGTGATCCGCCCGCCGCGCGGGTCCGGCTCGCTGATCGCCTCGCCGTTGAGGAACACCGCCAGCGACTTGACGTCGCCGGCGGCCCAGTCGGCCCCGGTCATCTCGGCCCCGCCAGCGGTCAGCCACATGATGTCGCCGGTCTCGCCGTCCGCCGCCAGGCCGCGGAAGAACCTGCGCCGCCGGAACACCGGGTGGTCCCGGCGCAGGGCAGCGACCGTCTCGGTGAACCGCAGCAGGTCTCGCCCGGCGTCATCGGCGTCCCAGTCCAGCCAGGAAATCTCGTTGTCCTGGCAGTAGGCGTTGTTGTTGCCCCGCTGGGTCCGGCCCATCTCGTCCCCGGCGAGCAGCATCGGCACGCCCTGGGACAAGAACACGGTGACGAGGAAGTTCCGTTTCTGCCGTGCCCGCAGCGCCAGCACCGCCGGGTCGTCGGTCGGGCCCTCGGCGCCGCAGTTCCACGACCGGTTGTCGTCGGTGCCGTCCCTGTTGTCCTCGCCGTTGGCCTCGTTGTGCTTGACGTTGTAGCTGACCAGGTCCTGCAGG
>JAFAPY010000223.1 GCA_019246795.1 Streptosporangiaceae bacterium | reverse complement strand
CGGTACCGGGCGAATCGGACCAGCGGGTCAGCCGGGACACGGCCCCGCCGGGAGTCCCCGCGTGTTACCGCCACCCGGAGCGGGAGAGCTACGTGTCCTGTGTCCGGTGCGGGCGCTACGCGTGTCCCGACTGCATGCGCGCGGTTTCGGTAGGCCAGCAGTGCGTCGAGTGCATCGGCGAGGGCGCCAGGGAGGCTGGGGGCACCCGCCGGGGCAGGGCCGGGTCCGGCTCCGCGCCCGGCAGGCGCCGGGCCTCCGGGGCGGTGGTCACCTGGACGCTGGTCGCGCTGAACGTCGCGGTGTTCGTGGCCACGTGGGTGCGTCCGGGCATCGTGAACCACCTGGAGATGCTCGGATACGCCGCATACGGGCCCGGCGGCCCGGTGCACGGCGTGGCCGCGGGCGAATGGTACCGGCTGATCACGTCCGCGTTCGTAGCCCCGGCGACGGGCCTGTCCGGCCTGGGATTCATGGACATCCTGTTCAACATGTGGGCGCTGATCTTCGTCGGCCCCGGGCTGGAGGGCCTGCTCGGCCGGGTGCGGTTCCTTGCCGTGTACCTGCTGAGCGCCGTCGGAGGCGCGGTGATGTATTACTACCTGGCGCCGCAGAACGCGCCCGCCGTGGGCGCCTCGGGCGCGATCTTCGGGCTGTTCGGCGCGTGGTTCGTCGTGTCCAGGCGGCTGCGCCTTGACAGCCGCGGGATTGTCCTGCTGATCGCCATCAACCTGGCCCTCAGCTTCTTCTTCCACAACACCATCGCCTGGCAGGACCACATCGGCGGCCTGCTCACCGGGGCGCTGCTCACCGCCGCCTACACCTACGCGCCGCGCCGCAACCGTGCCGCGGTGCAGGTGTTCGCCACCGTCGTCGTCATCGCCGTGATCGCGGTATCGGTCATGCTCAGGACCGCCCAGCTCACCGGCGCGGGACTGTAAGCTCAGCGCCACCGGGTGGACAAGGTGACGCCGGCAATGATCAGCCCGAAGCCCACCACCAGGTTCCATGCGCCCAGGGCGGACATGCCAGGCACCGATCCCTGGGTGATGTAGTACACCGCGATCCACGCCAGGCCGAGAACCAGGCAGGCCACGATGGCCGGGCCGACCCACGGCGGGCTCGCCTTCCGCCGCGCGGTCTTCCGCGGCGGCGGTGTGTAGACCGTCTTCTTGCGGACACGCGACCTGGGCACGACGGCCTCCTGGGTAGGGACCCTTCCGGGGTGGAACCAGCCTCTGCCCAAGGGTAGCCGCTCGCCGCGGCCTAGCTGGCCGCAGCGGCGAACCCGCCAGGGCTCAGGGAGGCCCGCTGCTGGAGCCCGGGCTCGGCGAGGTCGACGGCGACGGCGACGACTGCGATGGGGTCGGAGACGGTGACGCGCCGTTCTGCACGTAGATGGTCACCGTTGAACCCTTGGTAGCCGTGCCATTGGCCACAGGCACCTGGTTAAAAACGGTGCCGTTCGCGAACTGCGCCGGGCCGGTCTCCTGCTGGACGCTGAACTGGAACCCGGCCGCGGTCAGCACGTTGATGGCGGTCTGCTGAGGATCGCCGATCACCGAGGGCACCGAGACCGCCCCGCCGGAGACCGTGATGGTGACCGTGGAGCCGGGCGGTGCCGTGCCGCCGTTCGGGTTCTGGCTGATCACCTGCCCCGAAGGCTGCGTCGAGGTGGGATCGGTCCTGACCGAGAACCTGAATCCCGCGCCCGTCAGCGTCGATTCGGCCTGGTTCTGCTGCTGCCCCACCACGTTGGGCACGGTGACCGCTGCCGGGCCTGACGACACATACAGCGTCACCGTGGTATTGGCCGCGACGTTGTCGCCCTCAGCCGGATTGGACCGGATCACGTAGCCGTTCTTGACGGTGGGGTCCGGCTGGCTCACCGGCTTCGGGATCAGGTGGGCGTTTTTGACCTGCTGTTCCGCCAGCGCGATGGGTTCACCGTTGACCTGCGGGACCGCGGAGGTCTTGCCGGTGCTGCCGAGCAGGTAATAGGCCACGCCGCCCACCACGGCGATCACCAGCAGCAGGCCGAGCACCCACGGGATCCAGCCCAGGCTGCGGCGCCCGCCGCCGTCGTAGCCCGCGCCGGCGTAGTCGTAGTCCTCGGCCGGCGGGATCTGCGACGTCGGCCCGGCCATCGCGGCACCGCCCATCCGCTGGGTGGCGGGGTATCCGGCATAGTCCAGCCTGGTCGGCGGCGCGGCGGCCAACGGCATGCCGGAGGCGGCCCGCTGCAGGTCCGCGCGCATCTCGCCGGCCGTGGCGTACCTGTCGGCCGGCGACTTGGCCATCGCGCGCAGCACGATCGCATCGGCCCAGGCCGGCACGTCAGGGTCCACCCGGGACGGCGGGATCGGGTTCTCCCTGACGTGCTGGTAGGCGATCGCCACCGGCGAGTCCCCGGTGAACGGCGGCCGTCCGGTGAGCAGTTCGTACAGCACGCAACCGGTGGAGTAAATGTCGCTGCGGGAGTCCACCCTCTCCCCACGGGCCTGCTCAGGTGACAGGTACTGGGCGGTTCCGATCACCTGGGCGGTCTGGGTCATGGTGGCCTGGGCGTCGCTCATCGCCCGGGCGATGCCGAAGTCCATGACCTTGATGTCGCCGTTGCGGGTCACCATGATGTTGCCCGGCTTGATGTCCCGGTGCACGATGCCGGCCTGGTGGCTGTACTCCAGCGCGCGCAGCACGCCGTCGATGATCTCCAGCGACCGCTCCGGCAGCAGCCGGTGGCCCTCGGCCACCAGGTCCCGCACCGTCCGGCCGTCGACGAACTCCATCACGATGTACGGCACCGTGACACCGGTGGCCAGGTCCTCACCGGTGTCGTAGACCGCGACGATATTCGGGTGGTTCAGCGAGGCCGCGGACTGTGCCTCGCGCCGGAACCTGGCCTGGAAGATCTGGTCCCTGGCCAGGTCGGTGCGCAGCGTCTTGATCGCGACGATCCGGTCGAGCCGGATGTCGCGTGCCCGGTACACCTCGGCCATGCCGCCGCGCCCGACGACGCCGTCGAGCTCGTAGCGGCCGCCAAGCAGACGGGGCTGTGTCATGTCTCGCACTGTGCCAAACCACCCTGCATCTTCGCCATTACCTATGGTCCCCTGTGGAAGGAGAAGGAGAGGTCGCCGACGCGCTCGCCGACGCCGAGTGCGTCGGTGAGGCCGAGCTGGTCGCCGATTTCGTCGGGCTTGCCGACGACGGTGTCGGCGTCGCGGACGGTGCCGGTTTAGTTGTCGGTGTCGGCGTCGGCCGCGCGGTCGGGCTGGGCGGCGGTGCCGACTGTTCTCTTACCAGACTAGAGTGCGGGGCTGGGCTGGTGTGCTGGGCGGTGCGGTGTGACCGCGCGGAGGCCGACGGCGAGCTCAGGTGGGTTGCCGAGCCGGTGCCCGCGCCGGAGCCGGAACCGGCGATATGGCCGCTGAGGTACAGGCCCGCGACGGCGGCGATCGCGCACAGCCCCGCCGTGCTGCCCGCCATCACCAGGCGGCGCCCAGCGGCCGGAGGACGTGCACCACCGATTGGTTCGGTATCTGGGTCTGCGTCTTGCCGATCGAGCAGCGCGGCCGCTGCGGCGGCGGGCAGGTCGGTCCTGGTCGCGCCCGCATAGGCCGTCGTCCCGGGGGCTGGCCCGGCGGCCAGTGCCTCGCGCAGCGCGTCCGCCCGGTCGGCGACAGCCTGCCCGCTGGGAGGGCGCTCGCCGGGGGCCTTGGCCAGCATGTGGTAGACCAGCTCGGTGACCGGCTGCAGCACGTCCGGCGGCAGCGCGGGCACCGGCTCGTGCTTGTGCGCGTACGCGATCGCCAGCGGCTCCCTGGCCGTGAACGGCGGCCGGCCGGCCAGGCACTCGTATGCGACCACGCCGAGGGAGTAGATGTCGGAGGCGGCGGTCACCTGCGCGCCGGTGGCCTGCTCCGGCGACACGTACATGGCCGTGCCCATCACCATGCCGGTCTCGGTCAGGTGCGCCGCCTGTGCCGCGCGGACCGCGGTCGCGATGCCGAAATCGGTGATCTTCGTGGTGCCGTCGGCGGTGACGAGCAGGTTGCCCGGCTTGATGTCCCGGTGCACGATGCCGGCCTGGTGCGCCACGTCAAGCGCGCGGGCGGCCTGGCCGACGATGTGCAGGGTGGCATCGGGGGACAGCCGGCCCGCCCTGGCCAGGATCGCGGACAGCGGCTCGCCGTCGACCAGCTCCATGATGAGGTAGGCCCCGCCGAATTCGGCCGATTCGCCGTAGTCATAAACCCGGGCGATGCCCGGGTGGGACAGGCTGGCCGCGTACCGTGCCTCGGCGCGGAACCTGGCCAGGAACGACGGGTCGTCGGCCCGCCCGGTGGGCAGCAGCTTCACCGCGACCTGCCGGATGAGCAGTTCGTCCCGGCCGCGCCATACCTCACCCATCCCGCCGGCCGCGATGCGGCCGGTCAGGCGGTAACGGCCAGCCAGCAGGTAGTCGTTCACTGCTTCCCCTGATGTGCCAGGTACGCCAGGTAGGCCTTGATGACCTGCACGGCGATGGGCGCGGCCGCGACCGCGCCGTATCCGCCGCCCCGGATTATGACGCCAACGGCGATGCTGGGGTTGCCGTAGGGCGCAAAGGCGGTGAAGGCGGCGTCGTCCAGACCGGTGTTGTTGATGCCGTTCTGCGCGGTGCCCGTCTTGCCCGCGATCTGCAGGCCCCCCTCGGCCTGGGCGTTGAACTGGGCCGCGGTGCCGTCGGGCTGCTGGACCACGGCGAGCATCATCTGGCCGATGGCCTGGGCGGCAGACGGGGAGACCGGCTGGCTCAGGACCTGCGGCGACGTCGTCTGTACGGTGCTCAGGTCGCTGGCGGTGACCTGCTGCACCAGGAACGGCTTCATCAGCGTGCCGTTGTTGGCGATTGCCGCGGCGAACATGGCCTCCTGCAGCGGCGTGACCGTGTCGTTGTACTGGCCGATGGCCGAGAACGCGGTCAGCGCCTGGCTCGGCGGAATCACGTAGTTGCTCTTGGCCACGCCCAGCGGGATGGTGAGGCCCGGGTTGTTCATGCCGAACTTGGCCGCCATCGCGTTGAGCACCTGGCCGCCGAGGTCCATGCCGAGCTTGCCGAAGGTGGTGTCGCAGGACTGCGCGAATGCGGTGATCAGCGGGGCCTGGCCGCCGCCGTTCCCGCACGCCTCCCCGTCGTTGTTGGTGAGCACGTGCGTGGTCTGCGGCAGCATGAGCTGGGCCGGCGAGTCGACGCTGGTCTGCGTGTTCGCGGACGGGTTCTGGGTCAGGTACGCCGCGCTCGTGACGATCTTGAACGTGGAGCCCGGCGGGGAGGTCTCGACGATGGCGCGGTTGAGCAGCGGCTGGGCCGGGTCCCGCAGCAGCGCCTCGTCCGCCGCGATGAGCTGGTCGCCGTTGTGGGTGGCCAGCACGTTGGGATCGTAGCTCGGGTAGGAGGCCAGGGCCAGGATCGCCCCGGTCCTCGGGTCCAGTGCGACCACGCCGCCCGGCTTGCCGCCCGCGGCGAGCGCGCTGTAGGCGGCGTTCTGCGCCGCGGAGCTGATGGTGACCGTGACGTCGGCGCCCTTGCGCTGTTTGCCGGTCAGCAGGTCGATGACGTTGCGCACGGTCAGCGCGGATGAGTTGCCGGCCAGCAGCGAGTTCTCCGCCGCCTCGACGCCGGTCTGGCTGTACAAGGTGTCGTAGCCGGTCACCGGGGCGTACTCGGGACCATGGGTGTAGGACCGCAGGTACTTGTACACGTCGCTGCTCGGCTTGGACTCGGCGATGGTCACCCCGTCGGAGGTGACGATGCTGCCGCGCTGGTGGGCGAACTGCGCCTCGAATGCCCGGGCGTTGTTCGGCTTGGCCGCCAGGCTGGCGGCCTGGAAGCCCTGCAGGTAGTTGATGTTGACCAGCAGCAGCACGAACATCACCAGCACGGCGATGGATATCCGGCGCAGCGCGCGGTTCACGGCAGCGTCACCACCTGAGTCACGCCTTCCTCCTGGATCGGCCGCGGCGGCGGCCGCCTGGCCGTGTCCGACGCGCGGACCAGCAAGGCGATCAGGATCCAGCTCGCCGCCAGCGAGGATCCGCCCTGGGACAGGAACGGGGTCGTGATGCCGGTCAGCGGGATAAGCCTGCTCACGCCGCCGACGATGACGAAGACCTGCAGCGCGAGCATGAAGGACAGGCCCCCGGCCAGCAGCTTGGAGAACGGGTCCTTCACCGACATCGCGCTGCGCAGGCCGCGCTGCACGATCAGCCCGTAGACCAGCAGGATGGCCATCAGGCCCGCCAGGCCGAGTTCCTCGCCGAACGCGGTGAACACCAGGTCGCTCTGCACCAGCGGGGTGATGTAGGGCTGGCCGCCGCCCAGGCCCTTACCGAGCAGCCCGCCGCTGGCCATCCCGTACAGGCCCTGGACGAGCTGGTAGGCGTTATGGCTGGGGTTCTGCCCGGCGAACGGGTGCAGCCAGATGTCGAAGCGCTCCCCGACGTGCGAAAACGCCTTGCTGGCCGCGAACGCGCCCGCCACGAACATGACGAAGCCGAGCAGCAGCCACGACGTCCGCGACGTGGCGATGTACAGCATCGCGACGAACAACCCCATGAACAGCGCGCTGGTGCCGACGTCGCTCTCGAACACCAGCAGCAGCAGGCTGGCGACCCAGATGGCCACGATCGGCCCGAGGTCGCGCGCCCGCGGCAGGTCGATGCCGAGCACCCGGCGGCCGGCCAGGGCCAGCACGTCTCGCTTGGCGACCAGATAGCCGGCGAAGGACACCGCCAGCGCCAGCTTCGCGAACTCCTCGGGCTGGACGGTGAACGAGCTGAGCCTGATCTGGACCTTGGCGCCGGTCCCCGGGACTTCGCTGATCGAGGCGGGCAGCAGCGCGGGCACGGCGATCAGCGCCAGCCCGATGGCGCCGAGCGTATAGGTGTACCGCTGCAGCATCCGCGGCTCCCGGATGACGATCAGCACCGCGACCAGGCAGCCGATGCCGACGGCCGTGTAGACGAGCTGGATGCCGGTCGCGGACGGGCTCATCCGCACCGACAGCAGGTTGCCCTGCGCGGCCAGCCGGTAGGTCATCGCGACGCCCAGGCCGTTGAGCAGGGCCGCGAGCGGCAGCAGCAGCGGGTCGGCAAACGGGGCGAACCTGCGTACCGCCAGGTGAGCGACGAGAACGAGGCCCGCGAACACGCCCAGGTACTCCGCCATCGGCGATGGCAGCCTGCCCTTGAGGCTGTAGCCGACGTTCGCGAACGCGAACGCCACCAGCCCGAGCGCGAAGACCAGCATCAGCAGTTCGGTGCGCCGCCGCCCCCGCACCGCAGGGGCCAGCGGGCCGGTCGGGTCGACCGCCGGAGACCGGGCGGTGATGCTGCTCATGACTGCCCCGCCGCGGCCGGGACCAGCGAGCTGGCCGGGATGCCGAACGCCTGCGACGGGGGGCACATGCCATCGACGCTCGGCCGCTGGCCGGGCTTGGGGATGCTGGTCACCTTGGTGCGCTGACGCTGGGCCTGGGCAACCGCGGCGCTGTAGCCGTTCTCGGCGGTTACCCAGTTCCGCACGCTGGCGTACTGCTGGCGGCACTGGTTGACCGCCGCGCGGACGTTCCCGACGATCTGCTGCACCTGGGCGAGGCTGCCGGAGGCGTACGCGGTCTGCACCGTCTGCTGGTAGTTCGACGGCACCTGGGACAGCTCGATCGCGGTCGCCTGGTAGGGGCTGGACAGGCTGATCCCGGCGATCCGCTGGTTGATGCCGCGGTAGATGACCACCTGGCCCTTGGCGTCCGCCGCGACGTAGTACTGGTCCTGGCTCCACCGCCAGGCGATGTAGCCGCCGCCGATGACGACGGCCAGCAGCACGGCCAGCGCGGTCGTCACGATCGGCCAGCGCCTGCGGCGCCTTGGCTTGCCGCGGTGACCGCGCCCGGCGCGGCCGGTCCCCGGTCCGGTGCCGTTCCCGCCCGCCGCCGTGAGCGGCATGGAGGCGAGGTCGTCGTCCGGCGCTGCAGGCCGCGGGGCCTGCCCGTGATCGTCGTGGTGGTTGTGCACCACATCGGAGCCGGAGAACGGGCTCAACGGGTCGGTGCCGTCGGCGCCCAGCTTGAGGTCGTCGGCGTGGGCGGCCGCCCCGGCGAGCACCGGGGTCGTCGTCAGCGGCAGCAGCGTGGCTGAGGTGTCCACCACGTCCGCCACGATGCAGGTGATGTTGTCCGGGCCGCCGCCGTGAAGTGCAAGCTCGACGAGCTGGCGGGCGACGGTCTCCGGATCCTCGGTCGCCGCCAGCGTCTGGCGCAGCGTCTCGTCGCTGACCACGCCGGACAGCCCGTCTGAGCAGAGCAGGTACCGGTCGCCTGCGTGGCCGTCATGCGCCGACAGGTCCGGCTCGGCGACCGTCCTGCCGTCCAGCGCGCGCAGCAGCAGCGACCGCTGCGGGTGCGTGGAGACGTCATCGGCGCTGATCCTGCCCTCGTCGACCAGGGACTGCACCAGCGTGTGGTCGTGGGTGATCTGGTAAAGCTCGCCGTCACGCAGCAGGTAGCCGCGTGAGTCGCCGATGTGGCACAGGGCCGCCTGGCCGTCGCGCCACAGCAGCGCGGTGAGCGTGGTGCCCATGCCCTCGACCGCAGGGTTGGCGAGGATCATCTCCTGCAGGCGGGTGTTGGCGGCGGCAACGGCCTCGGACAGCGCCTTCAGCAGGTCCTCGGGCGGCTGCTCGGCATCGAGTTCCGCGATCGACGCGATCGTCACGGCGCTGGCCACCTCGCCGGCCGCGTGGCCGCCCATCCCGTCGGCCACTGCGAGCAGGCGCGGCCCCGCGTACGCCGAGTCCTCGTTCCCCTCCCGCAGGAGGCCGACGTCGGAACGTACCGCGTAGCGGAGTGCAAGTGTCATCTGCGCAGTTCCAGAACGGTCTTACCTATGCGGATCGGCACGCCAACCGGGACGGGGGTCGGCCTCGTCACCTTCTGCCGGTCCAGGTAGGTTCCATTGGTGGAACCGAGATCCTCGACGATCCACTGACCGTCCTGTGGGAAGATCCGGGCGTGCCGGCTTGAAGCGTAGTCGTCGTGGAGCACCAGCGTGGCATCATTCGCCCGCCCCAGCGTAATCTGCTGCTGGTTGAGGTCCACGCTGGTGCCCTTGAGCGCACCTGCCGTCACCACCAGGAGGCGGGGCGAGCCGCGCCCCGGCCGCGGCGGTCTTGGCTGGCGGAGCGGCTGCGGCTGGCGGGACCCGCGGACCCGCCGGGGCATGCCGGCCGACCCGAGCAGGTCGGTGCGCACCACGCCGATCGCGGCGATCACGAACAGCCACAGCACGGCCAGGAAGGCCACCCTGATGATCGTGAGGGACAGCTCGCTCATCTGCAGACATGCCTCTGGATGCCGGTGATCGCTGCCTCAGTAACCGCTGCGGGGCGCGTCGGGACCGTCCTGGCGGAAGATCAGGGTGGTCCGGCCGAGCGACAGCTGCGTACCGTCGGTGAGCGCGATGCGCCTGATCGGCTGGCCGTTGACGAACGTCCCGTTGGTGGAGCCGAGGTCGACCAGGATGACCTGGCCATTTTCTATCCGCAGCTCGGCATGGTGCCTGGATACGCCGGGATCGACCAGCCGCAGGTCGCAGTCGGTTCCCCTGCCCAGCAGGGTCACCGGGGTTGCCAGGTCATAGGTCTGCTGTCCCCCGCCTTCGGCGTAGCCCGCGGGAGCGCCCACAACGGCGGCCCCTGGCGCCGAGATGATCAGCCGGGGGTGCCCGGGGAAGCCGCGCCCCTGCGGCCGCGGCAGGTCGCTGGCCGGGAGCCTGATCTCGCCGCCTTGGAGGGTGGAGCCCCGGATGACGCCGGACCTGATCCGGAACGTGCCCGTGGTCAGGTCGGGCACGCCTTCGAACCGCATCCGTACCGGGCCGACGAACGAGTAGCCCTGCTCCTTCGCGTAATCCCTGGCCAGGTTGGCGAGTTCCACGCCCAGGCTCTCCTCGTATACGTCAAGGCGCTCTTGGTCGCTTTCGGCAAGCTCGACGACGAAGTCGTTAGGCACCAGGGTGCGGCCTTTCGCGACGATGGCGGCCCGGTCGTCCATTTCACGCTGCACCGCGCTCGCCACCTCGACCGGCTGCAGTTCGGACCTGAAGGCGCGCGCGAAGGCCCCCTCGACCATTCCTTCCAGCCGTCGCTCGAAACGCTGCAGAACTCCCAACGTGCCACCTCCCTTCCGTCCTCCGCAACGATGGTATCCGGGGCACGGGAGCGCTCGGGGTCGTGCTAACCTAACTCGTTGCCCAGGGCGGGTGGCGGAACGGCAGACGCGCACGGTTCAGGTCCGTGTGTCCGAAAGGACGTGAGGGTTCAAATCCCTCCTCGCCCACCAGCCGCAGCGGGGCCATGGCCGGGGGCACGCGGCGTCGGCCAGTAGGTTTGTCAGCATGGCCGAGACGATTGTCATCACCGGGGGTGCCGGGTTCCTCGGCTCGCACCTGTCGGAACGTCTGGTCGCCGAAGGCTGCTCGGTCGTCTGCCTGGACGACTTCTGTACCGGCACCCCGGCGAACGTGGCGCACCTGGCGGGCAACCCGGCGTTCCGCCTGATCCGCTGCGACGTCACCGAGCACATGGAGGTGGCGGGACAGGTGGACGCGGTGCTGCACTTCGCCTCCCCGGCCAGCCCCGCCGATTACCTCGAGATGCCCATCGAGACGCTCAGGGTGGGCTCGGTCGGCACGATCAACGCGCTGGAGCTTGCGCGGCACAAGCAGGCGCGGTTCCTGCTCGCCTCCACCTCCGAGGTCTACGGTGATCCGCTGGTGCACCCGCAGGGCGAAGACTACTGGGGCAACGTCAACCCGGTCGGCCCGCGGGGGGTCTACGACGAAGCCAAGCGGTTTTCCGAGGCGCTGACGGTGGCGTACCGCAAGAACTACAAGGTGGACACCACGATCGTCCGCATCTTCAACACCTACGGGCCGAGGATGCGGCCGAACGACGGGCGCGCCATCCCGACGTTTATCCGGCAGGCGCTGGGCGGCGAGCCGATCACCGTGTCCGGCGACGGCACCCAGACCCGGTCGGTGTGCTATGTCAGCGACCTGGTCGAGGGGGTGCTGCGGCTGCTGCGGTCGTCGCACCCGGGCCCGATGAACATCGGGAACCCGTGCGAGCTTTCCGTGCTCCAGCTGGCCGAGACGATCCGGCGGATGACCGGCACCCGGTCGGCGGTCACGTTCATCCCCCGGCCGACCGACGACCCGAGGGTCCGGCAGCCGCGCATCGACCTGGCCGGCGAGGTGCTCGGCTGGAAACCCGAGGTGGGCCTCGAGGACGGCCTGGCCCGCACGGTCGAGTGGTTCCGGCAGCAGGCGAGCCGCGCTGACCGCGCGGAACCCCGGATCAGGGCACCACGATGATGGGGCAGCGGGCGTGGCGGGCCAGCCAGCCGGGAACCGATCCGGCGATCCGGTGCCAGATGCGGGCGGGCGCGCCGATCACCAGCGCGTCGGCGCTGAACTCCTCGGCAGCCGCAGCCAGCTCCCTGGCGGGGCTGCCGCGCCGGGTGCGGACGTGCACGTCGGCGCCGACGCGCCCGGTCACCTGGTCCAGCTCGGCAAGCAGCCATCGCTCCAGGGCGTCCGCGTCACGCTGCGCGCCGACCACCTGCCCGGTCAGCGGCTCGCAGTAGACCCCGGAGGAGCACACATAGACCACCAGCAACGGCCGCCCCAGCCGCAGTGACACGCCGGCCGCGTAGGCCAGAGCGTTGCGGCTGGAGGCCGAGCCGTCAAAGCCCGCGATGACCGGATGCTCCAGGCGGAGCCCGGAGACGGACTGCTCGGCACGGCCTTCCGCCCAGCCGCGCTCGCCCCGGCCGCTCTGGGGACGGCCCGGCTCCGGCTGGCCCTGCGACGGGCTTGACTCTGCCTGGTCCATGGTCCGCGTCCTAGCGGGAGGCCGACCCTTGGGCTTCCCCGGCCGCCATACCATGATGGATGCCCCGGATCGGCGGGCTTATTCGTGTTTGGCAAGCACTATAGAACAGCCCGTGTCCGCAGAACACCATCCACGGCCGGGCACCGGAAGGTCGGTCATCATGGAGGCCCTGCTCGCCGAGCTCGCCGCCATCGTCGGCGCAGAGCATGTCCTTGCGGACCCCGACCTGGTCGCCGGGTACACGACCGACTGGACGCGGCGGTTCCGCGGCTCAGCACGCTGCGTGATCCGCCCCGGCGATGCCCGGGAGGTGTCCAGGGCGCTGCTGGCCTGCGCGCGGCACGCCGCGCCCGTGGTGCCGCAGGGCGGCAACACCGGGCTGGTCGGCGGCGGGGTGGCGCTGGACGGCGATGCCGTGGTGATGTCCACCAGGCGGCTGCGCAGGCTCGGCCCGGTGGACACCCTCGCCGGGCAGGTCACCGCCGGCGCCGGGGTCACCATCGCGGAATTGCGCGCGCACGCGGCCCGGGCCGGCCTGGAGTACGGCGTGGACCTGGCGGCGCGGGAGTCGGCCACCGTCGGCGGCACGATCGCCACCAACGCCGGCGGCATCCACACGATCAGGTACGGCGCCACGCGGGCCCAGCTGCTCGGCCTGGAGGCGGTGCTCGCCGACGGCAGCGTGATCAGCAGGCTCGGCGGCATCCAGGCCGACAACACCGGCTACGAGCTGACCCAGCTGCTCGCCGGCAGCGAGGGCACCCTCGGGGTCATCACCGCGGCCCGGCTGCGGCTGTGGGCCGCCGAGCCGCCGGCGCTGACCGTGCTGGCCGGCCTGCCCGGCATCGAAGCGGCCGCCGCGGCATCGGCCGAAGTCAGGTCGCTGCTGCCCGGGGTGCGCGCCGCGGAGTACTTCGAGGCGGCCGGGCTGGCCTTGGTACGCGCGCACGCCGGCCTGCCGGCCCCTCTGGGCTCGGACTACCCGTGTTACCTGCTTGCGGACATATCGGCAGCTGATGGCGATACCGAACGGCTGATGGCGCTTCGGTTCCTGGCCGACGCGGCCGTGGCCATGGACGCCCAGGCCCGGGCAGGGCTGTGGGCCTACCGGGAGCGGCACACCGAGGCGATCAGCGCCGCCGGTATTCCGCACAAGCTGGACGTGGCGCTGCCCGTGGCCCGGCTCGCGGCGTTCCGCGCCGAACTCGACGAGGTGATCGCCAAGGCGGGCGCGCGCGCGATCGTCTTCGGCCACATCGGAGCCGGCAACCTGCACGTGAACGTGCTCGGCCCGGATCCGGGCGACCCCGCCGTCGACGACGCGGTGCTGCGGCTGGCGGCAGCGCACGGCGGGACGATCTCGGCCGAGCACGGCATCGGCCGGGCGAAGGCGGCGATGCTGTACCTGTCCAGGTCCGCGGCCGAGATCGCGGCGATGCGCGCGGTCAAGTCGGCGCTCGACCCGGGGGGCCTGCTGAACCCTGGCGTGCTGTTCGAGCCCCCGGTGCACTGAGCGGCCGCGCGGCGGCTTGCCCGACGCGCGCGCTCCGGAAGGCGCTGAGCGGCCGCGCGGCGGCTTGCCCGACGCGCGCGCTCCGGAAGGCACTGAGCGGCCACGCGCGCTCTGGAAGCACTGAGGCCGGGGGGCGGTCCCTTATTGCTTGTCGCGCTGGAGGGGCTCGCCGCCGGTGGCGGCCAGGTAAGAGTCGACTATCGCCGGCACGTCATACCCCTGCATCACGATCTTGCCCTTCTCCAGCCAGATCACCCGGTTGCAGCTGGCCTCGACCTCGGCGAGGTTGTGCGCGACGAGGAACACGGTGCCCGCCGCGTCGCGCAGCTGCTGGATCCTCTCCTCGCTCTTGGCGCGGAAGTTGGCGTCGCCGGTGGCCAGAGCCTCGTCGATCATCAGGATCTCGTGATCCTTGGCCGACGCGATGGAGAACCGCAGCCGTTGCGCCATGCCGGTGGAGTAGGTGCGCATCGGATAGTCGATGAAGGTGCCGACTCCGGAGAAGTCCACGATGGACTGGTAGCGCTCCTTGACCTCCTGCGGGGTCATGCCCATGGCCAGGCATCCCAGCACGACGTTACGTTCCCCGGTCAGGTCATCGAGCAGCGCCGCGTTGACGCCGAGCAGGGTGGCCTGCCCGCTGGTGTAGACGCAGCCCCGCTCGGGAGGCAGCAGGCCGGCGATCGCCTGCAGCAGCGTGGACTTGCCCGAGCCGTTCCTGCCGATGATCCCGACCGCGTCGCCGTGGTAGACGACGAACGAGACGCCGCGTATCGCCTCCACCTTGCGCACCGACGGGCGGCGCTGGCGCTTGAGCACCCGCATCAACGCGGTCGCCGCGGTGCCCTTGTCTCCGCCCGCTCCGTAGACGCGGTAGACGACGTGCAGGTTGTCCACGATCACCGTCGGATCAGCCACGGCCGTACCTCGTCTCGGCCTCCCAGAAGAACAAGAACCCGACCACCAGGGCCACCACGGCCCAGCCTGCGCCGTAGAGCCACAGCTGGGGCATGCTCACCGTGGCGTGGCAGTAGGCGCTGTCGTAGACGGCCCTGCTGTCGTGGTAATACAGCGCGCACCGTGCGGCGTTGTACGGCTTGGTGCCCGGCCAGGCCCGCCGCTGCGACTGCAAGATCGCGTTGCGGACCAGGCTGATGTACACCGCGGCCGGGTTGACCTGCAGCAGGTACGTCACCGCGGGGTGGCGGCGCAGCGAAGCGATCGTCTGGATGCTGAACATGACACCGGAGGCGTACATCCAGGTCCGCACCAGGAACGGCATGAGCTGGCTGAAGTCCTCCGCGCCCGCGCCCAGCCGGGCCAGGAACAGGCCCATGCCGACGTTGAAGACGGCCTGCAGGCCCAGCGCCGGCAGCGCCAGCAGCCAGTACCAGGTCAGCGGCTCCCCCGTGGCCAGCACGATCACCGTGAGCACGATCATGGACATGACGAGCTGCTCCAGCTCGATCAGCACGTAGCCGATCGGCAGGCTGGCGCGGGGAAACGGGAGCGCCCGGATCAGCTGCAGGCTGTCCGGCATCACCCGCGACGTGGTGATGAACGCGCGCTGGGTGAAGTTGAAGATGAAGATGCCGGTGATGAGGAAGGCAGTGAAGTTGGGCACGCCGCGGCTGGTGCCGAGGATGATGCCGAAGATGAGGAAGTACACGGCGGCGTTCAGCAGCGGGGTGAGCACCTGCCAGAGCTGGCCGAGCCGCGCCTCGGTGTACATGGCGACGTTGCGGGCGGTGGCGAAGCCCACGATGAAGTGCCGCCGGTCCCACAGCCGCCTGGCGTAGGCGAAGGCGCCGGGCCGGGCGGCGCTCGGCGCGAGCTGGTACCTGGCCGCCAGCTCGGCCAGCGGCTCGGCCGGCAGGCTCGCCTGGTCCGTTTCGGGAAGGCTCAGGTCATCGGTCAGCGTGCCGGGGGCGCCGTGGTCACGTGCTCGCTGCCTCATGTACGCAAACCTACGCAGGGTCGGCCCGCCAGGACGCCGCGGAACGGACGTACAACGCTCACGCTGAGACGTTACCGCGCCCGCAGCAGGGATCGTTGCCATCGCGGGTTTCTGCTGAGACGACGTTACCGCAGCGATATCTGGAGTTGCGAGCGTGTTTCCGGCGCACCCGGACGGGGCATTTCCGGGTCGTACCGGGTTCGGATACGGCATGGACGGGGCTGCCATGGATGGCACCGAGGCGAGCGTCCTCGTGCTCCCGTTCGCCGCGTCAAGCGTCGGCGCGGCGCGGCGCCACCTGGTATCGGAGCTGGCCGGGGCGGGCGTCCCCGGGCCGGTGGCCAGCGACGCCGTGCTGGTGGTCAGCGAGCTGCTGAGCAACGCGCTGCGGCACGCCGAACCGCTGCCGGGCTGCAACCTCCGCGTGGCCTGGCACCTCGACGCGGGCAGCGTCTGCGTCTCCGTCAGCGATGGCGGCGCACAGACCAGGCCTGAGCTGGGCAGGCCGAGCCGGTCCAGGACCGGGGGCCGGGGCTTGCGGATCGTCGAGCGGCTGTCACGGCGCTGGGGGACCCGCAGCGACGCCGCGGGAACCACGGTGTGGGCGGAGGTGCCGATGCCACAGACGCCGGCCGTCCCCGTGCCTGCGGCGGCGGAGAGCGGCTGAGCCGCCTGTGCCCGGGCGTTTCCGGCGGCAGCTTCGCGCGCCTGCGCGGGCCGCGGTAGGGTTCGGCTCGTGGAACTCAACGTCTTGAGTCAGTTTCACGATGATCGCACGATCGTGGTCGTTAGCGGCGAGATCGACCTCTATACCGCTCCGCGGCTGCACAGCGAGATCGCCGCCGCGCTGGCCGACGGCAGGCCGCCCTGGCTCGTGGTCGACATGTCCGGCGTGGAGTTCTGCGACTCGACTGGCATGAACGTGCTGCTGTCCTGCCTGCGCCGTGCGCGCGAGCGGGGCGGCGAGCTGCAGATCGCCGCGCCGAGGCCCGCGGTGCGCAAGATCCTTCAGGTGACCGGGCTCGACTCGGTCTTCCCCCTGGCCGGCGACGCGGACCAGCCCAAGCCCGCGGTGCCGCAGTAAGGGCCTGTTGCCCTAGGATCGGCCCATGCCAGCAGCAGGGCCGTGCGGCAGGGACGTCGCCGTCGTCATCCCGGCACGAGACGAGGCGGACCGCATCGAGGCGACCGTGACCGCGGCCGCCGGGCTGCCCGGTGTCGATGTGGTCGTGGTCGTCGATGACGGCTCGGCGGACGCCACCGCCGAGGCGGCCAGGCGCGCGGGCGCCGTCGTGCTGCGGCACCAGCGGAACAGGGGCAAGGGCGCGGCCATGGAGACCGGCGCCGAGGCGGCCCGCTTGGCCGACCAGCGAGAGCCCCGCCAGGGTCCCCGGCACCTGTTGTTCCTCGACGCCGACCTGGCGGCCACCGCCGCGCTGGCCGGGCCGCTGATCGAACCCGTGGCCGCCGGGACGGCGGACATGACGATCGCCGTCTTCGCCACCACGGTGAAGCTCGGCGGGCACGGCCTGGTGGTCGGTCTTTCCGGGGCGGGCATCCGCAGGGCCACCGGCTGGCGGCCGGCGCAGCCGCTGAACGGCCAGCGCTGCCTGACCCGCGCCGCGTTCGAGGCCGCCCGCCCGCTGGCGCGCGGCTGGGGAGCGGAGACCGGTCTCACCATCGACCTGCTGCGCAAGGGGCTGCGCGTCCGTGAGGTCGAGGTGGAGCTCGCGCACCGGGCCACCGGCACCGGGCTGCGCGCCCAGCTGCACCGCGCTCACCAGTTCGCCGACGTCGCCAGGGCCCTCGCGACCCGGCTATGAGGCCGTCCCTCGGCCGGCTCAGCCGGCCAATCGGCCACCGTTATGTCCGGTTGGCCCGCTTCGGCGGCCGGTCCCGGCGATGCGGCAGCCGGACTACCGGGGAGAGTGGCCCCCTGCCCCCGTCTATCGGGGGCTGTGGGCCACAGACCCCCGACGGCGGCCTCCTCGGGCCAGCGGGCCTTGCCGCCATCGCGGTCAGCATCATGCTTACGTTCACGGTCGCGGCGGCCGGACCGTCGGTCATGGAGCCCGCGCTGCCGGGCCGGCCGGGACAGCCGCCGTGGTCGGCTGACGCGCACCTGTCCGCGTACACCGTTGTCGGCCTCGCCGCCGCCGGGCTGGCGGCCGGGGCGCTGGGCCTGGCGCTCGTGCTGCGGGCGACACGAGGCGGCTGGTCGGTTTCGCCGCGGGCCGTGCTGGCCGCGGGGCTGCTGGCCGCGGCCGCGCTGACGCTCGTGCCGCCGTTCGGGTCATCGGACCAGCTGAGCTACGCCGCCTACGGGCGGATGCTCATCACCGGCCACGACCCGTACACCACGACGCCGGCCCAGCTCGCGGCCCTCGGCGACCCCGTCGCGCGGGCCGTCGGTGACTGGCCGGGCGCACCGTCGGTCTATGGGCCGCTCGCGACGGGGGTCGAGGCGCTGGCCTCGCTGGCGGGCGGGACATCGGTGCGGCTCACCGTGTTCCTGCTCGGCCTGGCCAACCTGGCCGCGTTCGCGGCAACTGCGCTGCTGCTGCACCGGATGACCCGCGGTGACCGGGTGCGCCAGCTACGCGCCGCGGTGGCGTGGGCCGCCAACCCGCTGCTGCTCCAGGTGCTCGTCGCGGGCGCGCACGTGGACGTCCAGCAGGCGGTGTTCGCGGTGGCGGCCGTGGCCGTCATGTTCGGGCCGTGGCCGCCTGCCTGCCGCCACCCGGTCACGGTATCCCGCGCCGGGTTGGCCGGGGCGCTCGTCGGCCTGGGGTTCGCGGTCAAGGCCACCGCCGCGCTGGCGGAGCTGGGGCTCGCAATTGCGCTCGCGGTCATGGCCGGGCCTGCTGCCCGTGCCTGGCGGCGGGTTGTGCCCCCGCTCGCCGCGCTGGCGGCGGGCTTCGCGGCGACGGCGGGTGCCGCGGCGGCCTTCGGCGGATCCGCCATGGCGCATCAGCTTTCCCGGGAAAGCGACATGGTCTCGATCGGCTCGCCGTGGCGGGTGGTCCGCACCCTCATTGACCTGGCGGTCGCCGGATCGACGGCGACCGACATCGTGAAGGGTGGCACGGTCGTGGTGGCGGCCGTGCTGGCGGTGCTGCTTATCCGCGGCCTGCCCGGCGTGCTGGCCGCGGCCGATGCCGGCGCGGACGGCGGCGCCCGGGCACGGGCAGGGACCGGCGTGGTGTTCGCGCTGGTGCTGGCGTGGCTACTGGCCTGTCCTTACGTGCTGCCCTGGTATGACGCGCTCGCCTGGGCGCTGCTTCCGCTGGTCCCGCTGGCCACGCTGCGGCCCGGCCTGGCCACCGACGCCTTGTACTGGGCGCTGCTGGCCCGCGGGGTCGCGCTCGGCTTCGGCTACCTGCCCGCCAGGCAGGCCGGCGTGACCCTCCCGGGCGGCCTGTCCTGGCTGCAGCCCGTGATCAGGCACGGCCTGACCCCCGCGGTCCTCGCGATGGTCACGGCCTGGCTGGCGGTCCGGGCGGCCCGGGCCGGCTCGGCGCGGCCACCCGCCGGTCCGGGCACCGCCCCGGCGGTCCGGCACGTGCCTGCCGGGAAAACGGGATGAACGGCCGGCACTTCGGCCCCGGACGCCATCGCGGGCCTGGCCGCGCGGCTGCGCTGGCATGATGTGGCTATGCCGTATGCCTACCTGGGGCCGGAGGGCACCTTCTGCCAGGCGGCACTGCGTGCCGTGGACCCCGATGCCGACCCGCTGCCGTGCCCGACGATCCAGTCAGCGCTCGCCGCGGTGCGCCAGGGCACGGCGGAGCGGGCCGTGGTCCCCATCGAGAGTTCGGTCGAAGGAGTCGTCACAGCGACCCTTGACGAGCTGGCCGCAGGAACCGATCTGGTCATCGTGGCCGAGCTGCAGATCCCGATCGCGTTCGCGCTGCTGGGCAGGCCGGGGACGGTGCCCGGGGACATCAAGACGGTGGGCGGCCACCCGCAGGCCATGCCGCAGTGCCGCAGCTGGCTGGCCGCCAACCTGCCGCAGGCCGAATGGGCCCCGGTCGCGTCGAACGCCGAGGCGGCCCGGCAGACCGCTGACGGGCGCCTCGACGCGGCACTGGCCGGCGCCTCCACCGCGGACAGGTACGGCCTGGAGGTTCTCGCGCCCGGCGTGCATGACCGGGCCAACGCGGTCACCAGGTTCGTGGTGGTGGCGCGGCACGGCCCGCTTCCGGCGCGCACCGGCACCGACCGGACCTCGCTTGCTGCGTTCCTCGCCGAGGACCGCGCCGGGGCGCTGCTGCAGATCCTCACCGAGTTCGCGGTGCGCGGCATCAACCTGACCACGATCCAGTCGCGCCCGACGGGTGACCGGCTGGGTCAGTACTACTTCTTCGTCGACTGCGAAGGGCACGTCGATGACGCCCGAGTCGGCGAGGCGCTGATGGGGCTGCGCAGGGTGTGCGCCGAGGTGCACTTCCTCGGCAGCTACGCCAGGTGCGACGAGGGTGCCACCACCCATGTCCGGCCAGGTACTTCCGACGCCGAGTTCGCCGCGGCCGCCGCCTGGCTGGGGCGCCTGCGGTTCGGCCGCCCGTAACCGCTGCGGCACTGTTCGTTCTGGCTCAATGATTCTCACAGGTAAGGACCCGAGCCGGGGCGCTGCGCAGCCTCCTGGTCAGGCAGGACCGCCCCGGGCGGCAGCGCCCGGCGCATGTGCTCGAGCTGGGCTCGGGCCGCCATCTGCTGGGCGAACAACGTGGTCTGGATGCCCTGGAACAACCCCTCCAGCCAGCCGACGAGCTGGGCCTGGGCGACCCGCAGCTCAGCCTCGGTGGGCAGGTCCTCGCCGTTGAACGGCAGCGACAGCCGCTCCAGTTCCCCGGCGAGCTCCGGCGCGAGCCCGTCCTTGAGCTCCGTGATGGATCTGTCGTGGATCTCCTTCAGCCTTGCCCTGCTCTTCTCGTCCAGCGGCGCCGCCCTGACCTCCTCGAGCAGTTGCCGGATCATGCTGCCGATGCGGATGACCTTTGCCGGCTGCTCGACCATGTCGGTGAGGGCTCGCTCCTGGTCGCCGCCTTCGCGCTGCTCCCCGCCTGCCGCGCCTATTCCCTTCGGGCCTACCACGAGGATCCGCGGGTCCTCGTGCTGTCCGCCGCTCATGCCGTCGCTCATGGACTCAGTCTGTCCGATCGCTGCCTGCCTCGGCACGCGGGGTCAGTCCGGGAGCAGCAAGATCTTGCCGATGTGCTCGCTGGCGGCCATGACCCGGTGCGCATGCGCCGCCTGCGGCATGGGCAGCTCCCTGTCGATGACAGCGGCGATCGTGCCCGAGGCGATGAGCGGCCACACGTTCTCGCGGACGGCCGTCACCACCGCTGCCTTGGCCGCCGGCGGCCGTGCGCGCAGCGTCGTGGCGTGCACGCTGGCCTGCTTGGCCTGCAGCACGCCGAGGTCAAGTTCGGCCCGGTTGCCGCCCTGCCTGCCGATGATGACCAGGCGGCCGCCGGTGGCCAGCACGGCCAGGTTGCGCGCCAGGTAGCTCGCCCCCATGATGTCCAGGATCACGTCAGCGCCCGCGCCGCCCGTGGCATCGAGGACCGCGGCGACGAAGTCCTCGGTGCGGTGGTCGATGGCCATCTCGGCGCCGAGCTCGCGGCAGCGCGCCAGCTTCGCCGGCGATCCCGCGGTGCATGCGACGTGCGCGCCGAAGGCCTTGCCGAGCTGGATCGCCATCGTGCCGATCCCGCTGGCGCCACCGTGCACCAGCAGCGTCTCGCCCGGGCGCAGCGAGGCGGTGTGCATCACGTTCGCGTACACCGTGCACGCTGCTTCCGGGAACGCGGCGGCCGCGGCCAGCGCCACCTGCCCGGGGACCGGCAGCAGCTGCCCTTCGGGCACCGCGACCTGTTCCGCGTAGCCGCCGCCGGACAGCAGCGCGCAGACCGCATCGCCCGGGTGCCACCAGGTGACGCCGCCGCCGACGGCGCGTACCCGGCCCGAGCATTCCAGGCCGGGGTAGGGCGGCGCGCCAGGCGGCGGCGGGTAAAGACCCTGCCGCTGCAACAGGTCGGCGCGGTTCACCCCGGCGGCGGCGACCTCGATGACCACCTCGCCGGGACCTGGAACAGGGTCGGGCACCTCCTGCCAGCGCAGGACGCCGGGTCCGCCGGGCTCGGTGATGACGACGGCATGCATAGGCGCATCTTAGGGCGGGCTTGCCGGAGAGATACGGCAGGCACGGAGGGGCGGGTCCCGCGGTTAGCAACTCATTGCCACCAAACATGTGCGCTGGGTATCGAAATCGGCCTGGAATTGGCTTAGGCTTGCCGAAGACGCGCGAACACCGCAACGCAGGCGCCCCGCCGATGCCGAGCAAGGGGGACCACCCGTGACCACCGACAACGAGACGCCGCAGGTTTCCGGGGAAGACGAATGCAGCGATACCGGGTGGCCAGACGACCGCGCGGGCGAGGCTGACCCGGGCGTGATGCCCTCCCCGGGACCCGGGCAGGATGAGCGCTGGGCAGGCCAGACGCTGGATGGTCCGTTCCCCGGGCCACGCTCCGCCTTCCCGGAGGGGAACAGATGGGCGGCCTGGGCGGAAGGGGCTGGCGCCGTCGGCCATCCGCAGCCGCCGCCCCGGCGGGGATACGGCTACCCTCAGGGTCCCGGCTTCGCTCCGGCACCGCACGATGATCCGGGAGACCCTGGCTACCCCGCAGGGACGGGCTACGCGCCGCCAAGCGGGTATGCGCACGACCTGGACTACGTCCAGGACCCCGGTTACCCGCCGGGGTACGGGCCCGACGACGGCTATCCCGCGGAACCCGGCTATCAGCAGGACTGGTGGGGTCCGGACGGCCAGGGGTACCCGCCGGAGCCGGCTTACCCCGCGGAAACCGGATATCCGGCCGGGTCCGGGTATGCGGCGGAGGCCGGATACCCGGCGGGCACATGGCATCCGCGGCACCAGGGGCAGGCACCGGGGCGGCGGTACCCGGACGACATCGGCGCCGCGCCGCCGGTGCGCCCGCTGCCTTACCCGGCTGAGCCAGGCCATCCGCGGGAGAACTCCGACAGCCTGACACCGGAATCGCTGCTGCACGGCAAGAGGTCGGCCCCTGGGTCGGGCTGGCGCCGCGGCGTCTACCGGATGACCGGTGGGCTGCTCAGGGTCGGCGAGTCCGCCGCCGAAATGCGGCGCCGCGACCTCACCAACCGGGTCAGGACCCCCGTCGCCGGGGGCCACCACCGGGTCGCGGTGCTGAGCCTCAAGGGCGGCGTGGGCAAGACCACCACCGCGGTCGGCCTCGGCGCGACGCTGGCCGCCCACCGCGGAGACCGGGTGATCGCCGTCGATGCCAACCCGGACCGCGGCACGCTGTCGGACAAGGTCCGGCTGGAAACCGCCGCGACGATCAGGGACCTGCTGAACGAACGGGACCAGATCCGCCGGTACGCGGACGTGCGGGCCTTCACCTCCCAGGCGCCCAGCCGGCTGGAGGTGCTCGCCTCCGATCGCGATCCCGCGGTCTCCGTCGCGTTCGGCGCGGAAGACTACTGCGACGCGGCCCGGGTACTCGAGCACTTCTACTCCATCTGTATCACCGACTGCGGGACCGGCCTGCTGCACTCGGCCATGTCGGGCGTGCTCCGGCTCGCCGACCAGATCATCGTGGTCAGCTCCCCTTCGGTCGATGGCGCGCGCAGCGCCAGCGCGACCCTCGACTGGCTGGAAGCCCACAACTGCGGCGACCTGGTACGCAACGGCGTGGTGGTGTTGTCCGCGATCCGGCCGAAGTCCAAGAGCGCCGTCGACCTGGACCGGCTCGAGCATCATTTCGCCGCCAGGTGCCGTGCCGTGGCCAGGATTCCCTACGACCCGCACCTGGAGGAGGGCGCGGAGGTAGAGCTCGAGCTGCTGCGCAGCGAGACAGCCGACGCATACCTGGCTCTCGCCGCGATCATCGGCGACGGGCTCGCCTGCCCGCGTCGGCTGATTGCACGGACGGGGTGACCCTCGGGCCGCCGGCTGGCATGCGGGCCTGGCCTTCCCAGTAGGCTGTTTCGCACAGGAGGGCTCGCCTAGTGGCCGATGGCGATGGTCTTGAAAACCATTAGGGCTGGTGACAGTTCTCGTGGGTTCGAATCCCACGCCCTCCGCCTGCGTTCGAAAAAGCGCCCCTGGCCGCGACCTATGATCGTCCGGATCACATCGCAGGCACACCAGCTCCCGCAGCCAGATGCAGCCAGCTGCCGCTGTACGCCGCTCGTCGCGGGATATACGCGGGATGGGACCTGACGCTTTCTCCCAGGTCACTCGGCAAAGCTGGCCTGGTTGCGGTGAAAACGGGACCTCTGCATGGCAAATCGGTCAGGCGGTGAGTGCTTCATCGATCTTCCTGTTGGCGGCCTCCTCGCCGCCGTCGATGCACTTCGCGTACACCCGAAGCAGCACCTCGACGCTGTGACCTGCACGGTTGGCCACCTCCGTGACCGCGACGCCGCCGTTCAGCCACAGCGAGACAGCACCGTGACGCAGGTCATACGGCCGGGCCGCCAGCGGAGAGGCAACCTGCTCCGGCGTCAGGCCGAGCGTCCGCGCGGCCGCCCAGCTCGCGGTGTGGTCATAGATCGTGCGCCGGTGACTGTCCTGAACAGCCGCCCATCGGGGGCGGTCCCGAACTCCTCGATGTGCTCCCGCAAGATAGCCACCAGCTCAGGCGGTATCGGCATCGAGCGCGTGTCGTTATCAGCGCGGTGCTTCAGGCCCCGGTCATCGAATCCCTCCCCGCTATCGGTCCACCGCCTGTTCGACTGCGGGCGTGATCGGGACAGGGTAAGCCTGCCCCATCCGGACGCGGGCAGGTAACAGCCGTCCTTGCGCAGCGCCTTGACCTCACCCGGCCGCAGCGCAGCGAAGTACATGCACGCGAAGAACGCCCGCAAGTGACGCCCGCGCCAGGGACGGCCGACATAGGTCACCGCAGTGAGCAGCTCGCGAGCCTGGCCAGGATTGACGACAACGCGCCGATCCACGACCTCGGCCACCTTCGGCGGCTTCCACTTCATCCGGTCAAGCGGATTTGCCGAAAGCTCCTCCAGCTCGACCGCATAGTCCAGCACGTTGTAGAACACCGACCGCTTACGGCGGATCGTGGTAGCTGCAGCTGCCGGTGTGCCACGAACACAGAGAGGTGCTTGATATGTAGGTGACTGAGCATTTTCGATGTGGTGCTGTGCGAGAGATGAAGGATCTTGGCCCTTCGGAGCCGCCCTGCGGGGGGAGGCTTCAAACCACCGCATGCTGC
>JAFAPY010000418.1 GCA_019246795.1 Streptosporangiaceae bacterium | reverse complement strand
GTCCTAGCGTTACGGCGCCAGAACTCCGGCTATTCGACCGCCGGTGGACCGCCGCAGGCGGGCATCGCGGCGGCGGCGCCAGCCCCGGCGGATCCGCGAGCCCAGCAGTGCGAACAAAGCGATGCCGACAGCCAGCATCACGGCTGCTACTATTGCCGCGGCGACCGGATGGAGCACGGCGAACGACACGAGGCCGGCCACGCCCAGGTCCTCAAGCAGGCTGGCGACGATGTTGCTAAACGGCTCAGGGCTCGCGTTGACACCAATCCGCATGCCGGTCTTGACGACGTGCGAGGCGAGCGCCGACCCGCCGCCGAGCGCGGCCGCCGCGATGGTCGCGGCTGGGTTAGCGTGCGCATACTGGGCCATGACGACGCCGACCGCCCCGCCGACCACTGGCCGCAGGGCTGTGTGAACGACGTCCCACACCGAGTCCAGCATTGGGATTTTGCCTACCACGAACTGGCCAATGTACAGCGCAGCCGCAGCCGCGAGAACCGACGGGCGCTCCAGCACCGGCGGTACCGCGGCGATGTGCCCGAACCTGCCCAGCATGCCGAGCACGAGCACCGCCGCGTAGCTGTTGACACCGCTGGCGACCCCGCTGGTAAAGATCAAGGAGATTGGGAGCATCCGCGTCCGTCCTCCAGCCCTCGCATTTTGCGCCCATGCTGCGCAGATTCAGTCCCGGACTGCCCGATACTACCCGGACGATCCAATTGGTATCGACGCGTGAGGTGAGAGGTGGGCGGTCAGGGGTGAGTCGAACGGTGACCTTCAGTTCCAGGCCGGACGTATCCCAAGTTGGCCGCGCGACGTGCGAGCATCCTGCGTTGTTGCGAATCGGACGCAGCGGGCACGTCGTCTGCGGTCGCGCACGACGCCTGGCAGCTCGGCGCTCTGGTTGTCATCACACGAGCGGGTTAGACTCCTGCTACTCGCTCTAAAGGGAAAGTGCATGTCAGGCAGTGTTCCGCCGCGAGCGGTCTTCATGACTGGCCACCTGCCCGAAGGCCGGACGTGAGCACGCTAGTACTCGGTGCGGTCTCGGGCAGCCCTTCCCTGGCTACGGCTTCATGATCTTCGCCACGCACGTGCTCCCGAAGGTCGAGCGTGATGCGATCGACGCTACCGCGGAGGCGATCTTTGAGTAACCGGATCAGGTCACGCGGAGCAGTTGGCTGCACTCTTGGCTGCACAGCAGGCGGCTAGCTACCAACGTGCTCGGTAAAGAGCGCCTGCCTTGGAGCCGGTGAGCGGGATCGAACCGCTGACCTGGCGTTTACAAGACGCCTGCTCTGCCTACTGAGCTACACCGGCGGACTCCGAGCATGGTAGTGCATCCTCCGCTAGCCGCGGTCGCGGACGGCGGCCACCTCGTACAGGGCGATGCCCGCCGCGACCGCCGCGTTCAGCGATTCGGTGCGCGACGCGATCGGAATGCGGACAGCCACGTCGCAGGCCTGCGCGACGATCCGGGACAGGCCGCGGCCCTCCGATCCGATCGCGAGCACCAGCGGCTCGGCGGCCAGGTCCAGGCCCCGGATCGGGGTGTCTCCCGCCGCGTCCAGGCCGGCCAGGAACAGCCCGGCTGCCCGGTATGACTGCAGTGCGCGGGCCAGGTTGGCGGCACGGGCCACCGGCAGCCTGGCCAGCGCGCCCGCGGATGCCTTCCACGCGCCCGCGGTGACGCCGGCACCGCGCCGCGCCGGCACGACCACTCCGTGCGCCCCGAACCCCGCCGCCGAGCGGGCCACCGCACCCAGGTTCCGCGGGTCGGTGACGCCATCGAGTGCGACGATCAGCGGCGGCTGCGCCGCCCGCGCCGCCCGGTCCAGCAGGTCGTCCGGGTGCGCGTAGGCATAGGGACGCACCCGCAGCGCCAGGCCCTGGTGCAGCGCGCCGCCGGTGAGCCGGTCCAGTTCGGCGTGGCCGGCCTCCAGCACGGCGATGCCGCCGTCGGCGGCCAGCCGGATGGCCTCGGTGACCCTGGCGTCAGCGGCGGCCCTTCCCCCGACGTACAGGGCGGCGGCGGGCACGCCGGCCCGCAGCGACTCCAGCACCGCGTTGCGCCCGGCGACGAACTCGGCCGCATCCCCCGCGCCGCGCCTGGCGTCGTCGCGGTCCCCGGCGCGCGGGCGGCCCCGGCC
>JAFAPY010000315.1 GCA_019246795.1 Streptosporangiaceae bacterium | reverse complement strand
GGCGCAAACTGCGCGCACTACACCGCGGCCAAACATGGTGTGATCGGGCTTATGCGCACTATTGCTCTTGAGCTGGCGCCGTACGGCATCCGGTGCAACGTCGTTTGCCCGGGCGCAATGAACACCGCCATGCTCCGGTGGCAGGGTGCCTACGATATGATGGCCGCACATCCGGGCGCTAGTGCCGACCAGCTCGATCGGGCCGGGCATCATTGGACCGCGCTTGCGCATTACGGCTTGCTCGAGCCCAGCGAGACCACTAGCCAGGCAGTACTGTGGCTGCTGTCAGACGAGGCTAAGGCCGTCACGGGCACGGTCCTTCCTGTGGACGGCGGACATAATGTGTTGCCCGGGCTCAACCCAAGTCCGGTCTTTTAGGACACTTTCGGTAAACGGTGTGGTCATAGGCATTGGACGCCACCATAGCCCGCGCAGCTCAGTCGCGCACCACCGGCAGCTCTATGTATGACGGATGCTGCGCGTCGTGATGCAGCCGTTGGTGCGCGGTGACGAACCGCGCCTCACTTTGGCTGCCGGTATTCAGGTTGCGATCCCACCGCGGGAAGCAGCTGTTCGTGATCTGGACTCGGATCCGGTGGCCAGCGAGGAACACGTTGCTGGTCGACCACAGGTCGATCTCCACCTGCTGGAGCTTGTCGGCGCCGCTCGCGACGCGCACGATGCCGTCGCAAAGGTTGAACGATCGCCCGTCGGGCGTGACGTCACACAGCCGGGCGACCCAGCCGGTTGATGGAGCCGAGCTCTCGACGTGGAGCACCGCGCGGATGCGGCCCGTCACCTCCAGCTCCTCCGGCAGGACCGCAGAGGTGAAGACCAGCATATCGTCGCGCGGCTCGATACCCGCCTGATCGACCGGGCCGGCCACGGCGAACGGAGCGATATTCGCGCCGCCGTGGAATGGCACCGGGTTCGCGGGGTCGTAGTGGACCGCGCTCGGCTCCGCCGCGTCTTCAGGCGTGTCTGCACTGAGGCGGCAGTCCGCGTGGAGGTACCACCGCTGCGCCTGGGCGCGCGCAAGCGGCCATTCCTCCTCGTCGCGCCACTCGTTGCGGCCCATCACGAACAAGCGCATGGGAGGACCGCCGTCCCCAGCCGAGTCGTCGGCGCCCAGATGGCGGCCCAGGAACGCTAGCACCTCACCAGCCCAGTCGCCATGCCGATGGGCCGGCGCTTCACGTCCTGAGAGGACCCCGAACGCGCGCTCCCCGACTGGGTCGAGGAAGTGGATGTGCGTCCAGGGCCCCATGATGAGCCGCGTCTCGTGACCTGACGCGCGCATGGCGACGAAGCTGTCGAGCGTCGCCTGTGTGAAGTTGTCGAACCACCCCCCCGTGTGCAAGCTCGGCACTTGCAACCGCTCGTATTGGCCGGCCAGGCGCAAATGATCAGTTGCATCACGGTCGCCGGCGGCAGCGAGATCAAACAATGGGGGCACCTGATGACGCGCGAGCACCGGGCAGTCGCTCACAGGTAGATCCCAAAACCCGTCAGCCGGCAGACGATCGAAGTCCTCGATCAGTGCCGTGACGCGTCTCTTCAGCTCATCGGGCTGCAATCCCATACGGAACAAGCAGTCGAATCCTTGGGCGAAAGCCCACGTTACGTACGCCAGCTCCGTCGCACCCCCGCGGGATACCAGCCCCTCCATCGGCTCGTTCCAGGTCAGCACGCGCAGCCTCGACAGGGGACACGCCGTTCCAGGCGTTCTCGGTGATGGAGGACTTGCTGTACGGCGTGCGGAGCACGAGCGCCGGCCAGGGCCCCTCCCCGGCCGGGTGGTAGACGTCGGCCCTGAGCGTCACCCCGTCACGCATTCGCGCCGGCACGTCGAACTCGACGACAACGCCATCCACCTTACGCTCGTCCACGGCTCCGGCCCCGGATTCGGTTTCCGCTACCACCTGGTCGCTCACCGTCCGTCCTCTCCTGTCAGAGTTCTGAATCCCCATGCGCGGCGCGTGCTGCGCCAGCAGATGTCGCCTACGGCCACCAAAGCTCCGTCACGGCGA
>JAFAPY010000206.1 GCA_019246795.1 Streptosporangiaceae bacterium | reverse complement strand
CGGCGGCAAGGAGGAGCTGGTCGTCGCGGCGGTGGGGAGCCTGCGCAGCGACACCTCACGCCCCGTCGAGCCGGTGGCGTCGCCGGAGCGGGCGGTGTGGCGGATCTTCGAGGACTACGAAGAGATCGGCGACCGGGTCGTCCGGATCCTGGCCGAGGAGCACCACGTCACAGGCTTCGCCGAGGTGGCCCCCCTTGGCCGTGCTTATCACCGCGCGTGGGTCGAGCAATCGTTCGAGGCACAGCTGCGGCAGGTCCCGGCGGAACATAGAGAACATGTGCTGGTCGCGCTGATCGTGGCCATGGATGTCTACGTATGGAAGGTCCTGCGGCGCGACCTGCGCCTGGACCGCCCGGCCGCGGAAGCGGTCATGGTGCGCCTCGTCCGGGGCGCGCTGGAAAGCTGAGGGGGAACCCAGTGAGCAGCATCGTGTGGGCCTGTTGGGACGGCGGCGGGAACCTCCCGCCCAGCCTCGGGATCGCGAACTCACTCCAGCGCCGGGGTCACCAGGTCCGGTTCTTCGGCCGGGCGGAGATGGTCGGGCGGGCCGAAGCGGTCGGCCTGCGGGCCAGCGCCTTCACCCACGCCCGGGCCGACCTCGGCCGCTATTCCTTCCACCCCCGGCCCACGGTGTTCGGTTACACCAGCTCGCCCGCAGTCGGGGAGGAACTCGCAGAAATCGTCGCGGCCAGCGACCCGGACCTGGTCGTGGTCGACGCCATGTTCGCGGCGGCCCTGAATGTGGCGCCCCGGTTCGGTCGGCCGGCCGCCGTAATGCTGCACAGCTTCTGCTACCGGCTGATCGGAGAATGGCGGGCCAACTTCACGATGCAGAGCCGGTCGCGGCAGCGCGCCGGATTCGACGCCCTGCCGCCCCTGGACGAGCTGTGGGGGGACCGCGACCTGCTCCAGGTGAACACGCTGGCCGCGCTGGACGGCGAGCCCACCGTCGACTGGCCTCACGTGGTGCACGGGGCCCCGGTCCTGGCCGCCGAGCGCCGGGCCGTCCCGGTGGACCTGCCCTGGGCAGACGACGATCCGCTTCCGGTGGTGCTGCTCAGCTTCAGCACGGCGCCCGAACAGCGCGACCCCGCCACGCTGCAACGGGCGCTCGATGCCCTGGCCCCGCTGCCCGTGCATGTGGTCGCCACCACCGGCGGGATCGTCGAGCCCGCCGAGCTGTCCGCCCCCGCCAACGCCTGGCTCACGCCGTTCGCGGACCACGAGCCGCTCCTGGAGCGCGCCGCTGTCGTGCTGGGGCACGGCGGGCACGGCACCATAATGCGGGCGCTCCGCCGTGGCGTCCCCATCGTCGGCATCCCGGGCGTGGGCATCGACCAGGCTCCCAACACCCGGCTGATCGAGGCCTGGGGAGCCGGCCTATCCCTGCCGCCCGACGCCGATGCCACCCGGATCCGCGAGGCGGTACAGGAGGTACTCGCCGACGACAGCTTCGCAACGCAGGCCCGGCAACGAGCGCAGGCATTCGGCTCCCGCGACGGGGCGGACCTCGCCGCCGACTCGATCGAAACGCTGCTGGCCAGCAAGACCAGCGTGCCCGGCAAGGCGCCGGCGCGCACGACCGCCTAGGAGGGGTCCCGATGAACTCAGCGCCGTCTTGACGGTTGGCTGGTAAGGCTGCGCAAGCGAGCCGAAGCCGGAAACGAGTTCGCTCGGGAGTTCCTGGCCGAGAACCCGGACTGGGAGCAACACCTGGCCGAGCGGACCGGCCGCGAACTTGGCGATCTCGGCGATCTCGGCGATCTCGGGCCTAGCCTCACTTGATCCTTGACCATTGTCGGCGATCTTGTGCCTAGCTCCAGATCCTTGACACGCCCTAGATGTTTTGGTGCTGAGAGGTTAGTTCCTGCGGCCGTGTGCCGCTGCTGGTCACGGGTTCCGGTTATGCCCTTATGCCCTCCAGGATGCTGTTTGGAGAGGCTGTGGGGATGATCCTGGTCAGGCGCAGCCCGGCCGCGGCGAAGAGCTCGCGGAACTCAGCCTCGGTCCGGATGCGGCCGGATTGGTTGAGCAGCATCAGGATGTCGAATGGCTTGGCTTGGCTGGGATCATTCCCGGCTGGCATCAGCATCTCAACGACGATGACCTTCCCCTCTTTGGCCATGGCAGCGGCGCAGTTGCGCAGCAGTGCCGTTGCGTCGTTGTTCCCCCAGTCCATCAGCACCCGCTTGATCAGGTAGGCGTCGGCGTCGGCGGGCACCGACGCGAGCATGTCGCCGCCGATGACCTGGCACCGGTCGGTGACCTGTGCCTCGTCCAGCGCGGGCGCGTCGGCGACAACCTGTGGCAGGTCCAGCAAGTGCCCTCCGGCGTGCACCATCCTGCCTTCAAGATCTTGACCTGTGACAATTCTCTGCACAGGCTCAAGGGCACGCCTCCGGCGCGCCAGGCCCACGGCCCAGCCCCGAGACGTGCGGTGATACTGACAGTCACCAGACGTGCGCGGTCATGCGAACGGACCAGGCGACCACCGGGCGGGATGGCAGGGCAAGATTCTCGATCCTGATGCTGGGTATGAGGCTGTCGAGCGGTCACGCGCCGTGGGAGGAAGTGGCGACATGCCGCGGTATCTGCTGGTGCTGGACATGGACCTGCTCGCCGCAGACGAGCTGCTTGGCCTGGAGCCAGTCAGCTATCTTGTCGCCCGGCAGGAGCAGCAACCGTGCGAGGTGACGGTGTTGTCCTTGGTGGATACTCAGCAGGCACGGCTGTCGCGAGGAGAGCTTATGCTTGGCAGTGCGATAGGTATGTATGCCCAGGCGCCGGCAAAGTACCCGATCGCGCCTAAGCCGGACCATGACGTGAATGCCGCTGCCGGGAATCGCATGCAGTCGGCCGTGCGGCAGCTGAAGACGATTGGCTGCCGGGCGAGCGGGATTATCAGCGACGAGGACCTGGTGCAGGCGGTGCGTTCCGAAACCCGCGCTCACGAGTATGACGAGGTGATCCTGGCTACGGGCAGGCATGGCGGTACACGGCTGGCTCGTGTCCTTGGCCGGGATCCGGTTCACCAGCTGCAGCGACGTTGGGGGCCGCGGCTCATCGTGTTCGGTCACGGCTCGGGCACGACGTCGCGAGGGCAGGACCGGCAACGTTAACCTCTCGGGTCGTCGCTGTCCGGACCGGGCACGTCTGTGGGCTGAGGTCCTGGAGCTGCCCGGCGTCTTCGCCGCTGGCACTGACATGACGGAGCTGCGCGAATCGCTCACCGAGGCGATCAGCTTGTACCTGTCCGAGCCGGGCGCGGAAAAGCGCGTCGAGCTGGAGGACAAGCCTGGCACGGTGACCGAGCAGCACGTGCTCGTCCGCAGCGGCTGACGAGCACGGCCGAAGGACATTCGGGGCACATCACAATCCAATCCGCCCGGAGACGGCGAGAATTGCTGAGATCTCAGCCGCCGCGGTTGCACCCACTTCATCGTGCAGCGCCAGGACTCCCGGGCGAAGCTCCGCGCGGTGCCCATGCAGGCCCGCCGTGAGCTGGCTGGCCGGCCACGGGCCTCTCTGCAGCGCAGGCAGGTACCGGCAGCGCGATCTCGGGGCTCGGTGCTGCCCCCGTCCCGTCGCCGGCTCGCCGCCTGGCTTTACGTCACAAAGTTCTTTGGCCCGTGCCCTTGACTTTGCGCCGTAAAGCAGCGTCTACTTTATGGCATAAAGCCGATGAGGGAGACACCATGAATCACACAACCGACGCCACGGCCGCCGGCAACGGCGGCACCTTCGACCCCCAGCAGGCCGCTGCCCTGCTGGACCAGACCACACAGCAGGCACGCCGCCAGTTTCAGCCCACCCCGCCATGGCTGCTGGCGGCCAGGGCTGTCATGGTCCTGGCCGCCCTCGGCGCGATCTGGCTCTCAGTGCGCGGGCAGCACCCATACCGGGGCCCGACTGCCGCGGACATCCCCGTCCTGGTCGCGTTCATCGTGGTCAACTTCGCCGCAACAGTCGCTGTCCGCCAGCGCGCGATGGCCGGGGTGCGCGCGATGGCCGGGGTGCGCGGGGTATCCCGGCTGCGCCCGGCCGAGATCATCGTCACAGTGGCGGCATGGGTAGCCGCGGTGGTGGTCATGGTGGCGCTGGCTGCCGTCGGGGTGAGCTTCAGCCTGTACCCCACCACGGTGCTGATAATCCCCGGCCTGGCCTGGGCGGCCGTCATGGCGGTACGGGCAGACTGGCTCAACTGCGTGACCGGGCTCGCGGTCGTCTTGGTCGGCGTCGCGGGCTTGTTCGCCGGGCCGGCCGGGGCGTGGGCGGTCGCCGGCGTGGGCCTGTGTGCCGTGCTGCTGGGAAGGGCCGCCGCCATCGCGTGGCGGCAGCGCGCATGACGGCGTGCCATGACTGACGACGCGCTTGACCCGCTGATCCACGTCCCCACCCGGCTGAAGATCGTCGCGACGCTGGCGGCACTGCGCGACGGTGACACGCTGTCCTTCACCCGGTTGCAGGACACGATCGGGCTCACCCCCGGCAACCTGATCATCCACCTGCGCAAGCTCGAAGAAGCTGATTACATCAGCAGCACGAAGACCAGCAACGGGACCGTGTCCATCACCACGGTCGCTCTGACCGGCCACGGCCGCAAGGCGCTCGGTGCCTACACCCAGGCGCTGCGCGACCTGCTCGGCGGCCTGTAAACAGGCACGGCCGACCATGAGCACCAGCGCACCAGACCCGCTGATCCACCACCCGCAGCGGTTGCGCGTCGTCGCGACCCTGGCGGCACTGCCCGGCGGCGACGCGCTGACCGTCACCCGGCTGCAGGACATGATCGGGCTGCCCCACGGCAGCCCGATCATCTGCCTGCGCGAGCTGGGCCACGCCGGATACGTGCGGACTGACATGACAGGCGGCGACACAGCGCAGGCCACCGTCGTCCTCACCTGCCAGGGCCGGGCCGCGCTGGATCGCTACATCGTCATGCTGCGGCACCTGCCGCAGGTCGCCAGACAAGCTCACCAGGTGCCAGCACCGGACGTGCGCGTTGGCGATGCTGACAGGGACGCGGCTGCCGCGTCCCTGGGCGAGCACTTCGCGCAAGGCAGCCTGACACTCGAAGAACTGAGCGTGCGACTTGATGCCACGCTGACTGCTACCACCCACGGCGAGCTATCCCAGGCTGTCCAGGATCTGCCGGACCTGACGATGCTTGAGGCCCGGGTCAGATTTCCCCGAAGGAAGCGGGCAAGACCAGGGCATAAGCCAGGCAAGCCTCAAGGCAAGGACCATGGCAACACCATCGCGGCTGAAACCGGGCAGGTCACTCATGAGCCAAGGCTCGACCCGGTCATGCACGCATGAGCGCCTGTGCCATGGAAACTTGTGCAAGGCGCTCCGTCGTATCAACGAGCGCTCAGATGCGCACCGGGCGGGATCATCCTGCGGCGGTATCGGCCTCGGCCCGGGCGAGTGCCTCGCTGACGTGCCGCAGATCGCTGCGCGGGTAGCGGCGGGCCAGGTCGGTGAGCATGAACTGGCACGCCCATGCGCGAGCCATGGCAGGCATATCACGCAGGGCCGCGGCCTCGGCCCACGCATCGGCAAGCGCCCGCCAGCCGGGCTGATCTCGCCGGGCACGAACAGCCGGGTCGAGAGTCAGGATCGCCCAGGACCGGGCGCGGTCCAAGACCGGGGGGCCAGCAGCGGCGTTAGCCCAGTCAAGGACGCCGGTCAGCTCGGCGTTCCCGCCGACCAGGACATTGAACGGGTGCAGGTCCAGGTGCAGCACGCATGCCCGGTCGCTGCCGATCAGGCCAGATGGTGCGTTGCGCACCGGCGGGACCCCAGCGGGCCGGGAGACCCGTGCCAGCAGGGCATAGACGCCGCCGCACGCCCAGCCGGCCGCGCGGGCCAGTGATGGCCGCTGGCGCGCCAGGTCAGCCGCAGGCTGGCCCGGCAGTCTTTCCAGCAGGACGGCGCTGGTGCCGTCGACCTCCGCCCGGCCCAGGACACGGGGCACAGGCAGCATCCCGCCGGCAGCCGTGGCGGCGGCCAGTTCGGTATCCATCCGGGCGCGGTGCCCGACCCGGAGCACCCGGCTTCCAGCATCCCAGCTGGAACCCGAAGCGCCGCCCAAGGGCCGCAAGACCGAGATGTCCAGCCCGAACGCCGCTGCTGCCTGAGCGACAGTCCCAGGCACCTTGACCACCCCGGTATCGTCCCACGGCCACGACGCCTAACGGCGGTTTTGCGCACTGCGCGGATGGCAGGCCTGGGCCTGCCCGCTGTTCCTTCTCCCCGCATCCTGCGCGGCGTCGTCCCGCATGGTGAGCCGAGAGCCGACGTCGCCGGGCTGCCAACGACGCGAGCGCCTCGGTGATAACCGATCGCGTACCCGCCGATATGTGTCCGCCGGAGGTCGTGACAATCTTGTCCGATAACGCACATATCAGGTGATTTGCGTATGGCGGGTCGAAGCGGGTGCTTCGGGCCGCTGGGCATGGAGTGCTGCAGGGCAGGTTAGGCGTGGCCGTTGGGGGTAGTGCCGGGGCGGGCTCCGGGAGCAAGGGGAGAAACCGTGCTACGGAGCCCTGTGCCTCTGCCGGGAACCTGGAGGAGAGCAGATGACAGTTCGCCGCGCGCGTCACGGAGCGGTCGCCGGAACCGAGCACGGCATCGACTGGATGGTGCGCAATGTGCAAACCGGGCATTTCGAGCGCAGCCTGTCGGCCCTGACGGCAGTGGGGGCGCTGGTGACAGCAGCGGAGATCTATTTTGAGCACGACAGCGCCAGCTTCGGGAACAAGATGATGTGGATACCGGTGGCCTTGGGGCCGGCGGGTGCTGCGGCTGGCGTCGCCGGAGTGATTAGCCGCCGGATGGCTAAGACGGCGCTGCCCGTTGCCTCAGCCGCCATCGTCGCGAACGGTCTGCAGGGCACCTACCTGCACGTGCGCGGTATCGCCCAGAAGCCCGGCGGCTGGAAGAATGCCCGGTACAACATTGAGATGGGGCCGCCGCTGCTGGCCCCGCTGCTGGTGACCGTCGTGGGTGGGATGGGACTGCTCGCGGCCGTCCTGCGGCGGGAAAAGTGACTGGCCGTCCCGGGGCAACCGGCCATCGTCGGGCGGGAAGCGGCGCGTCATCGGGGGTGGACGACCGGTTCCCCGGTTTCGGCATACTGAGCCAGGTCCCGCACTGGGACCAGGTGACCGCGGACCTGGTGACGTCGAGGACCGGGGCGCCCCCGGCCATCAAGTTCTTCACCGCCACCGAGGAAGCCTGCGCTGCGGCCCTGCTGGACCTGCTCCTCGACCAGCACGACGACCCCAAGGTGCCGCTGCTGCAGATGATCGACGCCCGGCTGGCGGCGGGCGAGACCGACGGCTGGCGGTACGCCGACATGCCGGAAGACGGCCAGGCATGGCGGGACACGCTCTCGTTCCTTGACGCCGACGCCGCCAGACGCTGCGGCACCACGTTCGCCGAGGCCCCGCCGGCTGATCGGGCGGACCTGGTCCAGGCGGTGCAGGACCAGGCCTCCGGCGGTACCTGGCACGGGCTGCCGGGCAAGCACGTCTGGAGCCTGTGGACCAGGTATGCCTGCACGGCCTTCTACTCTCACCCCTCGGCCTGGGCCGAGATCGGCTTCCCGGGGCCGGCCTACCCGCGCGGCTACAAAAACATCGGCGTGGACAAGCTCGAACCGTACGAGGTCCGGGACGTGCGGCCCGCCATCGACCCGGTCAGGAAGGGAGACTGATGCCCGGCCAGGAGCGCCGCGTCCGCGCCCGCAACGAGTCGGCCTGGCTGCTGCCCAACGACGGCACACGGACCAACCACCGTCTCCGTCACGACATGCGTACGTTCGCCGATGAGGACGAGATCGACCTCGTCATCATCGGCTGCGGCGCAGGCGGCTCGGTCCTGATGCAGCGGCTGGCCCGGGCGGGCTGGAAGGTCGCCGCGCTCGACGCCGGCCCGTTCTGGGACCCGGACACCGACTGGGTCAGCGATGAGGCCGGTTCGCATCACCTGTACTGGACCGACCCGCGGGTGATCGCGGGCGCGGACCCGGTGCCGCTGGGCTCGAACAACTCCGGGCGCGGCGTCGGCGGCTCCATGGTGCACTATGCCGGCTACACGCCGCGCTTTCACCCCAGCGACTTCTCCACCCGGACGTCTGACGGGGTGGGAGCGGACTGGCCGGTGAGCTACCTGGAGCTGCGCCCGTACTATGAGCAGATCGAGCAGGAGCTGCCGGTGGCCGGCGAGCGCTGGCCGTGGGGGGACCCGCACCGTTACCCGCACCGGCCGCATCCGGTAGGCGGGAACGGCGAGATCTTCCTGCGCGGCGCGACCAAGCTCGGGATCACCGCGAAGGTAGGGCCGGTGGCGATCACCAACGGCCGGTTCGGGAACCGGCCGCATTGCATCTACCGCGGGTTCTGCCTGCAGGGCTGCAAGGTCAACGCCAAGGCCTCGCCGCTGATCACGCATGTCCCCGACGCCCTGGCCCACGGCGCGGAAGTACGTGCCGACTCCATGGTGACCCGGGTGGCTATCGACGAGCGCACCGGCCGGGCGACCGGGGTGCACTACATCCGCGGTGGCCGGGAGCGCTTCCAGCGGGCCAGGATGGTCGCCGTGGCCGGGTACTCGATCGAGACGCCCCGGCTGCTGCTCAACTCGGCGTCCAGGCGCTTCCCCGCCGGGCTGTGCAATGAGTTCGACCAGGTGGGCCGCTACCTCATGGTGCAGGGGGCGCCGCAGACCGCGGGCCGCTTCGACGCCGAAGTGCGGATGTACAAGGCGCCTCCGCCCGAGGTAAGCACCGAGGAGTTCTACGAGACCGACCCCGCCAAGGGCTACAAGCGCGGGTTCTCGATCCAGACCGTCTCGCCGCTGCCGATCACCTGGGCCGAGCATGTCGCGGCCCAGGGACACTGGGGGCGCGCCCTGCGCGAGTACATGAGCGACTACGTGCACTGGTCCTGCCTGGGCGCGCTGTGCGAATTCCTGCCGCTGCCGGAGAACCGGGTGACCCTCGCCGAGGAGAAGGACTCCCATGGCCTGCCGGTGGCCCGCTTCTCCTACTCCCAGTGCGACAACGACCGGGCTCTGGTCCGGGCGGCGCAGGATGTCATGGAGGACATCCTGCACGCGGCGGGCGCGGACGAGGTCATCACCATCCAGCGCTACGCCCACCTCGTCGGCGGCGCCCGGATGGCCAAAGACGAGCAGAACGGTGTTGTCGACAGGAATTGCCGGAGTTTCGCGGTACCCAACCTCTACATCACCGACGGCAGCGTGCTTCCCACCCAGGGCAGCGCCAACCCTGCCCTGACCATCATGGCCGTGGCTGCCCGCGCAGCCGGCCATCTCATCGCCGGCGCCTCCGGCGGCGCCTCGTGACAGATCATCGGGCCTACCTAAGGGACGGACATGGCACCCACAGTTGCTGACTACCTGCTCGAGCGGCTGCGCGCATGGGGCGTGCAGCACGTCTTCGCCTACGCCGGCGACGGGATCAACGGCATCCTCGCCGCCTGGGGCAGGGCCGAGAACCAGCCCCTGTTCATTCAGGCGCGGCACGAGGAGATGGCCGCTTTCGAGGCCGTCGGATACGCGAAGTTCACCGGCCACTTCGGCGTGTGCATGGCGACATCCGGCCCGGGCGCCATCCACCTGCTGAACGGCCTGTACGACGCCAAGCTGGACCACGTGCCCGTGGTCGCGATCGTCGGCCAGACCAACCGCAGCGCCATGGGCGGCTCTTACCAGCAAGAAGTCGACCTGCTCTCGCTGTTCAAGGACGTGGCCAGCGAGTACGTGCAGATGGTCACGGTCCCCGAGCAGCTGCCCAACGTCCTGGACCGGGCCATCCGCACCGCCATGGCCGAGCGCGCGCCCACCGCCGTGATCATCCCCGCCGACGTCCAGGAGCTTGAGTACTCCGCCCCGGCCCATGAGTTCAAGATGGTGCCCTCCTCCCTCGGCATCGACTGGCCGGTCATCTCCCCAGACGACCAGGCGGTGGCCAGAGCCGCGGAGATCCTCAACGCCGGCGCCAAGGTGGCCATCCTGGCCGGGCAGGGCGCCCGCGGTGCGCGCCGCGAGCTTGAGGAGGTGGCCGAGCTGCTCGGCGCCGGGGTGGCCAAGCCGCTGCTCGGCAAGGACGTGCTGTCCGATGAGCTGCCCTATGTGACCGGGTCGATCGGGCTGCTGGGCACCCGGCCGAGCTACGAGATGATGATGAACTGCGACACCCTGCTGACCGTGGGCTCGAGCTTCCCGTACACGCAGTTCCTGCCCAAGTTCGACCAGGCCCGCGCCGTCCAGATCGACATCGACGCCAAGTTCATCGGCATGCGC
>JAFAPY010000119.1 GCA_019246795.1 Streptosporangiaceae bacterium | reverse complement strand
ATGACTTGCTCGGTGGTGTAGCTCTTCAGTCCCTTGAAGGTCTTGACCGGGATGTTGGTTCCGATCAGCACCCGCTGGCTCTTCGGGCCGATGAGGGTGGTGAAACTCAAGGTGGTCTGGTCCTGGGTCCAGGCCACAGAGAGCTTGCCGTTCTGCAGGTTGACCCCGGCCAGTTTCCCGGCCCCGGCATCCATCACGTAGATGCGGTTGTTCTGCGGGTCCACCGACACCATCGACGGGATGAGGCTGTTCTTGGCGCCGCTGCTGGCGAACGGCTGAAGGTTCGCTATCTGCTTGGCGTCGGCCTGGGAGACGGCGATGACACTCATGGGCGTGGAGGTCGGCTGGCCGTTGGTCATGGCCACGACGTAGTTACCCATGACTGCCATCGCCGATCCCGGGGTCTGTCCGCTTTTCAGGTACGGGATCGGACCCCAGGAGCTGTCCAGGGCGAAGGAGCCATCGTGGTAGGTATAGCGGTACAGCTTGGTCGCGCCGGGCAGGTAGATCTCGTCTTTGCCGTTATAGACGGTCGTGGTGATGCGGCCGCCGATCATCTCCGGCAGGGTGATCTGGGCGATCACCTTCAGCGTCTTGGGGTTGATGGCGACCATCACCGACGGAGGCACCTGGGTCGGGTGGGGGCAGTTCAGGAACGCCGAGAAGCCCTGCTCGGTGCATCCCTTCTCCCGGTTCACCGTCTTGGCGATGATCGTCCCGTCCGGGAGCGCGTCGTACCCGTTGTAGGAGGTGTCGCCTGGCGCCGAGGAACCGGTGGGCAGCGTCGTCTGGGCGAGGATGTCGCCGGTCGCCGGGTCCAGCTTGGCGATGTGGTAGCCGTAGATGAGGACCAGGCTTCCGTCGGCCAGCACGTTGAGGACGCCGGGGTAGTCCCATTCGCCGGTGGCGTTGGTGTTGATCAGGACCCGCCGCCACACCTGGTTAAAGGTGCCCGGTTCCACCCGGGCGACGAAGGACCCGGACGCGTCCGGGTTGTCGCCGTAGCCGCCGCCGTAGATGAACAGCTCGTTCGGGCCTTTGTCGACGATGTTGTACGGAGTGATGTAGTCCTGCGGCGAGCTGTAGGCGAAGACCTGGTTGCTGCCCGACATCAAGCCGGTGAAGTACGCGCAGTCATACAGGTGGGTGCGGTTGGAGTCGTGCACCTCGAAGGCGGCGATGGTCCGATACCACGGCGGGTTGGCCTCGGCCGCGGCGCAGGACTGCTCGCCGGGGATCAAGCTGGGATTCCCCACCAGCGGGCCGTTGGCCGCCTGCTCATCGGCGGGCACCGATGCGGTTGCGGTGGCCCGGGGGCGGGTGGGCGCCCGAGACGAACCGGAGCTGGTGCAAGCGGCCAGGACCACCACGACAGCAGCCGCCAACGCGACCCACCGGAAACACCGCAGACCATTCATCTTGGGCCTCCGGGCGGCCGGATGCGCGGACCCCGGAACGCCGGGCGCTGGCATTCCCAACAGCCGCTCGATCCCCACCCGGCACCAGGGTACGGCGCCTACTGGCGGGCTACAACTGTCAACCCGGATCTGCGTGGTAGTCAACCCTTTCGGATTCTCCTCACCCCGACCTTGTAACAACCCTTGGCCAGGCTATGCCCAGGCCATCCCCATCGCGCGGCGGTTGGCGTTGTCTAGCCTCAGGTGCCGCATGCTCGAGCAGAGTGCGACACGGATGCGATACGCCTGCCGCATGCCTGCCGCGTGCCTGTCTAGCCTCACGCGCTGGTCGCTGGCAGACCGCTGTCTAGCCTCGCTGATCCCAGATTGCCCCGCTTGCCTAGGTTGCCCCGCCGCTGTCTAGCCTCTGTCTAGCCTCTGCCTAGCCTCACGTGTGAGAACTTTCTGTACGGTTTCAAGGCGGCCCGCCGGGCCGCTCGCGCCGCCGACACGGCGGCCTCGTCCGGCACGCCGCTGGGGCTCCGCGCCGGACGGGCCCAACGCCGGTCGGCTGGCGCGAAAAGATCGAACCGGACCGCATGAAATACGGCAGTTCATCGGCGCCGAGCGGGGGCGTCCCTGCTCCCGCTGCGGAATTGTCCGAGACCAGTCAGAACCCGTCAAGGCCGTCTGTAACCGCAGGGCAACCGCAGCC
>JAFAPY010000113.1 GCA_019246795.1 Streptosporangiaceae bacterium | reverse complement strand
GGCCGTTCCTCGACCTGCTCGCCAGGGTCGGGGCCGAGCTGCCCGCTTTCGTGGTCGACATGGGCTGCGGGCCGGGCAACCTGACCGCCCTGCTCGCGGAGCGCTGGCCGGCGGCAGCGGTGTGCGGCGTGGACAGCTCGGCGCAGATGATCGAGGCCGCGCGGCGGCTGGTTTCCGCGGCCGCGCCGCTTGCCTCCGGCTCCGCCCCGGCGGTGACCAGCCGCGCTCCCGGGCTGTCCTTCGTGCTGGACGACATCCGGCGCTGGGAACCGCAGGGCGTCCCTGACGTGATCGTCTGCAACGCGGTGCTGCAGTGGGTGCCCGGCCATCGCGAGCTGCTGCTGCGCTGGGCGTCCTGGCTGCAGGGCGACGGCTGGCTGGCGTTCCAGGTGCCCGGCAACTTCGACCAGCCGGCGCACGCGATCCTGCGGGACATGGTGGCCTCGGCCCGCTGGCGCCCGCTGCTGCGGGACGTGCAGCTGAACCGGCAGGCAGGCGACCCCGCCGACTATGCGGAGCTGCTGACCGGGGCCGGCTGCGAGGTCGACGCCTGGGAAACCACCTACCTGCACATCCTGCAGGGGGAGAATCCGGTGCTGGAGTGGTACAAGGGCACCGGGCTGCGCCCGGTGCTGGCGGCGCTCGGCGCGGAGCAGGGCGGACTTCCTCGCGGAGTACGGCGAGCGGGTTCGCGCGGCCTACCCGGCCAGGCCGTTCGGCACCGTGTTCCCGTTCCGCCGCGTGTTCGCCGTGGCGCACCGGGAAATCTAAGTTTTCCAATTGATTAAATAGGGAAATGCTGGCAGGATCACGGCATGGGCCGTGGCGTTCCTGTGCCGTCAGCCCCATCCCGCCGCACCTGGTCCCGGCAGCCCTGGCCGGCCCTTGGGTTCATGCGCGCGCCGGCCCGCAGCTAGCCGGCCAGGTTGAAATGACCAGTGAGGGGAGAAACGACAATGACGATGGCGATCCGGCCCGTATCACCTTCCGGCCCGCGGCCGGGCGGGTTCCTGGGGGCGCGCCAGCTGGCCGACGTGGTACGGCGCCTGGGCGCCGGTCCCGGGGACTGGCTGGGCCGGGTCAGGCTCAACGCCGCGGGACGCTGGTATGAGCGGATACACCTCGACGACACTCACGAGGTGTGGATCATCAGCTGGCTGCCCGGCCAGGCGACCGGCTTCCACGACCACGGCGGGTCTGCCGGCGCGTTCGCCGTGGTCTGGGGGACGCTGATGGAATGCCGGGTGGCCGGGGCCGCCGCCCCGGAGCACGTGTTTGCCAAGCCGGTGCGGGCGGGGGCGTCCCGGGCGTTTGGCCCGCACTACATTCACGACGTGCGCAACGCCTCGGCCTCGGCCGTGGCGGTGAGCGTGCACGCGTACTCGCCGCCGCTGGCGCGGATGACGCGCTACGAGCTCACCCCGGCAGGCATGGCGGCCCTGCGCACCGAGGCCGCCGTCGCGTGGTGACGACAAGGCCGCCTGGTACCCGCACCGTCGACGAGATCCTGGCGGCAGCGCGCGCCAGGCTGCTCCGGCTGACGCCGCATCAGGCGTTCGGCGAAGTCTCCGCCGGCGCGATGCTCATCGACATCCGGCCCGCCACGGCGCGAGGGGCCCGCGGCGAGATACCGGGTTCGACCGTCGTGGAACGCAACCACCTGGAATGGCGCCTGGATCCCTGCTGCGCGGCCAGGCTGCCCTGGGTCACCGGCTACGATCACCGGGTCATCCTCTTCTGTGCGGAGGGCTACACCTCCAGCCTGGCGGCGGCGGCGCTGCATGACCTAGGCCTGCACCGCGCCACCGACCTGGTCGGCGGGTTCCGCGCCTGGGCCGCCGCGGGGCTGCCATGGGCTCCGGCCGGCGCGGGCACGGTAATGCTGGCCCCCGGCGCGTCCCCGGCCTTACCCGCGGGCTGAGTCCCGGCCGTTGCCGTCCAGGCGGGACAGGCCGTTCCAGGCAAGGTCGATCAGGGCGGCGGCGACCTCCTCCACCTTGGGCTTGCGCGCGTCCAGCCACCACTGCCCGGTGAAGGCCACCATGCCGACGAGCATCTGGGCGTACAGCGGAGCCAGCTTGGGGTCATGGCCGCGTGAGCTGAGGAAGTCGGCGAGGATGTACTCCACCTGTCCGGCGATATCGGACAGCAGCGTGCCGTAGGTCCCGGTACTGGAGCCGGGGCTGGAGTCGCGGACCAGGATGCGGAATCCGTCGGCGTTCTCCTCGATGTACCTGAGCAGGGTCACCGCCCCGGCCTCGAACTTGTCCCTGGTGTGGTCGCCATCAAGCAGCGCCGTCGCCATCGCCAGCAGGCGCTCCACCTCCCGGTCGACCACGACCGCGTAAAGCCCTTCCTTGCCGCCGAAGTGCTCATACACCACGGGCTTGGACACGTCGGCCTGGGCCGCGATCTCCTCGATCGAGGTTCCCTCGAAGCCTCGCTCGGCGAACAGCCGCCGCCCGATGTCCAGCAGCTGCTCTCGCCGTTCCTTTCCGGTCATCCTCCTGCGGCCGGGTCTTTGCGGCTGGGTGCTCACCTGTTCATCATCGCGGCTCCGCGGGCGCCATGCCACGGATTCTCCGGGCCTGGCCCGCGGCGCGGCGCCGCCGGGTCATCGAGCCGAGCTTCCGCGTCGCGGTGGCCGGGCGCTTGGCGGCCAGCCGGTCCTCGTCGGGCCAGCGCACGTCGTAGGCCCAGCCCAGCTTCTCCAGCGCCCAGATAACCCGCGCGCTGGGGTCCAGCTGGCCCTTCAGCGCCCCGTGCCGCGCGCAGGTGGGGTCGGCATGGTGCAGGTTGTGCCACGATTCGCCGAAGGACGCGATGGCCAGCCACGCGACGTTGCGTGACTTGTCCCGCGCCTCGAACTCCCTGCTGCCGAAGGTGTGGCAGATGGAGTTGATCGACCAGGTGACGTGGTGCAGCAGCGCGATCCGCACCAGGCTGGCCCAGAAGAACGCGGTCAGCGCGCCGTGCCAGGACATGCCCCACAGCCCGCCGATCAGCGCCGGCAGCAGCAGCGAGACGACGACGAGCCAGGTGAAGCAGCCGTCGACGGCCCGGATCCGCCTGTCGGCGAGCAGGTCAGGGGAGAACTTCTGCTGCGAGGTCTTGTTGGGGTCGAACAGCCACCCGATGTGCGCGTACGCCAGGCCCTTGGACAGCGCCTTCCAGTCGTCCCCGTACCGCCACGGCGAATGCGGGTCGCCTTCCCTGTCGCTGTACTTGTGGTGGCGGCGGTGGTCAGACACCCACGTGATGACCGGCCCCTCGATGGCCAGGCTGCCGGCGACCGCCAGCGCCACCCGCAGCCCGGACTTGGCCTTGAACGACAGGTGGGTGAAGTAGCGGTGGTAGCCCACGGTCACGCCGAGCCCGGACACCCAGTAGAAGACCAGCGCGAGGACCACGTCGTGCCAGCCCAGTCCCCACCCCCACAGCAGCGGTACCGCGGCCACCAGCGCCACCAGCGGGACGGCGACGAACAGGCCGACCAGGAACCGCTGGAACACCGAGTTCGGCTCGTCGTCAAGGTCGGGCCGCGCCGGCTGTGGTCTGATGTCGCCGACTTCCCCCGTCGAAGGCGTTGCCTGCACCATCGCGCCGCCGGTCACGGCAGCGGGCGGCGGCGCCGGCGCGGTCGCGGCCTCGGCCGCGTTGATGATGTCGGGAGAAGTGGTCATCGTGCTCCTCTGCATGCGGACGTGGCCGTCGGATGTTGTACGCTTACGTAACCGTAGCCTACGTGACCGTAGGTTCGGCAAGGCCTAATAGTGAGTTTCTCGCCGCCTACCCGCCACCGCCGCTTCCATGCGGACCAGTGCCGACCTCGGCACCCGCGCCGGAGTCATGGCCCTGGCGGCTCCTTCGATCGCCGCCGGACTGACCTGCCCAGAAGCCGTCACCGCTTATCCAGGCACGGGAATCCGGTAGCGGCCAGGATCGCGAGTAATGCTGCAGAGCCAAGACGGACACGCTGCCGCAGGCAGGCTCCAGTAGACTGAGAGTCGGCAATCCCGGGTCGTCTAGTCTGGCAGGACAAGAGTCTTTGGAATTCTGAACGGAGGTTCGAATCCTCCCCCGGGAGCTGCGTTTACCGGCAGAATCGCCGATCTGGCTTCACGGCGGCGGTCATGGCCCCCTCGGCCCAGCCTTCTATCTTGTGGTAAAGGTCGCTGCCGCGCCTGATGTCTATGCGGAGACAGCCGTGGTAACCCTCGCCCACGTTCTTCCGTACCGTTTTCGGGTTGTGGCGTTTCAGCGTTGGGATCCGGAACTGGTCGGCTGATGCACCGGTAACTTTCATCCAGAACCGCTGGGCCGCTTCTACGTCAGCCTTCTCGTGGATGGAGAGACGAAAGGCTACGTCGGTCCATTGGATGCCGGCTGAGCCTACAAAGCGCAAGAAGAATCGGATAAGCCCAGGGTCGCTGTTCATAAACATCACCCGTTCGTCGCGTCGACCGGGTTTGCTTTTCGCGCCTTCGCACCAATAGGCGATAGTGCCTGCGATAAGGAGTTCGCGGTCGGTCAGGTCTCCTATCTGGCGGGCAGCTGCCTGGCGGTCGGCAGCACGTCTGGCTTCGCGCGCCGGGCGCTCGGCCGCCCAGTAGCGGCGTGTGCCTTCGGCCGCTCTCTTCCTGCACTCTTCATAGCTCAGCCTGTCTGGCGTGGGCAGGTCGCGCGCCCATAGCGAGACCGAACTCTTGGCTACACCGAGGGCCGCGGCGATCTCCTCGTAGTCCATGCCCTGCTCCCTCAGCCCGCGGGCCTTGGCGCGCAGGCCGTCTTTGGCCTTCGGGCTGCCGGTCCATTCAGGCGGCGGCTCGCCCTTGAGGGCTTTGTCCAGCGTGGAATTGCTCATCGAGCCGAGGATTTCCTTGATCTGGCGGCGGGACTTGCCCTCGCGGCGCAGCGCGACCGCCTGTTCGCGCAGACGATCAAGTTCCTGTGGCGTTCGCATACCCGAACGCTAGCGCGGGGCACTGACATTTTCGCGAATTGCCGTCGCGTGCGGGCGCGCGCCAATTCATAGGCGATCAGGATCGTTTACAGATTGGAGCTGGGTCCTGCGCACTGGCAACCTCATGATCGTGGCCAGTTTTGGACACTATGTGGCGCAAACTGGCCATGATCATGGACAGGCCACGCGCTGGCACCCAGACCTGGAGAGTTCAGGTCTGGTAACGAGCCGGGTGAGCCCGGCGGCCGGAGGAC
>JAFAPY010000109.1 GCA_019246795.1 Streptosporangiaceae bacterium | reverse complement strand
GCGCTCGTGCTCGACATCGACGCGGCGCAGCGCAACATCGACCACATGGCGAGCGAGCTGGGCCGCCTCGGGCCGACCATGATCCGGCCGCACTACAAGACACACAAGAGTCCCGAGCTCGCCCGGCGCCAGGTCGAGGCCGGAGTAGCCGGCCTGTCGACAGCCACCGTGTGGGAGGCCGTGGTGCTGGCCGACGCCGGCCTAGACGACATCTTCGTGATCAACACCGTGTCACAGCCGGACAAGGTCCGGATCCTGGCCGCCCTGGCGGCGGACAGGCGGATCCTGGTCGCGGTGGACGAGGCGGACAACGCCGCCGCGCTGTCAGCCGCGGCCGTCCGGGCCGGATCCGCACTCAGGATACTGGTCGAGGTGGACACGGGCATGGACCGCTGCGGCGTGGACACCGCCGAGGCCGCCGTGGTCCTGGCCCGGCAGGTGACCGAGCTGCCCGGGCTGCGTTTCGAAGGCATCACCGGCTACGAAGGCCACTGCTCGCTCACCCTCGACGACACGCTACGCCGGGAACGCCAGCACGCCGCGATGACTTTCTTCACCGGCGTCGCGGACCGGGTGGAGGCGGACGGGATACCGTGCCGGATCCGGTCGGCGGGCGGCATAGCCACCTGGCAGTGGACCGCGGCCTTTCCCGGCATCACCGAGATCCAGGCCGGCAGCTACGTGGTCATGGACAACTACCATGGCCAGATGGTCCCGGGCTTCGAGCACTCGCTGACCGTCCAGGCCAGCGTCATCAGCCGGCAGAGCGACAAGGTGATCGTGGACGCCGGGAACAAGTCCATCGCCGCCCCGGATAACGTCACAGTCGTGGGGCACCAGCTCACCCCGTTCCGGTTCGACGAGGAGCACGGCATCTTCGCCGCGCCCGGGGGTTCACCGCTCCGGGTGGGCGACTCGGTCGCGCTCGTGCCCGGCTACTCCCCTACCACGGTGAACTGGTACGACGCCTACCATGTGATCCGCGAGGATCTGGTCATCGACATCTGGCCGGTCATCCCGCGCGGCCCGGGCCATCACGGGCTCGGCCCCGGCTAGCGTGAGCGTTACGCCTAGTTCGCCGGTTCCGGCCTGTGCGGCTTGCGCCGCCGGTCCGGCGGCCAGCACGCGGCTCGGCGCGCCGGCCGCTTCGGCCAGCCGCCCGGCCGCGTGGACGGCCGCCTGGCTGGCCTCGGCTGAGCGGGCGCAGGCGGCCAGGACCGCCTCGATGCGTGAGCTGGGTACCTGCGCGAACTGGGGCGGCCGCCACGAGCTCAGATGTCACAGATGAATCACAGAAACATCTCGATTTACCTGCGCACCTAAGGCAGTTACTGCCATGCTGCCGCAAACGGCACAGTTTGCCGAGGCAAGAAAAGCGACATCGGTCGCGCACAGTGACCGGCAGTTCGCCGCGGAGACCCTGCTAGGGAGTTGCGTGGATTCCGTTCACAAGCACCGCCGGCCGCGGAAGATCCGGCGTACCGGCCGGCACGTCACCCCGTCGCAAGTAGAGAGGGTCGCGGAGAAGGCCGGCAAGGCCGCTCCCGCGATGGCGATCGCCGGCGCGCTCGTGGCCGCGGCGCCGCAGGCGCACGCCGTGCGGAGGCCTACCGCCGCTACCGTGGCCGGGCAGGCAGGCGCTGCGGCGCCGGCGCGTCAGGCCCAGCTCGATGACTACACCACGTCCGCCACGTCGTTTAGCGACCCCATCGGCCCGGGACTGACGGCCGGGCGCATCGACATGGGCGTCGACTTCGGTGGCGCAGGGCCGCTGTACGCCCTCGGCTCCGGCACTATTGTCAGCGTTTACAACTCCGGCTGGCCCGGCGGCGTCTTCATCGTGATCCAGCTGGACTCCGGTCAGTACGTTTACTACGCCGAGGACATCGCCCCCGCCGTCGTTGCCGGTCAGCGCGTGGCCGCGGGTGAGCTGATCGGGCACGCCACCGGCGGCGGTGACGGGATCGAGATCGGCTGGGCGGACGGCGCCGCGGGCACCACCATGGCCATGCGCTACGGCCAGCAGTCGCCCGTCGGCGACCCCGGCTCCCGGTCCGCCGCTTACGGCGCGTCCATGAACGCGCTGCTGGTCTCGCTCGGCGCCCCGCCCGGCCAGTTGCAGGGACCGGTCTATGGTTCGGCGCCCGCCGTGGCGGCGGCCAGGACAGCCAGCTCCCGTGCGACGCCGCGCCGGACCGTCTCCCCCGTCGTCCGCGCGGCATCGGCGGGGAGCAACGTCTATGTCATCCGGCCCGGCGATACGCTGTCCGGGATCGCGCGGCAGCTGTGCGGCGCCGCGCGCGACTGGATGGGGCTGTGGCAGGCCAATCCCTCCATCACCGACCCGAACCTGATCTACCCCGGCACCCAGCTCAAGGCCAGCTGCACCAGCGTCGCCTCCCCGCTCGCGGCCGTCGGCCCCTACACCAGTGATCCCGGCTCGGGCCAGCCCAGTTCCAGCCCTTCAGGTTCACCGGAGCAGGACAGCGATGACGCGGCCGGCGATAATCCCGGCGCGCAGTATGATTCCCGGGCAGCTCCGCCTGCCGCGCTGCCTGAGGGCGGCTACAGCAACATCAGCCCGTCCAGCGGGCCGGGCGGCGCGTTCGGCGCGTGCGTGATCTCCCGGGAGTCCGGCGGCAACAGCCAGGTGATGAACAGCACCGGCCATTACGGCCTCTACCAGTTCAGCGTGTCCACCTGGGCCGCGTACGGCGGCAACCCAGCCGACTTCGGGCATGCCACGGTCGCCGAGCAGGAGCAGGTCTTCAGCAACGCCCTAACTGCGGGAGGCCAGTCCAACTGGAGTCCCTACGACGGCTGCTGAATCACCCCAGGTTCCTTCGCCCCTCAGGTGCCGGGACCCAACCGGACGCTGTGAGCCAGGATGTCCGCTGGACAATGAAGGGATGCCTCATGGAGATCACCAATCTGGGTGAGGCGGATGGGCTGCCGCCGGTGGACTGGGCCGCAGTTGCTGAGAAGCTCGATGCAGGGTCGGCGCCAGCTCCGGACGCGGTGAACTCCCGCACGACCTGGCTGTCCACCATCAACCAGGACGGCAGCCCGCATGTGACTGCGGTCGGTGCCCAGTGGCTAGACGGCGCGTTCTAGCTTGTCCGAGGGACACTACGTCACCAAGCCACGGGAATGTCACCGCGGTGGCCGCGCTAACCGACAACACGTTCGGCGCTATCTGCCGCCGGCCGTCCCTCAGCTGACGGCCGGTTCGTAGACGCCACCGTCGGGCACCCAGAGGTACTGGCAGGTTGATCTCGGCTAGCCAGGGACGAGCCCGGTGGAGACGACCAAAGACCCCGCCTCTATGGTGGACCGATGGCGTCGGTCAAGCAGATCCAAGTCACCTTCGACTGCGCAGAACCTGAGCGCGTCGCTCGTTTCTGGTGCGAGGTGCTGGGGTACGTCGTACCGCCACCACCGGAGGGGTTTGCTACCTGGGGCGATTTCGATGGCGCGCTGCCGCCTGAGCATCAGGGTTCAGCGTTCGCATGCATTGATCCCTCAGGTGCGGGCCCGCGACTGTTCTTCCAGCGCGTTCCCAATAGTACAACTATACGTGCTCAAACATTGATCCGCAATAACCGCCTTGTAAGGGCCTAGGGCACCTTCGGTGCCACGCCTTTGACGTTAGTCCTGAGTGTGACGGCGGGTAATGGCGCGGGGTGCCTGGCGGGCAGGCTGGAGTGCGGCCTGGCCGTGGGTTGCTGGCTGTGACAGAGCGTCAGGCTGCGGTCGGGATGCGGGCGCTGGTGATGTGGGCGGCGGCGAGCTGGTCGAGGGTGTCCAGCGCTGCCGTGAGCTCCGATGGTGCGTTGGGCCGGTCCGGTGCCATCAGCGGGCGCAGGATGTGGTCGTAGACCTTGGTGTAGAAGTG
>JAFAPY010000107.1 GCA_019246795.1 Streptosporangiaceae bacterium | reverse complement strand
CTTCCCGCGGCCGCCGGTCTTCACCTGCGCCTTCACCACGACAAGCGGATGGCCGCCCGCGGCGAACTCCGCGGCTATCTCCCGGGCTTGTCCGGCGGTGCGGGCGACCTTGCCGGGCTGCACCGGGACGCCGTACTCGGCGAACAGTTCCTTCGCCTGATACTCATACAGGTCCACTCTCAGTCTCCAGTACTTTCGCTGCTTATACCTGGGCTCTTCAATCAATCAAAGTGCGGATGCCGCCGAGCGCGGCTGCCGGATCCGCCACATTCCGCAGCACAGGTCATTCACCATCGCGTTCCGGATGGCCTGGATCAGGATCATCCGGGCCAGCCTAACGCTCCTGGTCGACAAGCGCTCGGCCAGCTTGCCAAGCGCGAATTGGACGTCCCTCACCTTTAGGCCAGCGAGCTTGCCGTCGCCAATCAGCTCGATCAGGTGCCCGGCCTTGATCCCGGTAGCTCATCACGGTGCCTTCTGCCTGCGTGTTCAGGGTCTCCAGCCAATCGTTCAGGCACTGCTCGACGGTGTAATCGGCCGGAGTGCGGACGCCTGCAGGCCAGGCCGCCGCCGTCGTGCCGATCACGCCCCAGGATTGACCGCCGGTGATCCGGGTTTGCAGGCTTTGCTTGGAGGCATGCCTGGTCGCGCGTGACCTTGGGCGTTGGGCGGATGCAAGCAGAAGGAGCGCCAACCATGATCCTCCCGAAGGTCCGGGACCCTCGCTTGGTGACGATCCGCCGCGGCGGGACCCTCACTGATTCGGACCACCATCTCCTCGCTGTTTGGGCGGCGTCGTGCGCGGAGCACGTCCTTGGCCTCTTCGAATCGGCTCGGCCTGAGGACCCACGGCCGCGTCAGGCGATCGAGCATGCCCGCGCCTGGGCGCGTGGCGAGGTCACGATGACCCAGGCTCGCGCGGCGGGCGGCCATGCAATGGGCGCGGCCAGAGACCTGCGCGGGGCAGCACGGCATGCCGCGTACGCTGCCGGCCAGGCCGGGGCCGTCGCACACGTCGCCGCGCACGAGCTCGGTGCGGCCGCCTATGCGATCAAGGCCGCACGTGCTGCCGCGCCGGAAGGCGACGGCGAGACCGCAGGGCGAGCCGAGTGCCAGTGGCAGCGTGACCAGCTCCCGGAGGAGATTCGCGAGCTCGTACTTGACGACCAGCGGCGGCGGAACGACATCTGCTGGTCGGTGTTTGACTGCTGAGCACGCGTCGGGGCGCCAGCACACCGCCCACGAGCGGCCGCATCTGGAGCTATTACGCGCCTGTCATCCCTGATATGGCTCGGGTGTCGGCAGGTCCGCACAGCCATTCCCGCGCGGCGGCCGACAGGGCGTCGGCGCCGATGCTGATCGTAGGGTCCTCGACCGGTGCGTACAGCGGGGAATGGTTTGATGGCAGGCCGGCCGCGATGCGGGCGATGTCCTGGGGCCCGGACGCCCCGGCGAACGCCGCCGGGTCGGCGCCGCCGAGCAGCCAGAAGACGACCGGCGCCGCGGCGGCGGTGGCGAGCACGCCGACGTCCTCACTGCCGGTAACCGGGCCGGGGTCGATCACCCGCTCGGCTCCGACGACGCCGGCCAGCGCGCCGCGGGTACGGCCGACCGCGGCGGCGTCGTTGATCATGGCGGGCGCGGACTCCGTCGGCTCCACCAGCGGTTCCCGCGCCGCGCCCGAGGCCTGGGCCTCGGCGCGGACGATGCGCTCGATGGCCTTGAGCACCTTGGTGCGCACGGCGGTGTCATAGGTCCGGACGTTGAGCAGCAGCTCTGCCTCGCCGGGGATGATGTTGTTCTTCGTCCCGGCTCTCAGCGCGCCGACGGTGACCACCGCCATGTCCGTGGCGGAGACCTCGCGGGCCACGATGCCTTGCAGCCGCATCACGGTGGCCGCGGCCATCACGACCGGATCGACGGTTGCCTCCGGCCGGGACCCGTGGCCTCCCGCGCCATACAGCGTGATCCGCAGCGAATCGGCCGCGGCGAACGTCGGCCCGGCCCGCAGCCCGATCGTCCCGGCCGGGATCGGCGCCACGTGCTGACCGAGCACGACGTCCGGGCGCGGCACCCAGTCAAACAACCGGTCGGCGACCATCGCCGCGGCGCCTTCGGCCTTCTCTTCGGCAGGCTGGAACACCGCGACGAGGGTTCCCGACCAGTCCTGACGGGACGCCGCCAGGTGGCTGGCCGCGCCGAGCAGGCAGGTGACGTGCATGTCGTGGCCGCAGGCATGCATCACCCCATCGACCCCGCTCGCATAGGCCAGCCCGGTCGCCTCGCGGACGGGCAAGGCGTCCATGTCCGCGCGCAGCAGCACCACCGGCCCGTCGCCGTGGCGGAGCACCCCGGCGACCCCGGTCGTCCCGATGCCCTCGATCACCTCAAAGCCGAGGTACTTCAGCCAGCCCGCCGCGATCCCCGCGGTGCGATGCTCGGCAAACGACAGCTCCGGATGAGCATGCAGATCCCGGTATACGCCGCCAAGGCGATCGGCCAACTCATGTTCCATGACGCATAGCGTAGATTGCCTGCCGTCCGCGCGGCAGTAACGCTGTGCGGTCACCGAGCTACTTCGAGCCGAGAGCCTGACCGGCGATGGACGCGCCTGGAGGAGGGATGCTGTGCCATTCGTTCCCGTCGTCAATGTCTGCGGTGACCCCGACGTGATAGGCGCCGAGCTGGATGGCATCTGCCGGACAGCAGGCTTCTTCCAGATCACCGGGCATGGCATCCCCGGCGAGGTGACCGAACCTGCCTGGACGATGGCGAGGAGGTTCTTCGACCTGCCGATGCAGGACAAGCTGAGCGTGGCCCGCCCCACCGAGGATTACCCGTATGGGTATATCCCGCTGGCGGGCGAGTCGCTGAGTCAGTCGATGGCCGGCGCCGCGCCGCCGGACCTCAAGGAGGTCTTCAACATCGGTCCGCCGGTCCGGCCAGCGCACCGGTTCGCCGACCCGGACGAGGCCTGGGCCTACTCACCGAGCCTGTGGCCCGCTGCACTGCCCGGACTCCAGCCGGCGTGGACGGCGTACTACGACGCCATGCGCGGCCTCGGCAACCGGCTGATGTCGCTGTTCGCGCGCGGGCTCGGGCTGCCGCCCGGGTTCTTCGCCGACAGGACCGGCCACGGCGCGCACGCGCTGCGCGCCATCAACTACCCGGCCCGGGACACCGCCCCGCTGCCCGGACAGCTGCGGGCCGGCGCCCACACCGACTACGGCGCGGTGACCATCCTGCGGCAAGACGCGGTGGGCGGCCTGGAGGTGCTCGGCCTGCACGGCACATGGGCCGCGGTGGAACCGGTTCCCGGAGCGTTCGTGATCAACATCGGCGACCTGATGGCCCGCTGGACCAACGACCGGTGGCGTTCCACCCTGCACCGGGTCGTCGATCCGCCCGGTCCGTCAGCGGCGACGGCGCGCAGGCAGAGCATGGCCTACTTCCACAACGCCAGCTGGTCTGCGGAGATCTCCTGCCTGCCGACATGCCTGGAACCGGGCGGAAAGCCCCGCTACGAACCCGTACTGGCCGGCCCGCACCTGATGGGCAAATTCCGCAAAACAATCACAGATCCGTAGATCGGTACCGCCTGTCCGGCCAGTGCGCCAGGAACTCCCCGGAACCCGGATTCGCCCGGGCTGCTGGCTCGCTAGGCGCGCTCGGCGACCTCGTGGCCGAGGTTGGCGCGGACCCAGGCGACGATGTCGGTGGTGGGCGCTCCCGGCGTGAAGATCTTGGCTACGCCCATCCGGTCCAGCTCACCGATGTCCTCATCGGGGATGATGCCGCCGCCGAACACGACGATGTCGGCGGCGTCCCGCTCGCGCAGCAGGTCAAGCACCCGGCGGAACAGCGTCATGTGCGCGCCGGACAGGATCGACAGGCCGATCGCGTCCACGTCCTCCTGGATCGCGGCGGCCACGATCTGCTCCGGGGTCTGGTGCAGCCCGGTGTAGATGACCTCGATCCCGGCGTCACGCAGCGCCCGGGCCACCACCTTCGCGCCGCGGTCGTGGCCGTCCAGGCCGGCCTTCGCCACGATCACCCGGATCTTCGCCACGGTCAACAGCCTAGTTCACGCAGGGAATGCCGTTCCTGGCAATGACCGCGCCGCCCTGCGGGCCGGTGGTGGGGGCGGCCGCCGCAGAGCTGGGCGAGGCGGAGGCGGCGGTGCCGGAAGCCGAGATGTCGGGCATGGCGGCGTTGGCGCCGAGCAGTACCACGACGTGCCCGGCGGCCGTGCCGGCGCCGGGTTGCGCAGTGACGCCGAAATACGACGCGATCGTGGCGGCGCCGGCCGATGCGCCGCTGCCGTAGAGCACCTCGGTGGTGGTCAGCGGGCTGCTGGCGTTCGCGACCTGCCCGGCCTTGTACCCCTGCTTGACCAGGGCGGCGGACACCTGCGCGGCCAGCCCCGCGGTGTTTCCGCCGTTGTACACGTCCACCGTGGTCCTGCTCGGGCCCGCCGTGCCGGTGCTGCCGGGCCGCGGAGCGGCCGACGAGCCCGGGGACGGGTAGAAGGTCGCGTGCACGATCTGCTGGATCTGGGCGGGGTCGACCTGGTTGGCGTCCTGGCCGTCGATAAAGATGTACTGCACGTCCGGCAGCGTTCGGAAGGTGATGTTGCCGATGGACAGGCCGTGGAGCTGTTGGATGAACTGGAGCAGGTTCCAGCCGGAATCGGTGATCACGTACTGCTTGGCCACCGACAGCAGGTCGTTGAGCTTGGGCAGGTCGCTGAGCATGCCGCCGGTCCGCAGCTGGTGGATCACCGAGTCGATGACCGCCTGCTGCCGCTTGGTGCGGTCGAAGTCGCCGTTGGGCAGGCCGTGCCGCTGGCGGACGAACGCCAGCGCCATCGAGGCGTACAGGTGCTCATAGCCGGCCTGGTGGGCGTAGAAGCCCGAGTAGGGGTCGTAGCGGACCGGGTGGAGCAGGCAGACCTCGACGCCGCCCAGCACCTTGGCCAGCTCGTAGAACCCCTCGAGGTTCATCTCGGCGAAATGGTCGACGTGCACCCCGGTGAGCGCTTCCACGGTCGCCACCTCGGCCGCCTGCCCGGCCTCGTTGGCCTGGAAGTAGCGCTGGTTGCGGCTCATCGCCGAGCTGGCGGTCTGGCTCAGGCTCTGCGCGTAGGCATCGCCGTAGGCCTGGTCGATCTTGCCCTGGGTCTGGCCATCGTAGGCTTGCGGGAAGGTGACCCAGTCGTCGCGCGGGATGGAGAAGCCGACCGCCCTCCGCCCGTCCGCGAAGATGTGGATGAGGATGAGCGTGTTGGTGGCCTGGCCGCCGCAGCCTTCGTTCTCCACGCCCTGCACGCTGCAGGCGTGCATCGCGGCCAGCAGGTCGGCCGGCAAGATGTTCCCGTCGTAATCGGTGCGGCTTTCCAGGCCCATCAGCAGGATGTTCTGCGCGCCGATGGACGGCCCGGAGACGATCGCGTTGGAGCCGCCGATCTCGCTGACGTCGCGCACCACGAAATAGGAAAAGCCGCTGATCGCCAGGACGAGCGCTGCGGCAATGCAGCTCAGGGCATACCCGGTTTTCCCGGCGACGCCCCACAGCGGGCCCGGCGAGCCTGGCCTAACCATGGCATCATTCCTCGGCAGCTCAAGCAGTAACCGTTGCCGTCGGGTCGAAGCCTACTTCACGTTCCCGTTATTACCGTGCAAGGACTAACATCCAAAGCACAGATGAGCAATCCGACGTGGCGTGAGGCAAGCCCGGGCGGGCCCTACGGCGCCGGGCCTGGAGGCAGGCCGCGCCGCGACGCCGGGCTGCCGCGAGGCGAGCCACGGAGGATTCCGGGCGATTCCCGGATATATCCGGGTAATCCGGGCAGCCCCGGCGGGATGGGGGTCCCCGGCGAGGTCCAGCCCGGGATGGCCCAGCCTGGGATGGCGCCTGGTGCGGCGCGGCCAGACGGTGCGCGGGCCCGTCCGGAACGACTGGTCCCCCCGGGGCCGCACGGCGCTGCCAAGCGGGAACCGCGGCGGTCCGGACGCCGGTGGGGGTCGCTGCAGGGCGGCCTGGGGGTCGTCATCGTCATCGGCAGCGCCGCGGTCGGCGCCGGCGCCACCATCGCCACCGGGAAAGCACCCGGAGCCCTGCTCGGCCTGGTCCTCGTGGTCGGCACTGTCGTCGCCGCGCTGGCCGTGCGGCCCCCGGCCGGCTGGATGATCTGGCCGGCGCCGGTGCTGTGCTACCTGCTGGCCGCCCTGGCCGCCGGGATGGTGACCGCCCGGCCCGCCGACTCGTCCCGGACGGCGCGGCTCATCGCCGCGGCCCAGTGGACCGCCAACGGGTTCTTCGCCATGGTGGCCGCCACGGCGCTCGCGATCGTGCTCGTCGCCTTCCGCTGGCTGCTGCAGCGCCGCAGCGCCGACCGGCGCGCGGCGCACCGCGCGCAGCGCCCGGGCGAGCTCGGGTACGGCTGGGCCGACCGGGGGCCGCTGCCGCCTGCCCAGTATCCGGCGCCTCCCCGTTCCGCGCGGCCGCCTGGGCCGCCCGGCGCCGGCCCCTACAACTTCTCCAGCGGGGCGTAGCGCAGTACCAGGTGCTTGACCCCGTACTCGCCGCCGAAGTCGATCTTCGCCTCCGCCTGGTCGCCGTAGCCGTCGGTGGACACCACCGTGCCCAGGCCGAACGTGTCGTGGGTGACCATGTCCCCCAGCGACAGCGACGGCACCGGGCGGTTCCCCGGTGACCTGGCTCCGGGCCGCTGCGCCATCCGCTCCTGCGCGGGCATGACCGCGGAGATCGCCGCCGCCTCGTCGCGGCGCCACTCGATGAGGCCGGCCGGGATCTCGTCGAGGAACC
>JAFAPY010000097.1 GCA_019246795.1 Streptosporangiaceae bacterium | reverse complement strand
CGTGGTGGAACCTGACGGGCAGCTGACCGGCAGTGGCCCGCGCCCGGGGGTTCCCCAGGCCCGCCAGCCGCACAACTTCCTCGGCCGTTCGGTCCGGATCCTGCGGGACGAGGCCCCGGACGTCCTGGGCACGCTCGTCCGGCGCGGCGCGCTGCGCATCCCGGTCGATCTGGGCGACGGGCCAGCCGACGCGGTGCTGTGCGCCCGGCGGCCGCTGGTCGAGACGATCGTCGGCCAGGCTGTCCAGGCCGAGCCCACCGTGACGCTCCGGGCCGGCCAGGCCGTCGTCGGCCTCATCGCCCGGCCCGGGCCGGTCCCGGTCATCACCGGCGTGGTGACCGGCAGCGGCGACGCTGTCCGGGGCGACCTGGTCGTCGACGCGGCCGGCCGCCGCTCGCCGCTGCCTGCCCTGGCGCGCGCCCATGGCGCCCGGCCGGCCGTAACCGTCAGCCAGGACTGCGGGCTGATGTATATCAGCCGGTACTACCGGCTGCGGCCCGGGTCGGGCTACCCCGTACTCGATACGCCGGTGATGGCGGTGTTCGGCTGGGCCCGCGCCATGGCGTTCCCCGCGGACAACGGCACGTTCGCCCTGCTGGCCACCATCACCGATCGCGACCCGCTACGGCGCGTGCTGTGCACCGACGACGGGTTCGGCCGCTTCCACGCCGCGGTCCCCGCCATCGCCCCGTGGGCCCGGACCGGACGGCCGATCACCCGGCTGCGCGCCATGGGCCGGCTGGAAAACCGCTACCGCCGCCTCGTTGACGCCGACGGCCCCGTGGCGGCCGGCATGGTCTTGGTGGGCGATTCCGCGCTGCACACCAACCCGACCGCCGGCAGGGGCGTGTCGCTGGCCTTCGCGCAGGCCCAGCACGTCGCCGCTACGGTGGAGCGGGCCGCGGACCCGGCCGGCTACGTTGCAGCATTCGACGCGTGGACCGACGCCAACATCGGCACCTGGTACGGTCCGCAGGCACAGGCCGATGCCTCCCTCAGCCGCCGACTGCGAGCGGCCGTGGACGGCCAGCCCAGCCCGCCGCCCGACCCGGCCGAACGGCTCCGCCTCACCGTCTTCGCCGCCTCCAGGACAGATGCCCCGGTCGCCGTCCCGCTGCGCCGGATGATCCACATGGTCTCGCTGCCCCGGCAGGTCATCGGCGACCCAGCCGTCGTCGCGGCGCTTGAGGCACTGCTCGCCGCCCGCCCCGGACTGGCCGCCCAAAGCGCCGGACCCAGCCGAGACGAGATAGACGGCAGCAGGAGGCACCTGGCACGGCCCGTCAGCGATGGCACCCCCGCTGCTACTCCCCCGATGAGCTTCCAAGCTGCCGCCGGGCAGCGCCCCGCTGCCCCTTCACCGGCGCGCACCTGCGCCAACAGGAGAACACCATGAACAACCGCGGCGAACAGGTCATCGGCGAGCTGTTCAGGCGCATCAACACGCTGATCGCTGACTATGACCTCACCTACGATGAGTACCAGGTTGCTCAGCAGTGGCTGATCGATGTCGGCCAGGCCGGTGAATGGCCGCTGGCCCTGGCGCTTTTCGAGCACGCCGTCGAGCAGCAGGCGCACAAGGACCGCGCCGGCTCGCAAGGGACGATCCTAGGCCCGTTCTACCTTCCGGACTCGCCCGTCCTGGATCTGCCGTACGAGCTGCCGCACCGGCCCGGCGAGAAAGGCGACAAGCTCCTGATGACCGGTCGCGTGCTGTCCGCCGACGGCACGCCGCTGGACGGCGCGGTGCTCGACGTCTGGCAAGCGGACGCCGACGGGCTTTACTCCGGGTTCTCCGACCTTCCGGCCGGCCTGCTGCGCGGCAAGCTGACCACCGATACCCAGGGGCGGTTCGCGCTGCGCACGATCGTGCCGGGTGCCTTCACGATCCCGCACGAGGGCCCGGTCGGCCGGCTGCTCGCGGCCTGCGGCTGGCACCCCTGGCGCCCGGGGCACATCCACATGATCGTGTCAGCCGACGAGCACGAGCCGCTGATCACCCAGCTGTACATGGACTCCAGCGACTACCTCGACGATGACGTCGCCAGCGCGGTCAAGAACTCGTTGATCGTGCACCCGCACCGTCACGGCGGCCAGCTCGCCTTCGACTACGAGTTCCGCCTGGCGCCGCTGCGCGCGGCGGTACCAGCCGGCTGAGGATCATCGCCGAGACCCCGTCACGGTCCGAGATCGCCGGTCACTGGGATAGCCCCTGACCGGCCCGTAATCTGGGCACGCCCGGGCCGCATTTTCCTGGTCGTCACACATCAAGATCATCGGGCTCGCGCCCGGCATCTCAGCCGAACGACACCCTCATCCCACCGCAGTCAGGGCATCTCCCCGAGTACAACTTCATCATTGTCGTCGAGTTCCCAGCGATGAAGCCGCGACGGCGGCCGGGCTCCGCGTAGAGTCTCTCGGCCACGTCC
>JAFAPY010000241.1 GCA_019246795.1 Streptosporangiaceae bacterium | reverse complement strand
TCCAGGGTGACCCGGTAGGCGGGCTTGACCGTGGACCAGTGCGCCAGCACCGTGGTGATCGCGTACCTGTGGTAGAAGCCATCCCGTATCGTCCCGTAGATCTGGTCGCCGACGCAGACCTCGGCCAGCGGTTTGGTCCGGCCGTCGGCCATCAGGATCGGTGTCTGACCACCTAGGCAATACCGGCAGGCATGTTGGCATCCCCTATAGGGGTTGATCGTCCAGCGGAACGGCATCCTTGAGGACTCTGGGACGCGGTTGACGACGGACCTGGCCTGGACCTCGTAGAAGGTCATGCCGCGGAAGCCGGGGGTGTCGAAGGTGCGGCTGACCGCGCCGCGCTCGATGAGCGGGACCGCCACCTCCCGGCGATCGGCCGGGAACAGCGCCGGAGCGTCGGCCTCGGGCGGATCGTCCAGCCGCAGGTTGTCCCAGCGCATATGCGTTAGGATAGAACGGCTATTCGATGACGGCAACTCCGACACACCGCCGCTCGTCTCCACTATCCCATGGCAGCGGCGGTGGCCCGGCGAGATCTCACGAAGCGGAAACAGGCTCGGTACGAAGCAGGAACGATTGGATAAAGGCCCCCATCTGAGGGATAGTGAGAGGGTACTTCACCCACTGCGCATGGCGGAGGTGGCGGTATGGCGCTGTCGATGGACGAGCAGCGCGTGCTCGCTGAAATCGAGCGGCGGCTCGCGGCCGAGGATCCCGGGCTCGCCGCCTGCCTGACCTCGTTCCGGCGGCCTGGCCCGGCCACCGTGCTGCGTTCGCCACGGGCGCGCATCATCGGCTCGCTGTTCACGGTCCTGCTCGTCACGATGGTCTCGCTGATGGTCTACGCGATGATCCCGTTCCGCACCCACGTCGTGCGCACGTCGGTGACCACCACCACTGTTGCCTCCCCGACTCATGCCGTCATCTCGGCGGCCGGAACCGGAGCCCGGTCGTCCAGCGCCGGGGGCGGCTCCGGCAGCAGGGCCGGGTCTGGTTCGCCCAAGCGGTCCACCGCGACTCAGGGCACGACACAGGGAGCCAGCCCCAAGGCGGGCAGCCGCTCCGCTTCCACCGGGTCCTAGCCGACCGGCGGACGCCGGCCGTAGCCGGGGGGCCCGGTTACGATTCCCGCCACAGCTGCACAAGGTAGCGCTCGAGGCCCTCCAGGGCCCTCTTTTCCTGCTGGAACTCATCGCCGAGCGGGTCGCGGTGCCGGCCGAACAGCTGCCCGTAGCGCCGGGTCACCTCCTCGCGGTTGCTGGCGTAGACGCGCACCGCGTAGTCGCCTACCCCGCCGGCGAGCCGGAGCCCGTGCACGGCGGTGCCTGCCAGGCCCATGTCGACGCTGAGCTGCCCGCGCAGGTAGATGGCGCCCTTGGCCTCCTCGTCCCAGGCCTCGCCGCAGGGCGGCGGCGCCCCGTCCCACTCCTCGAGCACCAGGCGGACGCGGATGTCCTCCTGCAGGCTGCCGATCCACAACTGCTCGCGGTTGGTGCTGATCAGCGAGCCGACCGGGGGCAGCGGCCCGCCCGGCGCGTCCGGGTCGACGGTCGGATCGTGGATCCGGAACATCCGGCGGTCCGGGGTCACGGGGATGACCAGCTGCAGCAGCCTGCGGCTCATGGTTGCCCCCCTTTGGCGCGTCGATGTCCTAACACTGTGCTTCAGCCAGACGCTCGCGCTTGCTTAGCAAGCAAATGTAGAGGCGGCCGCGGGCCGCGCGGGCGGAAACGACACCGAAATGCTTATCGTGACCACTTGACTACTGCCTGCTTCGGTGTACCGTCGTAGCTGTTATGGCCCTTGTGTCCGAACTCGAGCTGCCGGCGTCCGGCTGCACCGCGCCGGACTCCTCGGTTACCTGGTCGGGCCCGAGGCGCGGCTCCGGGCCGGGCGTGTAATCAGCAGCCGGTACCCCGGCGGCGGGTACCTCCACGAGGGATTCGGGCGATGCAGGCACCTACGCAGGGCACCCGGGTGAGGTCACGCACGGTATCCGCGCCGCTACCTGAACGCATTCCCCCGTCCTGGCCCGATCCCCTCACGGCCTATCCGGCCGTCAGGCCGCCGTACCCGGTTCCGGCCGTGCGCGCGGCCCGCGGCGGCGCGCCCGGTGCTGCCGCGGACGGTGCCCGTGGTGCCACGGGGCACGGGCGCCGCGCGCTGCTGCTCGGGGTGTGCTGCATGAGCCTGTTCATGGTCGGCCTGGACAACACGATCGTCAACGTCGGGCTGCCCGCCATCGGCAGGCAACTGCACGCCGGGGTCTCCGGGCTGCAGTGGACGGTGGCTGCCTACACGATCACCCTTGCCGCGCTGCTGATGTTTTCCGGCGCGCTCGCCGACAGGATCGGACGCAGGACCATCTTCCAGGTCGGCCTGTCCCTGTTCACCCTCGGCTCCTGGCTGTGCAGCCTCGCGCCGGGCCTGGGCTGGCTCATCGCGTTCCGGGTGCTGCAAGGGGTCGGCGGCTCGATGCTGAACCCGGCCGCGCTCGGCATCATCACGAACACGTTTACCGGCCCGGCGCAGCGGGCGCGGGCGATCGGGGTCTGGGACGGCGTGTTCGGGCTGTCCATGGCGCTGGGCCCGCTGGTCGGCGGCGTGTTCGTCGGCGCGGCCGGCTGGCGCGGCATCTTCTGGGCGAACATCCCGGTGGGCCTGGCTGCCATCTCGCTGACCGCGCTGTTCGTGCCCGACTCCAAAGCGCCCCGGCCGCGCCGCGCCGACCCCGTGGGCCAGTTCCTGGTCATCGTCATGCTCGGCTCGCTGACCTACGCGATCATCGAGGGGCCCTCGCACGGCTGGTTCTCGCCGGAGATCTTCGGCTTCTTCGCGGCGAGCGCGGCGGCGCTCGCGCTGCTGCTGGCCTACGAGCCGCGCCGCGCCGAGCCGATGATCGACCTGAGGTTCTTCCGCAGCGTGCCGTTCGCGGGCGCCAACCTGGAAGCCGTCTGCGCGACCGCCGCGCTGGGCGGCTTCTTGTTCTTGTCCACGTTGTACCTGCAAGACGTGCGCGGGCTGTCCGCGCTGCAGGCGGGCCTGGCGATCCTGCCGATGCCGCTGGTCATGGCGATGACCGCGCCGCTGGCCGGCCGGGTGGTCGCCAGGCGCGGGCCGCGCATCCCACTGGTCATCGCGGGCGCGGCGCTCACCGTGTCCTGCGCGGCCCTGTCCCGGCTCACCGGCAGCGCCGATGACTCCTACCTGATCATCAGCTACGCGCTGTTCGGCGTCGGAGCCGGGATGATGAGCTCCCCGATCACCAACGGGATCATGTCCGGCGTGCCGAAGACACAGGCGGGCATGGCCTCCGGCATGAATTCCTCCAGCCGGCAGCTCGGCCAGTCGCTGGGCGTGGCCATCGTCGGCTCGGTGCTGGCCGCCACCATGCGCGGGTCCATGCAGGCCGGATTCCTGCACGCCAGCCACGCGGGCTGGTGGATCCTGGCCGGCTGCGGGTACGCGGTGCTGCTGCTCGGCGTGGTCTGCACGACCCGGCGGGCCAGGGCCACCGCGGCCCGGCTCAGCTGGTAACCGGACCCCGGCCGTGGCGAGCGGGCCTAGGTGCAGCCGCAGGCGCCGCCGCAGCAGCCCCCACCCACCTCCCCGGGCCGCCGCACCGCACGGGAAGCGTCGCCGCTGCGGGCGGCGATGCCCGCGACTGCCACCGTCGACAGCAGCTTCACCGTGTCGTCGTGGCCCTGCGGGCAGGTGCACGGCGCCGACGACTCGCTCATGGGACGGTTCAGTTCGAACGTGTCACCGCAGGCGCGGCAACGGTACTCGTAGCGGGGCACGGACCTATCCTATCTGCCGCTGGCGCGGGCCGACCCCGCAGCCGAGCCGCCGGCCCGCTCGGGGGAACCGCTGTCCCTGGCCCCGGGGGCCTGGCCGTTCTGGCTAATGCTGGGTTCAGACCTGACTGCGGGCGGCGCGGTGACAGCAGGACCTTCGTCGTAGTAGAACTGCTTGCCGCGCAGCAGCGATATCACCGCACCGGCGGCCGCCATGGCCGCGGCGGCGGTGAAGACCGTGACCAGGCCGTGGTGGAAAGGCGCCGCGATCAGGTCCGGGAAGAACTGCCTGCCGGTGAGCACCGCCGCGTTGTGCGCGGGCAGCCGGGACAGCACCCCGGAGGGCGCGAGCAGGTTCCGCACCGGGTTGTAGCCGAGCAGCGCGGCGAACATCGTGCTCACCGGCGGCAGGTGGCTGACCTGGCTGGCCACCGGGGCCGGCACGCCCTGCGCGGTCAGCCCGCTGCTCAGCGTGCGCGGCAGCGACGAGGCCAGCCCGGCGATCATCAGCGAGAAGAAGATGCCGATGGACAGGGACATCCCGGAGTTCTGGAACGTGGACCGCATGCCGGACGCGGCGCCGCGGTGCCTGGCCGGAGCCGCGCTCATGATCGCGGAGGTGTTCGGCGAGGCGAACAGGCCGGAGCCCACCCCGTTGCCGAAGATCAGCAGCGCGAACAACCAGAAGGAAAAGTCGACCGGCAGCAGCATCAGCCCGGCGAAGCAGCACGCGGCGAGCAGCAGCCCGGCGGTGGCGAACGGCCGCGGGCCGTACCGGTCCGACAGCGTGCCGGAGATCGGCCCGGCGAGCAGGAAGCCCGCGGTCAGCGGCATCATGTAGATGCCGGCCCACAGCGGCGTGACGGAGAAGTCGTAGCCGTGCAGCGGCAGCCAGATGCCCGCCAGCCAGAGGACCAGCATGAACTGCAGGCCGCCGCGGGCGATCGAGCCGAGCAGGCTGGCCGCGTTGCCCGCCGTGAACGCCCTGATCTTGAACAGGCTCATCTGGAACATGGGCTCGGCGATCCTGGTTTCCGCGACGCAGAAGGCGGCGAGGATCGCCGTGCCGCCGGCCAGCCCGCCGATGATCCACGGGTTCGTCCAGCCGGTGGGGTGCCCGCCGTACGGCCGGATCCCGAACGTGATGGCGACGAGCAGCATGCTCAGGCCGACCGCGAACATCACGTTGCCGATCCAGTCGATCCTGGCTCGCCTGGTGGCCGCGATCTCGCGCAGGCTCTTGTACGCCCACACGGTGCCGAACAGCCCGATCGGCACGTTCACCCAGAAGACCAGGCGCCAGTTGATCGCGGCCAGCACGCCGCCGAGCAGCAGGCCGACGAACTGCCCCGAGATGCCGGCGATCTGGTTGACGCCCAGCGCCATGCCGCGCTGGTTGGCGGGGAACGCGTCGGTGAGGATGGCGGCCGAGTTCGCCATCAGCATCGCCCCGCCGAACGCCTGCGCGAACCGCCAGCCGATCAGCCACATCGCGCCGCTGGCGCCGGTCATCGGGTCAAGGGACAACAGGATCGAGGCCAGCGTGAAGACCACGAAGCCCAGGTTGTAGATGCGGACCCGGCCGAACATGTCGCCGAGCCTGCCCAGCGTCACCACCAGCACCGACTGGACCAGCAGGTACCCCAGGATCATCCACAGCAGGAAGGTCACGTTGCCCGGGGTGAGCGGGTTCAGGTGGATGCCGCGGAAGATGGCCGGCATCGCGATGATCACGATCGAGGCGTCGATCGTCGCCATCGTCATGCTCAGCGTGGTGTTGGACAGCGCGATCCACTTGTACCTGTCGGGACGCGGCGCGGCTGCGGGCCTGTCCACCGGCCCGTTCAGATGGCGTGTACCAGCGCTTTCCCGCACGTTACCCCAGTGTACACCGATACAGTTGCTTAATGGCAACTATATATACCCGCTCACTCGGGCCTCTCGTCCGGTGCGGCAGGGGAGCTGGGGGTCCGCTCGACAATGTAGTACAGCGCGACCAGGCCGATGATCACGAACGCGGCGACCGGACTGAACAGCGCGACGATGATGGCGACGAGGTAAACCGCCCCGCCGCTGGCGAACCTGATCCGGGCCGCCCAGCGCCGCCCCGGCGGCACCGGCTGGTAGACCCGGTCGCCGTGCAGCGTCCACTCGAACATCCCGGTGAAGCCGGCCGACATGCCGAAGAAGATCGCGCCGTAGAGCACCATGGCGAGCTTGCGCGAGCCCTCGTCGCCGGCGGCCAGGTAGTCCGCCACGGTCGCGGTGCCGAACGGGATCAGCACCACGAACAGCAGCAGCACCAGGTTGAGGAACAGCAGCGTCCGGTCCACGGTCTTCACGGTCTTGATCAGCGCGTGGTGGTTGACCCAGATGATGCCGATGGTGAAGAAGCTGATGAGGTAGGCCAGGAACGCCGGCCAGTGCGTGCTGAGCTGCTTGAGCAGCCAGGGATGCCCGGGGCCTGGCCCTGCCACGGCCAGGTTGAGCGCGAGCAGCGTGATCGCCACCGCGAACACGCCGTCGCTGAACGCCTCAAGCCTGGACCGGTCCACCAGATCACAACCTAGCGCCGCACCGCCATCTCCCGGATCCCGAACGAGCAGTGCCGACGCCCACACGACATCACGCGGTGGCGCAGTGCCGTCCGGAGCGCGCGCGTCGGCGAGCCGCCGCGCGGCCGCTCAGTGCGCCGCGGCCCTCAGGCGGTCAGGCCGCCGTCGACCGGGATGACGGCGCCGGTCAGGACGCCGGCCTGCGGGCCGCACAGCCAGGCTACCGCCGCGGCGACCTCCGCCGGCTCGAGCAGCCGCCGCACCATCGCCTGCCCGGCGAAGGCCTCCTGGTCCGCCAGGCCGTAGCCGGCGGCGCTTGCGCCGAGCATGGGCCCGCGGGTCGACCCGGGGCAGACCACGTTCGCGGTGACCCCGGTGCCGGCCAGGTCGGCGGCCAGCGCGCGGACGTAGCCGACCACCGCGGCCTTGGCAGCGGAGTACGCGGCCAGCTGCGGCATGGCGCGCAGCGCGGCCGCCGAGGAGACCGCGACGAACCGGCCGGCGCCGGCCTCGGTCATCGGCGGCACGCACGCGTCGGCCAGGTGCCTGACCCCGTACAGGTTGACCCGCAGCATCAGCGCGAACGCGTCGTCAGGCACCGCCCAGGCCGTGCCGGCGCCGATCACCCCGGCCGCGGCAACGACCGCCGAGGGCGCGCGGCCGCCGAGCAGCTCGCCTACCTTGCCGCGCACCGAGCCATCGCCCACGTCGGCGATGAGCTCGTCGACCTGGTCTGACCCGGTGGCGGCGCAGTCCGCCGCCACCGCGGCCAGGTCCGCGGCCGTGGGCATCGGGTAGCCGGCCGGCGGCTGGGGCGCGCACGCGTCGACGAGCAGCAGCGCCCAGCCCTCGGCGGCCAGCGTCCTGGCGACCGCCGCGCCGATGCCGCGCGCCGCCCCGGTCACCACCGCCAGCCGTCCGGTCATCGGGCCCTGTCCTCCAGCAGCCACTGTCGTGTCTCGCCCGGCTCGAGGAGCCGTCCTCTCGCTGGCCCGAAGGGCCGTCCGCGCAATTGTACGGCCGGTTACGTGAACGGTGGTGCCGATATGATCTGTGATGCGTCAGTGTTCTGTGATGCACCAGACTGTCGGAAGATCGCGTAGGATAAGTGCCTTGCGAAGGAAAAGCGGCTGTATATGGCCGCTTTTCTTACCTAAAGCACAAATCTTACGCGTTAAGCCATGGTGGATCGTACTGGTGAACGACTCCAGGTCGCCGGGACGATTGCCGTGCGTGGAGACGACGACGGCAGGCCAGGACCGGCGAGCGGAATATCCTCCGCGCAGGCGGCCGCCCGGTTAGCCTTGGCTGGTGCCGAAGGTAGCCAGCGCAGGCGGCCCAGCTTCCGCAGGTGAGCTGGCGCCTGCAGGGCTCCGGGTGCGCCCGGACCCGGGATGCCGGCTGCTGGCAGGCGGTACGGTGCTCGCGGGCGGCTCTCCGCTGCGGGTGCTGCGGCTCACTCCCTCCGGCGCCCGCCACGTGGCCGAGTGGTGGCGGGGTGTCCCGCTGCCGGACAATCCCAAGGCCCGTGCGCTTGCGCGCCGCCTGCTCGACACCGGGATAGCGCATCCTGCGGTGCCGGGCTGCGCGGCCGTCGGCCCAGCCGACGTGACCGTGGTGGTCCCGGTGCGCGACCGGGTGACCGAGCTTGCCCGCTGCCTTGCCGGGCTTACCGGGCAGCCGGCGGTGATCGTGGTCGACGACGGCTCTGCGGACCCCGACGCGGTGGCCCGGGCCGCGGCCGTGGCGGGGGCGCGCGTGCTGCGGCGACCGGTCAACGGCGGCCCTGGAGCCGCCAGGAACACCGGGCTTGCCGCGGCGGACACGCCGCTGGTGGCGTTCGTCGACTCCGACTGCGTGCCCGCCCCGGGGTGGCTGGAGCGGCTGGTGCCGCATTTCGCGGACCCGGCGGTCGGCGCGGCCGCGCCGCGCATCGTCGCCGGTTGCGCCGGGCGGGCCTGGCTGGCCAGGTATGAGGGGGCGAGCTCCACGCTGGACATGGGCGCGCGGCCCAGCATCGTCCGGCCCGGGTCGCGTGTTACCTACGTGCCCGGCGCGGCACTGGTGGTGCGGAAGGCCGCGGCGGGCGCGGGTTTCGCCGAGGACATGCGGGTGGGGGAGGACGTCGACTTCGTCTGGCGGCTGGCCTCCTCCGGCTGGCGGGTCCGTTACGAGCCCGCGGCGACCATGCGGCACCAGCACCGGGTGCGGCTGCGCACCTGGTTCGCAAGGCGGAAAGACTACGGGACATCCGCCGCGGACCTGGAACTACGCCATCCCGGCAACGTCCGGCCGCTGCAGGTCTCCGCGTGGACCGCGCTTGCCTGGCTGGCCGCGGCCGCCGGGCGCCCGGCCGCGGGCGCCGTGGTCACCGCCGCCGGTACCGCGCTGCTCGCCCGGCGGCTGGCCCGGGTCACCGGGGAGACCTGGCCGCGGGCCGGCGCCGCGTGGCGGCTG
>JAFAPY010000094.1 GCA_019246795.1 Streptosporangiaceae bacterium | reverse complement strand
TAGTGGCCGGCGCGGAGCTGGCCGGCGGGGCCGGCGCGGTAGTGGCCGGCGCGGAGCTGGCCGGCGGGGCCGGCGGCGTGGTGACCGCGGCGTGCATCGGAGCCGACTGGTGGGGGTGGGCTGCGGCTGGCTTGGGCGCGGAGGAGTGCGCCGCCACGGCGGTGCCGCAGCCGGCGGCCAGGACCGCGAGCAGCGCGGCACCGGCCGCCGATCGGATGAGGGTGAGCGACATGATGTGTCCTTCCTGGGTGCGATCTGGAGACCGGGGTGAGCGGCGGCCGCCGGGCCTACACATCTGGCACGGTCCGGCGGCCGGTCCGGTTCGGCCTGCTCGCCGCATGTTCGCTGCGGATTTGCTGAGGGATTGCTGAAGATCTGGCCGGGTACCGGATCACGCGGCGGGAGCGTCTCGTCCGGCCGGGCTGGCAGGCGGTCAGGGCTGGAGCACCGCTTCGGCCTCGATCTCGATCCGGATGTCCCTGGAGACCAGCAAGCCGCCGTCGATCGGCATGTTCCAGGTCAGGCCCCAGTCCTCCCGGTTGAGGGTGCCTTCGGCGGTGAAGACGGCCCGCTGGCCGCCCCACGGGTCGGCCACGTGGCCGAGGTATCCGGCCGCCAAGGTAACCGGCCGGCTGATACCGCGGATGGTCAGCTGGCCTGCCAGCAGCCCGCGGGTGCCCTGCCAGCCCGCGGCGCGGCCGGAGAAGATGGCGGTGGGGTGGCGGGCGACGTCGAAGAAGTCGGGCGAGCGCAGGTGGTCATCGCGGGCCTGGCTGCCGGAGGTGACCGAGGCCATATCGATGGTGACCTCAACGGTGGACTCGCCGGGCTCCTCGGCCACCACGATCGTCCCGGTGACGCCGGTGAACCTGCCGCGGACCTTGGTCAGCATGAAGTGGCGGCCGATGAACGCGGTCTCGGTGTGACCGGGGTCGAGCTGCCACCGGCCGGGAGCCGGGACCTCGGCGCCGGCGACTAGGCGGGTGGGCGCTGCGGGCTTCGTGTCGGTCATCAGTACTTCCTTCCAGTAGATGAGTGCGCACGCACATAATATATGTGCTCGCGCACGCACGCAAGTGGTATGCTGCCCGCATGACGGACGAGCGGGAAGATCCGGAGGTCACGGCGTGGCGCGGCCTGCTGGTTGCGCATGCCCGGCTGGTCCCGGCCGTGGAAGCCGACCTGCGAGCCGCCGGGCAGGTGAGCCTGTCCTGGTATGACGTGCTGCTGGAACTCAACGCCGCGCCCGGCCGGCGGCTGCGGATGAGCGAGCTGGGCGCCCGGGCGGTGCTCAGCCGGACCAGGGTGAGCCGGGTCGTCGACGAGCTGGCTGCCGCCGGGCTGGCCGAGCGGCAACCCGACCAGGCTGACGGGCGGTCCAGCTTCGCCGTGGTCACCCCGGCCGGCCGGAACGCGCTGCGGCGCGCCTGGCCGGTATACCGGGAGGCGATCCGTCGGCACCTCGGCGCCCGCCTCACCGCCGGCCAGTGCCGCCAGCTAGCCACACTGCTCGACCAGGCCGTCACGGACGCCGACATCCGCCCGCCCGGGAAGACAGCCCGCTGAGCATTCCGCAGGCCAGGCGCCGCCGGACACGCCGTAGCGCAGAGCCGCGGCTGTCGCGTAACCCTTATTAGCTGAGGCTCAGTGTGTAGCGCACCTCATCGGTGCCTGCAAGCAGGCACGTAACGCGGAATCCCTGGCGTTCGAGCAGGCGCCGCGACGCCATGTTCTCGGCACCGGTGACCGCGGTCACCCGGCGGATCCCCGGCACCCCCGCCAGCCGTCCGACCAGCGCGGCCACCGCAGCGGTGCCGATGCCCTGGCCCCGCGCGGACGGGGCCAGGCTGTAGCCGATCTCTACACTGCCCTCACTGTCGGGCGCGCCGTGAGTGCCCAGATCCCCGATTATCCGCCCATCAGCGCGGCGGACGACCAGCCAGACGGTCGGCACGGCCGCCGCGCCAGAGTCGAAGCCGCGGATGGCAAAGCCCATGGCCTGGGGGATCCTGTCGTGCAGGGCCCCTTCCGTAAACCGGCGCGTGATCGGCCCGCCGTCGAGCACGTCCCGGGCGATGCGGGGCGTGACCGGCCGGAGCGTCACGCTTCCAGCCTCGATGGTCCACCGGCGCTGCCACCCAGCGGAGTCCGGGACCGCTGGCTGTGCCATGCCGCATTCCTCCCGCCACAGTGCCTGCCTGACAGACCTTAACCCGCCGCAGCCCGTTCCACGATCACGGGTCTCGGTGCGACACGCGTGACCGGCGCCGGCATGCGGGTGCGGCGGCGAGCGGCCGGACCTCGACACGTCCCCGATCGGCGTGATCGGCAGGATCTCCCGCCTGTCCCGGGAAATCGAGCGCAGGCTCGAGCCCGTCTACGCCGCCAGCGGCCTCGAGCCGAACAGCGCCAGCTCGCTGGCCTGCTGCGCAAGCTCAGCATCACCTTGCCAGCGCAGGGAAACGACGAGCCGCCCCCGCAGGCCGGGCCAAACCAGGCCGGCACCGCGGATGACAGCCAGCAGCGCGCCCGCCGACACAATGCCAGTCACGTGCGCGCCGGGTGCCGCAGCCCGCGGCCAGTACTGCGAGCAACGCGGCACCGGCCACCGAGCGGATGACGGTGAGCGACATGGTGGGTCCTTCCGGGTTTTGAGATTCGCAGGAAGCGGTGGCCGCCCTGCCTGCACCTGGACACGGCCGCATGCGGGATGCGGTTCGGCACGGCCGCCGCGTTTTTACTGCAGATCCGCTGAAGGTCGCTGAAGAGGCCCAGTCCGATACTAAGTACCATCAGAGATAGTGATTCGGGCGATCCCCTCCGCCTGCCCGGCCTGACCGTGTGATGCACGTCGCACCGCCTTCGGTCCCGTCCACTGAACCCGCTATCTCTCCTACCCGTCTTCGTAGTTGAAAGTGCAACTGCTGCTGCCCAGGCCCCGTCAAAGTGCGGGGCACGGTCCGGCAAACGGAGAACATGGACGTCTGCTCGCCTCGCCCGGGGCAGCCAGCATGCCGTCCGCAGAGAAAGGCAAAGGAACAACAGGAAATGAGAAAGCGTACTCCTGCCGCGCTGGCCGGCACGCTCGCGCTGGGCCTGGCCCTGGGTCTCGGCTCGGCTTCCGCCGCGGCCGCCGGTACCGCGGGCAGCCTGGACCCCACCTTCGGCCACGGCGGCGTGGTCTTGACGAACCTGAACGGCGGCGCCGGCGACGCCGCCCTGCAAGCCAACGGCGACATCGTGGTCGCCGGGGGCTTCGGCCTGGCCCGGTACCTGCCGAACGGAACGCTGGACACCAGCTTCGGCGTCCGCGGCCTGGCTCAGCTTCCGGCCGCCATCGGCCTGGGAGACTTCGGGCCGGCCCTGGCCGTACAGCCCGACGGCAAGTACGTGTGGGCGGGCGCAACGGCGAGCACCGAAGACGCCAACGCCGCCTTCGGGGCGGTCCGGTTCAACGCCAACGGCACCGTCGACCAGACGTTCGGCACCGGCGGCGTGGCCACCACGTCATTCCCGAACTCCGGCGTCCAAGGCGCCGATACGGTGCTGGTGCAGCCGGACGGGAAGATTCTGCTCGGCGGGGAGATCTTCCCGGACATCAATCACGCGCCTCCCGAGGGCGCCCTGGCCCGGTTCAACGCCAACGGCACCGTCGACCAGACGTTCGGCACCGGCGGCGTGGCCACCACGTCATTCCCGAACTCCAGCGTCCAAGGCGCCGATACGGCGCTGGTGCAGCCGGACGGGAAGATCCTGCTCGGCGGGGAGGTCTTGCCGAACGTGAACCACGCGCCTCCCGAGGGCGCCCTGGCCCGGTTCGACGCCAACGGCACCCCCGATCAGGCGTTCGGCCACGGCGGGCAGGTGCTGTCCACCGCCGCGGTCGGCGAGATCACCGCGCTGGGGCTGGACGCGGCGGGCGACATCTTCGTGCTGCCCGCCCACGCCGAGTTCACCGCCGAAGGCCAGCCCGACGCCACCGTGACCCCTGCGCCCATCACCACCAGCTCGCACGGCGAGGGCGCTACCTTCCTGGCCAGCGGCGGGTACGTGCTCGCCACCTCCCCGGCCGTCGCCAAGCATGACGACGACATCCAGGTGCAGCGGTTCAACGCCGACGGCACCGTCGCCGCGACCAGCCCGGCGTTCGACTACTCCGGCGCCACCGGCTTTGACCAGGCCCTCGACAGCGCCCACGGCGTGGCCGTCCAGCCCAACGGCCAGATCGTGGTCGACGGCGGGCACTTCGCCGGCGGCAGCTCCCCGATCGGCCTGGCCCGCGTCAACGGCAATGGAAGC
>JAFAPY010000220.1 GCA_019246795.1 Streptosporangiaceae bacterium | reverse complement strand
CGGAGAGCAACACCCTGGCAACCTACCGTTTCCGGTACGATGGCGCGGGCAGGCCGAGATTAGCCGCCCAGCACTCGCCGGCGGTTAGGCTGGCTCGGCGCGCGGGTGTAGTTCAATGGCAGAACGTCAGCTTCCCAAGCTGATAGTGCGGGTTCGATTCCCGTCACCCGCTCCAGGGTAAAAGTGCAGGTCACAGGCACTTTTTGACGTTGCCTCTGATGGGTTCGCTGTTCGAACGGGTGGTTCATGCAATTAACGTGCAATTACCGCCCTCTCCAGATGCCCCCGGCGCCGCTCTGGTCGTCACCGGCGCGGCGTGCCTGATCTGCCTGGATGTGCGCGTCGATCGCAGTGGTGATCAGCTCGTCGGCGCCGCGCGCCTGGTGCTGGTAGATGATCGCGGCCCGTTCGCTGTCGTGCCCCATCCGGGCCATCAGGTCCCGCAGCCCGGCGCCGCTTACCGCCGCAAGATGGTTCCCGGTGTGGCGGAGATCGTGAAAGCGTAGGCTTTCGGCGCCGATCGCGCGGACTGCGTGCGGCCAGGCGGACATCTTGTTGAAGTTGCTCCGCCGCAGCGGCCCGCCTTTGACGCCGGTGAACAACAAAGCGCCCGGGGCCGGGGCGACATACATCGCGAGGTGCTCCTGGAGGACGGGGATGATCGCCGCGGGGATGCCGACCACGCGGCGGCCAGCCCGTGACTTCGGGGCACCGAGCACCAGCTCGCCGGTCGAACGCTCGACCAGCGCGGCCCGCACCCTTACCGCACTCGCGCTCAGGTCGATATCGCACCGGCGCAGCGCGGTCGCCTCACCCACCGCAGGCTCGCGAACGTCGCCAGCAGCACCAGGGCACGGTAACGGCGATCATGACTGGTATCGGCGAGACCCTCACGGCCCATGGTCCACAACGCCCATTCAGCGGCCGAATGAGCGCCGAAGACTTCCGGATGCGCGTGCATCTGCCCGTTGCGGGCGTAGCGGAGCCGGTAGCCGCCGATCACCTTGCGGATGTTGCCGAAAGAACGACGGCCGAGCAGATCCGCAAGCTCGAAGACTTGAGCGACGGTGAGCACCGGCCGCTCGGCGGTCTGCTCGTCACCGGCTCCGCGGACCCGACAGGGGTTGCGTGCCAGGAGCTTGTCCTCGTCTACCGCCGTGGTCAGCACCGCCCGGAGCAGCCGGTAAGCCTTTGCTGCCACCGAGACCGAAACCCCCGAGCCAAGAAGATCGCTCCGCCACTGCCTGATCATCGCCGTGGAGAGCTTGCCCAGCGGCACGCCGCCGAGGGACGGAGCGATGTGCTTGCGGAGCAGCCAGAAATACAGGTCCGACGTGCGCGGCCGGAGGCCGGGCCGCTGCGCTATCCATCTCTCCGCATAGTTCCGCAGCTCAACCTTCCCAAGCTGCGGGTCGGTCCACTCGCCGTGGTAAATCTGCATCTCGATGAGAGCCAGGAAGCGCTCGGCGTCGGCCTTCCGCTCGAAAGTCTCGGGGCCGTAGCGGCGCTGGCCATCCAGTCCGGGATAGCTGACCCGATAACGGCCAGACGGCAACCGCCGGATGTTCCCGAACCGCCGGTGACCTGGCCTGTTGCCTTTCGCCATCAAGCAACACCCCTGCGGCTCTTCCAAGCGCTGACCGAGGTGATCGGTGCGACCCGGCCCGCGGCGACGAACTCAGCCAAAGCTGACTCACTGATCCTCACATAACGGCCCACCTTGACAAACTCGATCCGCCGTTGCGCGATCAGCCGCCGGATGAAGCGGACCGACGTACTCAGTCGTTCCGCAGCGGCCTCGACCGTCAGCAGCTGGTCGCACGGCGGAAGTCGAACGCTGCTCACGCTGCTCTCCTATCAGCTGCCGAAAGTTCTACCGTGAGGGGCCCGGCTCTCCGCCTGGCCTCGGTCAGGGCGGCTTTCCACCGGGCCCGGTCGGCGACGATGTGCAGCAGGCGCTGCTCGGGCGGCAGGTAGTCCGGGTCGCCTGGGGTGACCTGAGCCCAGGTGTAGCGGGCCGGGTCGGGCGGCTCCAAGCCAAGAGTCTCAACAAGCCAGGCCTTGCGGTCCGCGCGGTGGTCGGCCAGGGTCTTGCCGGACCATTTGCGGGAGACCAGCACGCGGCGCCCGGCGTAGCCGCAGTGCTCGGGCCGGTGCGCCTTGCCCTTGCACGCGCCGGGGACCAGGCCGGGCCGGGCGTTCTTCGGCTGGATGCCGTACCGGAGCCAGTTGGCACACGTCGGCGAGCACGGCTCATAGCGCAGCGCCTCAGCGAGCCGGTCCGCGTGCGCCCGCTGCGCGTCCGTCTCGGGCACGTGGCAGTCGGCGACCTGCTTGGTGAGGTATTTGGTCAGGTAGCCGATGCACTTGTTCGCGTCTTTGCTCCCGGCGAGCACGCCCTGGGCGTCGAACTTCGGGCCGAAGCGGGCCACATGCCGGGGCTGGTCGTGCGGGCCGATCGCGTCCAGTGCGTCCTCCCAGGTCTGGAGGACTTCGCCGGTGGCAGGGTCGAGGTAGTTGCCGGAAGATTCGTCCCACACCGGCAGCTGGGCCCCCGCGAACCGGACGGCATCTGTTGCGGGCCACCACACCTGGTGGTAGGTGGCGGCCAGCACCTGGCGCAGCAGCGGCCGGGGCACGCTGCCACGCACCGCCAGGTGGATATGCGGAGCCAGGCGTTTCTGCGGTTCCACGCCGCCGAAGTACTGCGCCTCATACCCGAGCACCCGGCGCAAGTTCTGGATGAACCGGTCAAACAGCGCGGCGAAGTGGATCGCGTCCCCCGCCGCCCGGGTGTAGTCGTAGGCGGCCGGGTCGGCCGGGGTGCCGTCGTCGCCGATCTTGCCGTAGCTGTCGCAGGTCAAGGTGATGAACATCGAGGGCCGGTAGCGCTTGCCGTCCGGGGCGGTGTACACCCGCCCGGTGGTGCGGGGGGCGATCTTGCGGGCGGGCACGTCCTCGAGGTGCCAGCCTTCCCGGCACTGCGCCGCCCGCAGGGTCTTGGCTCGTTCGGCGCACGGCGGGCAGATGCTGGCCAACGTTGCCCCGCACGGCACCATCACCGGCACGGTTTCCCCGGTCTGAATGTCGGTGCGGCGCAGCTGCACCGGCCGCAGGCACCCGCCGACCGACTCG
>JAFAPY010000128.1 GCA_019246795.1 Streptosporangiaceae bacterium | reverse complement strand
GTTCATGCTGGCCACGCTGCTCGGCGCGTATACGATCGTCGGCTTCGAATCGGCGAGCAACCTGGCCGAGGAAACGCACGAGCCGCACAAGGTCATCCCGAAGGCGATGGTCCGCGCGGTGCTGCTGTCCGGCGTCGTCGGGTTCGCCTTCCTGCTCGTCCTCGCGTTCGCGACGAACAAGGCGGCGTATGCTAGCTCCGCGCCGGTGGCCTCGATCGTGCACGATGTGCTCGGTGGCGTGGTGCAGAAGTTCTTCCTCGTCTTCGTCTGCATCTCGATCTTCGCCTGCGGCATGGTCATCATGGTCACCAACGGCCGTCTGATCTTCGCCATGGCGCGGGACCGGCGGCTGCCCGGCCACCAGTTCCTCAGCCAGGTGCCGAGGGCCACTGGCGGCCCGAGCTGGGCCACCGTGCTCGCCGCGGTGCTCGGCGCCGCGATCACGCTGGTGCTGCGCACCCACACCGGGGCGCTGGCCACCTTGTTCACCGCCTCCACGATCATGCCCGCGCTGCTGTACTCCGGCACGGTGCTGCTGTACACGTTCACCGCCCGGCGCCGCGCGGGGAACGAGGCCGCGCAGCGCCGGCCGTTCGGGAAATGGGAGATCCCCATCATCGCGGGCGCGCTGATCTGGCTCGCCTATGAGCTGATCGTGCTGATCGGGCCGTCGGAGTTCCGCGATGCGCAGTACTACGTGCTCGGCGCGCTCGGCGTGGGCCTGGTGTTCTACCTGGTGCAGCTGGTTACCGAGCGGCGGGCGATGCGCACCGAGCCCGGGGAGCCGATGCTGGAGTGAACGTCCTCGCCATCGACCAGGGCACCTCGGCGACCAAGGCGCTGCTGGTCGGGCCCGGCGGCGCGGTGCTCGGTGCCGCCGAGGTCCCGGTGCGGACCCGCAGCGTGGGCACGGACGGGGTGGAGGCCGACCCGGAGGAGCTGTTCGGCTCGGTGGTCGCGGCCGGCGCCAGGGCGCTGGCCGCGGCCGCCGCCCCGGCCCATGCGGTGGCGCTGGCCAACCAGGGCGAGACCGTACTGGCCTGGGACCGGGCGACCGGCGCGCCGCTGACCCCGGCGATCGTGTGGCAGGACCGGCGCGCGGCGGGGGTGTGCCGGCGGCTGGCCGGCCGGGCCGAGGAGCTGGCAGCGATCACCGGGCTGCGGCTGGACCCGTACTTCGCCGCGCCGAAGATGACCTGGCTGCGGGAGAACTCCGGGCCGGGCGGCGTGGTGACCACGACCGACACCTGGCTGCTGCGCCGGCTCGGCGCGGACTACGTGACCGACGCCGCCACCGCCTCCCGGACCATGCTGCTGGACCTGGACACGGTCACCTGGTCGGCGACGGCGTGCGAGGCGTTCGGCGTCGACCCGGGGTCGCTGCCCGCAGTCAGCGACTGCGCCGGTGTCGTGGGCGAGACGTCGGCGTTCGGGCGCCCGCTGCCGGTCGCCGGGATCGCCGTCGACCAGCAGGCGGCGCTGTTCGGCGAGCGGTGCCTGGCCGCGGGCGACGCCAAGTGCACCTACGGGACCGGCGCGTTCCTGCTGGTGAACACCGGCGCCCCGGCCGTCCGGTCCAGCGCCGGGCTGTCCGCGTCGGTGGCGTGGCGGACGGGCGGCGCGGCGACGTACTGCCTGGACGGCCAGGTGTACACGGCAGGGTCCGCGGTGCGCTGGCTGGCCGGCATCGGGGTGCTCGCGGCCCCCGCCGAGCTTGACGCGGTGGGCGGGATGGTGCCGGACACGGGCGGGGTGATCTTCGTGCCCGCGCTGGCCGGGCTGGGCGCACCGGTGTGGAAGCCGGGCGCGCGCGGGATGTTCACCGGCATGCACCTGGGCACCTCGCGCGAGCACCTGGCCCGGGCCGTCGCCGAGGGCATCGCCGCGTCGGTCACGCTGCTGGCATCGGCGGCCGCGGCGGACCTGGGCAGCCCGCTGACCTCGCTGCGGGTGGACGGCGGGCTGACCAGGTCACGGCTGCTGGTGCAGGCACAGGCCGACCTGCTGCAGGTGCCCGTGCTGATCTTCCGGTCCCCGGACGCGACCGCGCTCGGCGTGGCCGCGCTGGCCAGGCTCGGGATCTCCGGCCCAGCCTCCGCCGGCGAGGCCCTGGGACCGGCCGGGGCGGAAGAGGTGGTGGAGCCGGCGATCACCGCCGATGAAGCAGCCGAACGCATGACGGCGTTCCGGTCCGCGCTCGAGCTGGTTGTGGCCCAGTGAGCCCCACCCACCTCCCCTTCCCCCTTCACGGGTACCGGTTCGCGAGCGCGGGCCTTTTGGGCCTGTGCGAGCGGCCGGTGGCCCGCAGGGCTTTCCGGATGGCGCGAACATGAAGGAAGCAGCGCGATGACGGATGCCGAGGTGCGTCCCGCCGACGTGGTGATCATCGGGGCGGGCGTCGTCGGGACCGCGATCGCCCGGACGCTGGCCGGGTACTCGCTGGACTGCGTGCTGGCCGACGCGGCTGCCGACGTCGGCACCGGCACGTCGAAGGCGAACACCGCGATCCTGCACACCGGCTTCGACGCCAAGCCGGGCAGCCTGGAGGCGCGGCTGCTGCGGCGCGGCAGCGAACTGCTGCGTTCGTATGCGGCAGCGGCGGGCATCCCGGTGGAGCGGACCGGCGCGCTGCTGGTCGCCTGGACGCCGGAACAATCCGCAGCACTGCCCGCCATCGCGGACAACGCGCGGCGGAACGGGTACCACGCCGTGCGGCCGGTTGCGGCTGCCGAGCTGTATGCGCGCGAGCCCTCGCTGGGGCCGGGGGCGGTGGCGGCGCTGGAGATCCCCGACGAGAGCATCATCTGCCCGTGGACCACGCCGCTCGCCTTCGCCACCGAGGCGGTCAGCGCGGGCGTGCGGCTGCTTCTCGGCACGTCGGTGACGGGAGTGGCGCCTTCCGGCGACGGCTGGCATCAGCTCGCCACCACGCGGGGGCCGCTGCGGTGCCGCTGGGTGGTCAACGCCGCCGGGCTGGGCGCCGACGTCATCGACCGGATGTTCGGCGGCGGCGGCGGGTTCACCGTCCGGCCGCGGCGGGGTGAGCTCATCGTGTTCGACAAGCTGGCCAGGCCGCTGCTGAGCTCGATCCTGCTGCCGGTCCCGACGGCGCGGACCAAGGGGGTGCTGGTCGCGCCGACCGTGTACGGCAACGTGCTGCTCGGACCCACCGCCGAGAACGTCTCCGACCGCGGCGACCTCGGTACCACCGCCGCCGGGCTTCGGTCCTTGCTCGACGCCGGGCAGCGCATCGTGCCGCGGCTGGTCGAGGAGGAGATCACCTCGAGCTACGCGGGGCTGCGCGCCGCGACCGAGCACCCGGACTACCAGATCTACGCCGACGCCGGGCGGCGGTACGCCTGCGCGGGCGGCATCCGGTCCACCGGGCTGTCCGCGTCGCTGGGCATCGCCGAGCACGTGGTATCGCTGCTGGAATCGGCTGGGCTGGCGTTGCGTCCCCGGGTGACGGGGCTTTCCGGGGTCTTCGGTCTCTCCGGGCCCTTGGGGGTCTCCGGGCACTCCGGGGTCTTCGGGACGCCGCCGGTCATGGCCTACATCGGGGAGGCGGGCGTGCGGCCGTACCAGGATGCGGGGCGGATCGCGGCCGACCCGGCCTACGGCCAGATCGTCTGCCACTGCGAGCGGGTCACCCTGGGCGAGATCAGGGATGCCATGGCCAGCCCGCTGCCGCCCGCCGACCTCGGCGGGCTGCGGCGCAGGACCCGGGCCATGAACGGGCGCTGCCAGGGCTTCTACTGTGCGGCCGCCGTGTCCCGGCTGTTCGCGTCGTCAGGCCGCGCGGACCTTCCGCGCGCGGCGGTGGCGGTGCCGACATGAATCACACCCGCCCCTCCGGTCCCGTTCAGGTGGAGGTCCTCGTCGTCGGAGCCGGGCCGGCTGGCCTGTCCGCGGCGGCGGAACTGCGGCGACTCGGCGCCGGGCCGGTGCTCGTTGCCGACCGGGAGCCGGAACCCGGCGGCATCCCCCGGCACAGCTGGCACACCGGCTACGGCCTGCGGGACCGGCACCGGCTGCTGACCGGCCCGGCCTACGCGCGCGCCCTGGCCGACGCGGCGCTGGCGGCCGGGGCCGAGATCCGTCCGGGCACGACGGTGACCGCCTTGGCGCCTGCGGGCTCGGGCATAGGGCACGAGGTCCGTGGCCCCCTGCCCCCGTCTATTGGGGGCGGTGGGCCACAGACCCCCGATCGCGGCGGCCACACCGCGACGATGACCAGCGCCCGCGGCATCGAGACCGTGCATGCGGCGGCGGTGCTGCTCGTCACCGGGTGCCGGGAACGGCCGCGGCCGGCCCGGCTGGTCCCCGGCGACCGGCCGACGGGCGTGATGACCACAGCGGAGCTGCAGCAGCGGGTGTACCTGGGCGGCGAGCGGCTGGCCGGCCGGGCGGTCGTCGTCGGGGCTGAACACGTCAGCTTCTCCGCCGCGATGACGCTCGCCCATTCCGGCGCCCGCGTGGTGGCACTGGTCACCGAACATGAGCGGCAGCAGAGCTATGCGGCGTTCCGGCTCGGAGCGGCGCTGCGCTGGCGGATCCCGGTCTGGGCCGGTTGCGCGATCCGCCGGGTGGTCGGCCGCGGCCAGCTCGCCGGGGTGGAGGTGGCCGACGTCCGCACCGGGTCGGCACGGTTCATCCCATGCCAGACCGTTGTCTTCACCGGCGACTGGATCCCGGACCACGAGCTGGCCCGGACGGCGGGGCTGGATATGGACCCTGGCACCCGCGGGCCTGCGGTGGACACCATGCTCCAGACGTCGGCGGCGGGCGTGTTCGCGGCGGGCAACCTGGTGCACGCCGCGGAGACCGCGGACATCGCCGCCGTGAGCGGCAGGCACGCCGCCCGGCAGATCGCCGCCGCGCTCGATGCCCGCGCGCGTGGCCGCGGGCCGGAGCCGACGCGGCTGCCGGTGCGGGCGGAGCCGCCGCTGCGGTGGATCTCGCCGAACGCGATCGCCGCCCGGGCCGGCCCGCCGGCCCCCCCGCTGGGCCGTTTCGTGCTGCGCAGTTGGGAGTTCCGCAGGCTGGCCCGGCTCCAGGTCATCCAGGACGGCCGGGTGCTGTTCCGGTCGCGCCCGGTCCGGCTGATCCCGGCCCGTCCGGTGCACCTGGGGGCGAGCTGGCTGTCCCGGGCAGATCTCGCTGGCGGCCCGGTGCACGTCCAGCTCCGCGGCTAGGTGGCGGACTTCGCGCCGTGCTCCTGGGCGGACTTCGCGTCGGCTTCGATCGCGGCGGTATCCGCCTTCAGCTGCTTGGCCTGTAGCTTCTTCGCCTTCTTCATCGCCCGCTCGATCTTCGCCCCCATGTCGGACACCCCGACCACCACCAGGCCTGCCTGCCCGGCGTCGAGATGCTCGCCAAGCTCCTTCAGGTCGTGGCGGCTCATCCCGGCGACCGCGTGACCGGCCAGCGCGCCCAGGACCGCGCCGCCGCCGGTCGTGACCGCCAGCAAGCCTCCGCCGATGGCGGCGAACGGGAACAAGGCCACGACCAGGCCGGTGGCCAGGCCCACGCCGGCGCCGAGCACGCCGCCGACCCGCGTCGGCGTCTCATGCTTCTTGGTGATCTTGACTTTCCCGTCTGCGCGGCGCTCGACCACGGCAGCGTCGTAGGAGTCGATCAGGCCCGCCTCGGTGTGCAGGTCCTTGACCAGCTCGTAATCGGCGTCAGCGTCGGCGGCGCTGTCATACACGCCGACATAGGCAATGAACGTGTCGACTGCCATTGCGTACCCCCTGCATCCGTGCCTGCGATCGCTGGTACGACGACGGTAAGGCCCGGTCGCCCCACCGTGGATCACCCATCGCGGGTGGTGCCCGCGCCTGGCGTGTCATCATCGAGGCATGCGGACGGCGAGCGGCATGGCGTATATGCGTTATGAGATCGTTGCCGAGGCCTACCGTGACATGGAGCAGGCCGCGGGGCGGCTGGCGCTGGTGGACCGGATGGCTGCGCTGCTCGCCCAGACGCCGGCCGCGCTGCTGCCGACGGTCTGCTACCTGTGCCAGGGCCTGATCGCGCCGGAGTTCGCCGGCGTGGACCTCGGCCTGGCGGAGAAGCTCGCCGTACGGGCGGTCGCCGCCGCTGCCGCAGTCGGGCCCGAGCAGGTCACCGCCATGTTGCGCGAGACCGGCGACCTCGGCCAGGCCGCCGAGCAGCTGCTGGCCGCCCGCGGCGGCAGGCCTGCCAGCCTGCAGGTCGCCGAGGTGGTCGGCATCCTGCACCAGATCGCCGCGGCCGAAGGGCCAGGCTCGCAGGGCCGCAAGCTGGACCTGCTGGCAGGCCTGCTGGACCGCGCCACCCCGCTGGAGGCCCGCTACCTGCTGCGCCTGGTCACCAAGGGCCTGCGGCTCGGCGTCGGCACCCCGACCATCCTGGACTCGCTAGCGCTGGTGTACGCGGGCGGGCGGGGCGCCCGGCCGGTGCTGGAGCGCGCCTACAATATCTGCTCCGACCTGGGCCGGGTCGCCGCGGTCCTCGCCGAGGGCGGCCTGGCGGCGGTCGAGGGCCTTCACGTGCAGCCCGGTAACCCGGTGCGGGCGATGCTGGCCCAGCGGCTGTCTGACGGGCCGGAGATCCTGGCCAAGCTGGGCGGACGTTGCGCGGCCGAGTACAAGTACGACGGCGTGCGGGTCCAGGCGCACCGGACCGCCGACGGAAACATCGAGCTGTTCACCCGGCGGCTGGAGCGGGTGGCCACCCAGTTCCCCGATGTCGTCGAGCTGCTCCGCGAAGGGCTGGTCCCCGGCGAGGCGATCGTCGAGGGGGAAGTGGTCGCCTTCGACCCGGCGGCCGGGGAGCTGCGCCCGTTCCAGGAGGTCATGTTCCGGCGGCGCAAGTACGGCATCGCCGAGGCGGTACGCGACGTGCCGGTCGGCCTGTTCTGCTTCGAGCTGCTGTACGCCGACGGCCAGGACCTCACCACGCTGCCCTATCCGGAACGGCGGGCGGCTCTGGCCGAGGCCATCGCCGTCTCGCCGCGGCTCCGGCTCACCACGGCCACGGAGGTCAGCAGCGCTGACGGGCTGGAGGCGGCGTTCGAGCAGGCGGTGACCGACGGCTGCGAGGGGCTGGTGTGCAAGTCGGTGAGCCCGGCCTCCGTCTACCAGGCCGGCGCCCGCGGCTGGCTGTGGATCAAGCTCAAGCGGGATTACCGCACCGAGCTGTCCGACACCGTCGACCTGGTTGTCGTCGGCGCGTTCTACGGCCGCGGCCGCCGCAGGGGCGGCTACGGCGCGCTGCTGCTGGCCGCCTATGACCCGGCCGCCGACGTGTTCCCGACCGTGACCCGGTGCGGCACCGGGTTCTCCGACGCTGACCTGGCCGCCCTGCCGGCCAGGCTGGCGCCGCTGGCGCGCGGCGAGCGGCCCGCGCGGGTGTATGCGTGGCAGGAGCCCGACGTATGGTTCGAGCCCGGGATGGTCCTGGAGATCTTGTCCGCCGAGCTCACCCTGTCGCCGAACTACACCGCCGCCTGGGGCCAGGTCAAGCAGGACGCCGGGCTGGCGATGCGGTTCCCGCGGTTCACCGGGCGCTGGCGCGACGACAAGTCACCGGAGGATGCCACGACCACGACCGAGCTCATCGAGCTGTACCGCACCGCGCGACGGGCACAGCGGTAGCGGCGTTGCTGACCGCGGGTCCACAATGGCGAGATGGTGCTGAGGGGGCCAGTCCGGACGGCCGCGCGGCGCTTCGCCGAGGTGGTCTGCCCGCCCGGGGTGCGGGCGGGCGACCGGACAGATCGCGTGCTCGGGGAACTGGAGCTGATGCTCGGCGCGCTGCAGCCGACGGCCCGCACGGCCGTGGCGGCCGTGTTCGTGCTCATCGACCAGGCAGCGCGGCTGCATCCGCGGGCCAGGGGAAGGCGCCTTGGCCGCCTCGACGACGAGGCGGCCGACGCCTACCTGCGGGCGCTGCTGGCCCGGCCCGGCACCGCGGCCCAGCTGGCCGGGCGGCTGAAGAGCCTGGTCGTGATGTGCTACTACGAGCTCCCGGAGGCCAGGCGCGAGATCGGCTACGACCCGGATCCCTACATCACCGCCGTGTCCCGGCGCCGCCTGGATAGATACAGCGCGGACATCCGCGCGACGGAGGCAGGAGTTGCCGCGCCTGACCCCTGGCAGGACCGGCGGTGAGCCCGCTGCCGGGCCTGGTCGGCCAGGCTGATGTCGGCGGCGACATCGTGGTCGACTGCGGGGCGGTGATCGTGGGGTCGGGCGCGGGCGGCGCGACGATGGCCGCTGAGCTCTCCGAGGCGGGCGTCGACGTGATCGTCATCGAGGAGGGCGGCTACCACCCGACCGAGTCGTTCGGGACCAACAGCTGCCGCGCGCTGCGCACGCTGTACCGCGACGGCGGCGGCGGGATGGCGGTCGGCCGGCCGTCCGTGCTGTTCGCCGAGGGCCGCTGCGTCGGCGGGTCGACCGTGGTGAACGGGGGCATGTCGTGGCGGACCCCGGCACGGGTGCTCGCCCGCTGGGCCGCCGGGGGGGTGACGGCCATCAGCGAGCCGGACATGGAGCCCTACTTCGCCAGGGCGGAGGGCCGTCATTCGGTCGGCCTGCAGGACCCGGGGACGGTCGGGCGGGACTCCGAGCTGTTCCGCGGCGGGGCCGAGGCCAAAGGCTGGACGGTCCTGCCGAACCGCCGCAACCAGCTGCACTGCGCCGGGACCAACAACTGCACCAACGGCTGCCCGACCGGGGCAAAGCGGTCGATGCTGGTCACCAGCGTGCCACGGGCGCTTTCGCTGGGCGCGCGGCTGTTCGCCGACTGCCGCGTGGACCGGGTCACCCGATCCGGCGCCGCGGTGACCGGAGTCACCGGCCATTTCATCCGGCAAGGCGGACGCGCCGGGCCGCGGATGACGGTCCGCGCCAGGGCGGTGATCGTGGCGGGCGGCGCGGTGCAGACCCCGGCGCTGCTGGCGCGTTCGGGCCTGCGGTCGGCCTCGGGGACACTCGGCCGCAACCTGTCCCTGCATCCGAACGCGACGGTGATCGCGTTCTTCGACGAGGACGTCACCGGCTGGCAGGGCGTGCACCAGGCCTTCCAGGTGCGCGAGTTCACGCCAGAAGGGCTGCTGCTGACCGCGACGAACCTCACTCCCCCGATGCTGGCCGGCATCATGCCCGGGCACGGCAGGGAGCTCGGCGAGCTGATGGCGGACTACAACCGCGTGGTCACCGCGGGGCCGCTGGTCAGCGACAGCGGGACCGGGCGGGTCCGAAACGTCCCCGGGCTCGGCGCGCAGGTCTTCTACCGGCTCACCGACAGCGACGCCGCCCGCGTGGTGCGCGGGGTGGAACTGACCGGGCAGGCCCTGTTCGCGGCCGGTGCCCGCAGGCTCCTGCTTCCCTTCGACGGCACTCCGGAGGCGCGCGGCCCGGGCGAGCTGCGGCGGCTGCTGTCCCGCCCGGTACCCAAGCGATCGATCCAGCTGTACAGCATCCACCTGATGGGCACCGCGCGGATGAACGACGATCCCCGGCGCGGTGTCACCGATAGCTTCGGGGAGTTCCACGGCGTCCCCGGGCTGTTCGTCGCCGATGCCAGCCTGTTCCCCGGTCCCACCGGGATCAACCCGATGGAGACCGTGATCGCGCTGGCGATGCGCAACGCCCGGCAGCTGGTCGAGCGCCGCAGCCGCTACGCGATCTGACCGCCGGCAGGCAGCGCCGACGGTAAGGAATCCGCATCTCGCCTCCCTCGTGGAAGCGAGCCACATTATATCGTTCTCCGATATATGTGCATGGGGGACGGCTATGCACAGCGGCGAGGCGGAATTTTCCGGTCCTCAGTGATCGGCGGCCGCATCGTGCTTGGCGACGAGGTCGTCAAGGACCGCGGCGAGCTCGCGCAGGCGGTCCAGGTGGGCGCGGCTCAGCTGCTGGACCACGCGGTCGCCTGCGCTGGTCAGCCTGACGCGGACCACGCGGCCGTCGTCGGTGTCCGGCACCCGCTCAACCAGGCCGGCGGCCTCGGCCCGGTCCACCAGCTCGACGGTGCTGTGCGGTCGCAGCAGCAGGGACGCGGCGAGGTCGCCGATGCTGGGAGGCCTTCCGCCGGGGTGGCCTTTGATGGCGACCAGCAGCTGATGCTGGACATGGGTCAGGCCGGCGGCCTGCGCCTGGTCCTCGCTCCAGCGCTGAAAGCGCCGCAAGGTGACACGGAACTCCAGCAGCCTTTCGAAGTCCTGCTCGCTCAGCTGGGTCATCGTCGCCCTTCACGGCCCTGGCAGGCGGCGCGCTGATGCGCGGGTCGCCTTCTTCATATCACGTCTGGGGCTGCTGGTCGCGGATGATGTCCTCGCGGCCCGGCGGGTCCGGCGGCAGCGGCGAGCTGTCCCTGTCGCGTGGCATGGCATCCTCCTCTTATATCGTAGAACGAACTACCTTGCCTGGCACAAGGTAAACGTCAGCAGGCACCATCGCTCGTTCGGTATAAAAAGCCTTCAGCGGCGGGTCAGCAGCAGCGAGACGGCCACCACGGCGGCGATCGGGATCAGCACGGCGGCGGGCACCCAGCCCGGGGACTCGACCGCGGCCAGGGCGCCGAAGGCGGCACCGGCCACCATCGCGGCGAGCACCCCGGTGCTGCGCTGCCAGTCCGACGGCATCCTGCCCACGGCGAAGGCGCTGACCACCCCGGTCAGCGTGCTGGTCAGGTAGGTGCTCGACATCTGGCCGAGGCGGCGCACCGCCGTGGATTGCATGCCCATCGCCGCGGCGGCGATCATCAGCAGCGCGAGCCGGGCCGCGGTGCCGCGGTGCGTGCCGGAGGCCAGCCACAGGCCGCTGAACGCGCCCAGCACCGCCAGTTCCACCGAAAGGGTGAGGGTCACCCGCATCGGCCAGTGCGGCTGGCCGCGTTCGGGTGCCCGGGCGATCGGCATTCCGGCCAGCACGCCGACCGCGTAACCTGCTAGCGCAAGGCCGCCGTTGCGGGCCAGCGCGCCGTCCCGGCGGCCCGCGGCAATGCCGAGCAGCGCCAGGTTCCCGGTGATGACGCTGCTGAACACGTTGCCGAGCCGGACGAAGGTCACCGCGTCGACGGCACCGGCGGTCAGCGTGAGCAACACGACCAGCGCATCCCGGGCGCGGGCGGTCATCGGGCGGCAAGCGGGGCGCGTCGGCTCACTGAGCTGTCCTTCCCGGGCAGGCGCCGCGCTAAGCGTGCGAGGTCAGCATCGGCTCCGGCTCTCCTGCGCGGGCTCTCGCCCTGGCAGGCCCGGCCGCCAGGGCGGTCCGCCTGTCGCTGATGAGTGGCCTGCTATGCCGTGGCGCTGTCTTCGGCCTGCCTTTCTCCGGCGGGCTGTGACCGCGTCCACCAGCCGGGCAGCAGGTTGCCCAGCGCATCCGCCAGCTTGTACATCTCGACGAGGGTGGCCTCGGTGAGCTCGGTGACCAGCCGGTTCCCGAGTTCCGTCAGCTCGACACGGACGACCCTGGCGTCGGCTGCATCGGGGCGGCGGCGCACGAACCCGGCTGCCTCGGCCCGGTCCACCAGCCCGACCGCGCTGTGGCTTTGCAGCATCAGGTACTCGGCGATCTGCCGGATCGACGGCGGCACCTGGCCCGGGTGGCCCTTGATCGCCACCAGCAGCTGGTGCTGGGTGTGCGTGAGGCCCACCGCGGCCGCCTGGTCCTCGCTCCAGCGCTGGAACCGGCGCAGGGCGACACGGAACGACAGGAGGTTCTCGAAGTCCTGCTCGGTCGGCTGAATGATACGGCCCTCCTCGCCGGGGTCACATAGCTCGTGGCACGAGCTGAGCCTAGCCGCACCCGAGACAAAGGGCATCAGGGATCGCGGAAGGAGCTGGCCTGACAGCACTACGCCGCTGGGGCACATGGTCCGGCGGACGCCGGTGATCAGCTCGCGCCGCGACATAACTTCGTGCCGCCTGGGTAGCCGGACCGCATGCGCGCTCCTCCTCCTGACAGGATCATGTTGAAAAGCGGCTGGCCGCCGCCGCGCGGTGCGGGCTGCGGTCGGTGCTGTGGTCGGCGTGGGGCCGGGACTGAACCGCCACCGCCACCGCCGCATAGGTATGCGCGACCGTGACACGGGACCTGCGCGGCGGCGGCACGGTGCTGCTGCACGACAGCGACGGGGTGGTTCCCGGAGCAGGAATCACGGTGGTTCCCGGAGCAGGAATGAGGCGAAAGCGAGGAGAGGCATGGACGTGACGACGGTGCTGCGGGACCAGCACGCCGAGATCCGGCGCGCGTTCGTCCGGGCAGCGCTGCCCGGGCCGCGCCGGGCGGCGGAGTTCCGGCGGCTGGTGCGGATGCTGGCGCAGCACGAGGCGGCCGAGGAGGCGCACGTGCACCCGACCACCCGCCGCGCCGGGCGGCGGGCGACCGCGGCGGCCCGGGTCGGCGAGGAGGAGCGTGCCAAGCAGCTGCTGGCCCGGCTGTGGCAGATCGGGCCGCACGGCGCCGGCTACCTGCGCTGCCTGGGGGCGCTGGGCCGGGAGGTGCTCGCCCACGCGGCCAGGGAGGAGCGGGAGGAGTTCCCGGTGCTGGACCGGCTCGGCCGCGCCAAGCGCTGGGTGCTCGCCGCGGAGGTACGGCTGGCTAGGGAGCTGGCGCCGACCCGGCCGCACCCGAAGGTCAACGGCGAGCTGGCCAACAAGCTGGCCATGCCGGTGTTCGGGCCCGCCGACCGGCTGCGTGACCTGGCCTGCCGCCTCAGCGACTCGCGCAACGGCACATGAGGCGGGACGCAGACGGCGGCAGCCGCGGCCGCGGCGTCCCGGCGCGGCGCATCCCGGGTCCGCGTGCGGCGGCTGGCCAACGTTGCGGGGTGTGTGGCCCACCGCCCCCGTCTATCGGGGGTTGGGGGCCACAGACCCCGGGCGCAGCCGCAGGGACAACTTCCGTTCTGCATGTTTATAGATCGTGGTACGAGATACTGCGAGATGCTGTGATCTGCAAGCAGCAACCGGGATGGCGGTGACATCATGGCGGAACAGGTTTCCGGCTTCGCGCTCGGCAGGCTCCGCGAGTGGGCGTGCACCGGGTGTACGGGTACCCACGAGACGGCCGGGAGGTGCTGCCGGACGACCTGCCGTTCGACCCGCAGAAGCCGGGCGCGCTGTCGCACGGCTTCCGGCAGAAGCTGGTCGAGTACCACGAAAAGCTCCCCGGCAGGGACAGGTAGGTCGCCATGAGCAGGACACCCGCAAACACCGTCCCGGTCGGGGACCTCACCGTCCGCGCCTTCGAGGTCCCCACCGACGGGCCGGACGGCCAGGAGGCCGACGGCACGCTCACCTGGTCCTCGACGACGATCGTGATCGTCGAGGCGCACGGCGGCGGCGAAACCGGCCTCGGCTACACCTACGGCGACACGTCGACCGCGGCGCTGGTGTCGTCCAAGCTGGCCTCGGTGGTGGCCGGCATGGACGCGCTGGCGCCCGGGGCCGCCTGGCGGTCGATGTTCGCCGCGCTGCGCAACGCGGGCCAGTCGGGCGTCGGCGCCATGGCGGTCTCCGCCGTGGACATCGCGCTGTGGGACCTCAAGGCGCGGCTGCTCGGGCTGCCGCTGTACCGGATGCTGCCGTCTTTCCGTGACGAGGTGCTGGTGTACGGCAGCGGGGGCTTTACCAACTACCCGGAGTCCCGCCTGGTTTCGCAGGTCGCATCGTGGGCGGCGGAAGGGATCCCGCGGATGAAGATCAAGACGTCGCGGGATCCGTCGGCCGACCCGAAGCGGCTGTCGTGGGTGCGCAAGGAAGTGGGCGACGGGCCTGATCTGTTCACCGACGCCAACGGGGCGCTGAGCCGCAAGGCGGCGCTGTACTGGGCGGACCGGTTCCATGACGAGTGGGGAGTGTGCTGGTTCGAGGAGCCGGTCAGCTCGCTGGACGTCGAGGGGCTGCGGCTGCTGCGGGACCGCGGGCCGGCCGGCCTGGACATCACGGCCGGCGAGTACGGGTTCCTGGTGTCGGACTTCACCGCGTGGCTCGGCGCGGTGGACTGCCTGCAGGCCGACGTCACCCGGTGCGGCGGCGTCACCGGCCTGCTGCAGGTCGGCGGGATGACCGAGGCGCGGCAGGTGGACCTGTCCGGGCACTGCGCGCCCGCGGTCAGCGCGCACGCGTTCTGCGGGGTGCCGCGGCTGCGGCACCTGGAGTACTTCCATACCCACGTGCGGCTTGAGGCGATGGCGTTCGACGGCACGCTGAGCCCGTCCGGCGGCGCGCTGCGGCCAGACCCGTCGCGGCCCGGGCTGGGCCTGGAACCGAAGTGGCGCGACCTGGAGCAGTACCGCGTTTTCGGAAAGGAGCCGGGATGATCAGCCTGGCCCGCGGTACCCGGGTGGTACCACGTCGTTCCGCGCCCGGCAGCAGAACTACCGTGGCGGCGGCTCGCGCGGCTGGAACGTGGCGTTGACGTCTTCGTCGTGGTGGTAGGTGCGTTCCTTGGCGTAGGCCCGGTATGCGCGGCGGTCGGCTTGGGTGTCCGGGGCCTTGGTCAGGCTGCGCGGGTAGAGCCGATTCTTGAGCACGACGTTGAGCTGCGCGCCGTACATGCTCACCACGCCCTCGATGTAGAACCACCACAAGATCGTGATCACGGTGGCGAAGTGGCCGTAGGTGCTCTGCGCCTTGTGCAGGTACCGGCTGATGATCAGCGAGGAGACGGACTGCAGGACCCAGAACGCCACCCCGGACAGCACCGCCCCGGGCAGCACATCCCTCGTGGTGATGTCGGCCTGGGTGAGGATGCGGAACGCCGCGATGAACAGGCCCACGTCCAGCGCGACCGCGATGACGTACCCGGCCAGCCGGCCGGCCCAGCCGAGGCTGATCGCCGTCGTGGTTCCGGTGACGAACCCTGTGATCAGCACGCTGAGCACCAAGCCGCCGCCCATGACGGCCAGCACCCACACCGAGCGGAGCACCGACGCGACGAGCTTGGGCTGGCGGACCTGCGGGACCTCCCAGACGGTGTTGAAGGCTTGCTGGATCGTGCGCACCACCGACAGGCCGCTCCACAGCGCGGTGACCACGCCGACCACGAGTGCCCACCAACTGCCGCTCAGGCTATGCACCGACGACGCGCTCAGCAGCGGGAACATCTCCGCGACCCGGGTCAGCACGCTGTTCTTGTCGCTGGCCGGCAGGAAGAAACCCAGCAGTGTGGCGAAGACCAGCAGCAGCGGGAAGACGGAGAAGAATGCCCAGAACGCGATCATGGCGGCCAGGTTCGACGAACTGTCGTCGCTGTACTTCCGCAGCACAGCGACCGGAATGGCGGCCCACCGGTGCTGCTGCTGGAACCGGTCCACGCGCGCGGTGAGCTTGGACTGACGCGTTCCCGCCCCGGCCTCGTCCTTCTCGCTCACCGGCCCCTCCCATCGGCGTCCGTCGACGACCCGCCCTCCCCGCCTTGCAAGGTACGCGTACCCCCAGGCGTTCAGGTCAAGCGCCCTGTCCCGGCGCGGGGCCGAGGCGGCCGAGTTTGCCGCCGGCATGCGGGGTACCGGATGGGCAGGGCGGCTGGCGGGATCGTTGTTAGGACCGAACGCAGCCGGGATCGAGGAGGCGGCAGACGTGGCAGGCAACGGTACTGACGCGGTGAGCTTCTTCCCGCACGTGCTCCGCGAGTACGCGCTGGTCGCGGACGGGGAGCGGGGCGGCCTGATCGGGCCGCACGGTGAGCTCACCTGGATGTGCGCGCCCCGGTGGGACTCCGACGCGGTGTTTTCTGCGCTGATCGGCGGCGACGGGGCGTACGCGGTCACCCCGGCCGACCCGAGGCACGTGTGGGGCGGGTACTACGAGCCGGGCAGCTTGATCTGGCGCAACCGGTGGGTGACTACCGACACGGTGATCGAGTGCCGGGAGGCGCTCGCGTTTCCCGGCGATCCCGGCCGCCTGGTGCTGCTGCGGCAGGTCCACGCGGTGCGGGGCGATGCCCGGATGCGGGTCATCTTGGACCCGCGAGCCGGGTTCGGCCGGCATGGCAGCCAGCGCCTGGCCAGGGACAACGGGATCTGGTCCGGTCACAGCGGGCCGCTGCGCTGGCGCTGGCAGGGCGGCAGCCGGGCCCGCCCGCGGCAGGCGGCACACGCCCAGGGCGAGCTGCTGGTGCTCGACCTGACCGTGCCCGCCGGTCAGCGGCACGACCTGGTCCTGGAGATCGGCGAGGGTGATCTTGGCGCCGACCCGCCGGACCCGGGCGGGACCTGGCGGGCCACCGAGGCCGCCTGGGCACGGGCCCGGCCGTCGCTGGAGGACACCATCGCCCCGCGCGACGCCCAGCATGCCTGGGCGGTGCTGCGCGGGCTGACCAGCGCGGGCGGCGGCATGGCCGCGGCGGCGACGATGAGCCTGCCGGAACGGGCCGATGTCAGCCGCAACTACGACTACAGGTATGCCTGGATCCGTGACCAGGCCTACGCCGGGATCGCCGCGGCCGCCGCCGGCGCCCCCGACCTGCTCGATGCCGCGACGGCGTTCGTCACCGCCCGGCTGCTCGACGACGGCCCGCACCTCAAGCCCGCCTACACCGTCGACGGCGGGCCGGTCCCCGCAGAGCGGTCGCTGAACTTGGCCGGCTACCCGGGCGGCACCGACAAGACCGGCAACTGGGTGACCCAGCAGTTCCAGCTTGACGCGCTCGGCGAGGCGCTGCAGCTGCTGGCCAGCGCCGCCCGGGCCGACCGGCTCGGCACCGACGGCTGGCAGGCGATCCGCACCGCCACCGACGCCGTCGCCAAGCGCTGGACCGAACCCGACGCCGGCATCTGGGAACTGGACAACCGGTGCTGGACCCATTCGCGGCTGGCCTGCGTGGCCGGGCTGCGCGCGGTCGCCGCGCTGCCGCCGGCCGGAAACGGGCTCGGCGAGGCCGCCACCCTCGCCGATGCCATCCTCGCCGAGACCGCCAAGACAGCCACCCATGCCGACGGTTACTGGCAGCGCTGCCCCGACGACCCCAGGCCCGACGCGGCCCTGCTGCTGCCGCCGGTCCGCGGCGCCCTGCCCGGCGGCGACCCCCGGACCGTGGCCACCGTGCGGGCGGTGCGGGACCACCTGGCCGAGGAGGAATACGTCTACCGGTTCCGCCACGACCGGCGCCCGCTCGGCGACGCCGAAGGCGCGTTCCTGCTCTGCGGGTTCATCATGGCGCTGGCCGAGCACCAGCAGGGCAACGCGCTGACGGCAGTCCGCTACTTCGAGCGCAACCGGGCCGCATGCGGCCCGCCCGGCCTGCTGTCCGAGGAATACGACGTCGCCCAGCGCCAGCTCCGCGGCAACTTCCCGCAGGCCTTCGTGCACGCGCTGCTGCTGGAATGCGCGGCCCGGCTGCCAGGCGGCAGCGACAGCAGCGGATAGCGAAGCCGCACCACCCGCGAAAAAATCGCGGCACGATCTACCCGGCGGGCAAGCCCGCGCGGCCGCTCAGTGCTGTCTGGAGCGCGCGCGTCGGCCAAGCCGCCGCGCGGCCGCTCAGGTGATGGCGAAGGCCAGCGCGCCGCCCACGCAGGCCAGGCCGAGGACGATCCAGGCCACGTAGTCGTTGACCACGCCGCTTTGGAAACGCTGGATGGCGGCGGTCAGCCCCGTGCCGGGCTCGTAGCCCCGGCGCAGCACCGGCAGGCGGCGCCAGTACAGCGCCGCCAGGGCCAGCGCGATCGCGCCGACGGCGGAGCCGGTGCCGGCGGCCACGTCGGACACGGTGATGCCGGTGGGTTCCGCGGCGGCGGCCGCCACCGGGTGAAGGATGTGCGCTCCCGCGAGCACGGTGGCGTTGTAGCCGGCCTGGTCCTGGAACCGGATGGCCGCCGCCTGTGCCACCTGGCCGAGCCGCGTGATGAGCCCGAAGGCGATGGCGGCGGCGACCAGGACAGCGGGCGGGATGATCATGGTGAGCGGGGTGCGATCCCTGCCTGACACCGTCTCAGTGGTCTCCTCTGAGGCCATTTCGGCCATCTCCGGGTCCTCGCTGGGCGCGTCGCCGAGGCCGTAGAACACACCGCCCGCGACGCGGAGCACGGCGCCGCCGGCCAGGATCGTGCAGGCGATGAACACCGGCAGCACCCACGGCAGCCCGTGCGCCCAGGAGCTGGCGTCGACGTAGCCCTTTCCGAGGAAGGTGGCGAACGGCGGCAGGTCGGCCAGGCCCAGGCCGGCCAGCGTGAACACCACGCCGGTGACCCGCAGGTGGCGGCCCCGTCCGTGCAGCCAGGTCTCGTTGACCGAGCCGAGCCGGTGCAAGACGATGCCGGTGCACAGGAACAGGGCGGCCTTGACCAGGCCGTGGCCGATGACGTAGACGGCGGCGCCGGCCAGGCCGAGCGGGGTGAGCAACCCGATGCCGGTCAGGAACATGCCGGCGTGGCTGATGGTGGAGAACGCCAGCAGCCGCTTGATGTGCCGCTCGCGGAAGCAGAACAGCGCCCCGGCTACGGCGGTGAGCACGCCGAGCGCGACGAAGGTGTGCGAGATCGCGGCCCGGTGCCCCAGCGCCTGGCCGAACATCGACCAGTAGACCCGGGCGATCCCGTACAGGCCGAGTTCCACCATCACGCCGGAGAACAGCACGCAGACCGGCGTAGGCGCGACCGCGTGCGCGTCGGCGAGCCAGAAGTGGAACGGCACGATCGCGCTCTTGATCAGCAGCCCGGAGATGATCAGCACGAACGCCACCACGACCAGCCGGTCCGGCGGGTGGCGGTCGATGTAGACGCCGATCTGTGCCATGTTGAGCGCCCCGGTGCGGCCGTAGATCAAGGCGATGCCGGACAGCGACAGGTAGGCGCCCACGCTGTTGGTGATGGCGAAGTTGAGCGCGCCCTGGATGGGGCCGCCCTCCTCCGGCCGGTAGGCGGTCAGCGCGTAGGCCGACACGCCCATCAGCTCGAACCACACGAACAGGTCGAAGATGTCCCCGGTCAGGCAGAAGCCCACCATGCCCGCGAGGAAGGTCAGCATCAGCGTGTGGTAGTGGGTGGCCACCTGCTCGAAGTACCGCCAGGAGAACGTCATGGCCGCCGTGACCAGGACGGCGGCCAGGGCGGCCAGGCCGGCGGACAGCGAGCCGGCCTCGAAGTCGATGCCGATGGCGGCGCCGTGGAAGGGGCGGAATCCGGCGAACCAGTAGACCTCGTCCCCGTCGGCGGTGCGCACCATGATCACCACCAGCATCACCGCTACGGCTGCGGCGACGGCGATCGCCACCGCGTCGAGCAGCCGGCGCCGGCGGCCGAGCAGCGGCCCGGCCCCGGTGATCGCCGCGGCCGCGAGCAGCGGGACGGCCACGACGAGGGCAAGCAACTGGTCCAAGGCCGGTTATCCTCTCATCGTGGCCAGTTCCTGCGGGTCCAGGGTGCCGAACCGCTTGTGGGCCTGGATCGCGACGGAACACAGCAGCGCGGTCACGGCGGCCTCGACGACGACGTCGGTGAGCGCCAGTGCCTGGACCACCGGGTCGACCGCCGGGGTGTGCACGGTGATGTCCCAGTAGTAGGGCGCCACCGCGCCGGTCACGTAGCCGACGCCGAGCAGCAGCACGTAGGTCGAGGACTGGACCACGATCAGGCAGATGATCTGGTGGACCAGGTGACGGCTGGTGACGATGCCGTACAGGCCTACGGCCAGGATCCACGCCACCACGATGAACGGGAAGTACGTCATCACCCGCCGCCCCGGATGAGCAGGGTCTGGTCGAGCAGCTCGACGACGATCAGGATGAACGCGGCGGCCACCTCCATGCCGACGAAGAAGCTGATCAGCGCGATGGTCCCGGACGAGCTCACCGACCCGTAGACCTGTCCCTTGGGCAGGAAGTTGGTCAGGTAGGCCAGGCCGAACCCCAGCGCGGCGACGCCGACGGCGGCGAAGCCGCCGGCGCCGACCGCCTCCACCGCGTCGGTCACGTCGACGGGGCTGAACCGCTCGAAGACCAGGAACTCGCCCGCCAGGTAGACCATGATGAACGCGGTGGCGAGGACCACCCCGCCCTGGAAGCCGCCGGACGGGTTGGTCTGCGCGTGGGAGGTCAGCCACCAGCCCATGACCACCAGCGGGCCGGTGAACATCAGGGCGGCCATCCGGACGGCGCCGCTGGTGGGCGGCGCGTCGCGGTCGGCGGCCTGGTCGGCCGGGGACCGCTCGCGCTCGCCGCGCAGCGTGCGGAGCACGGTGGCGACCCCGGCCGCAGCGGCGAACAAGATGAACTCCTCGCCCACGGTGTCGAAGCCCCGGTAGTCGAAGTTGACCGCGGACACGGTGCCGGTGGCGTGAGTCTGCCGCAACGCGAAGCGGTTGATGATGAACCCGTACGGCCCCGGGTAGTGGCCGAAGCCCGGCAGCCCGAGCAGGCCCCAGACGACGAAGGCGACGAGGCCGGCCCCCCCGATGAGGAACATCGCGCGGCGCTGGCCGGGCGTCATTCTTCCCGCTTCCCGGTCTTGGCCAGGGTGAGCAGCAAGATGATCGGCAGGGCCACCGCGCCGACCGTGAGCGCGGACAGGGCGACGTCGGGTGCCTGGAACACCAGGAACAGCACGGCCAGCAGCACGCCGTAGACGCTGAGCGCCAGCACCTGGTGGACGTGCCGCCGGGTCAGCACGACCGCGGTGGCGCCCGCCGCTATCAGGATCAGCACCGTGACCTGCAGGGCGTCCATGAAGCCGATGGGCACCGTGAACGGGGTGCTGACGGCGACGATCATTGTTCCTTCTCCTCGGCCGGGGCCTGGCCGCCGCGCTGCAGGCGCCAGTCGCCCTTTTCCCTGACCCGGATGGCGCGGATGGTCGCGTGGGAGATGAACGGCCCGGCGACGATCATGAAGAACAGAGCCAGGAAGGACTCGCCGGTCATCTCGTACACACCGTGCTGCACCATGAGCGCCAGCGCCACCAGTGCCGGGCCGATCAGGGCGGCCGGGGTGACGAAGTGCAGCTTCTGGTAGGCGTCCCGCATCACCAGCACGCCGACCGCCGAGGCGATCACGATCAGCACGGCCAGGCCGAGCAGGATGTCGGAGAAAACGTCTTTGATGATCACAGCCAGCGCTCCAGGGCCCGGATGAAGACCAGGCTGCTGCCGTACAGCAGCACCGCCATCAGCACCGGGAACTCGAACTCGCTGGGACGCTTGAAAGCCTGCGCCAGCAGCGCCAGCACCATCACGATGACCGAGGTGATGAACTCGTAGGCGACCACGCTGCCCGCCAGTTCTCCCCGGCACAACACGATCGCGGCGGGGATCATCGCGACCAGCATCGCGATCGCCGCCGCGGTAAACGCCATCACCATGTCATGTCCTGCCCTCCTTGGCCACCAGCCGGTGCACCACCATGACGTCTGCGTCCTGGTCGATGCCGAGCACGAAGGTGTTCGGCGCGACGCTGGTGCCGCCCACAAGAAGGGCCCGGCGGGTGACGCCTTCGGGGCTGTCGTCCCCGAACGGAACCGGCAGCTCAACGAACGCGCTGGGCGGCTGCTCGCCGCGCGCCAACCGCCGCCACAGGGCGCGGTAGACGACCATCGTGTCGCGGACCACCTCGCCGGGAAGACGCAACGCCGGGACGAGCCACTCGATCCGCATCCGGAAGCGCGTCGCGGCCTGGTAACTGACCATCTCCGCGAAGAGCGCCGCCAAGGCGGCCACCCCGGCCCCGGCGAGCAGTTCGTCGGTGTCGATGGAGTCGTCGAGCATCACCCACAACGACATCATCAGGACCCACCACACAAGCCAGGATCCGACCCGGCGGGCGACAGGAGTCTCGTATGTGCGTTCCCGCGGCTCGCCGGCAGGCGGGCCTGCCATCTCAGACCTGCCCGTACCGGCTACGCCATACCCACGTCAGCGCAGCCATGCGGGGGCGACTTCCCGTGTCCCAGGTCAGCAAACATGCCGGCTGAGCGCGCGGGCGCCTACGGTCGGCCAGAATTGGGCCATGGTCTCTGAGATCTTCCAACCCGGGCAGTGGCGCGAGGTCGCGGGGTTCTCCTTCACCGACATCACCTACCACCGCGCGGTGGACTCCGGCACGGTACGCGTCGCGTTCAACCGGCCCGAAGTCAGGAACGCCTTCCGCCCGCAGACGGTCGACGAGCTTTACCAGGCGCTTGATCACGCGCGGATGTCGCCCGACGTGGGCTGCGTGCTGCTCACCGGCAACGGACCGTCGCCGAGGGATGGCGTGTGGGCGTTCTGCTCCGGGGGCGACCAGCGCATCCGCGGGCGTGACGGGTACCGGTACGCGTCGGGCGAGACTGCCGAGACCGTCGACCCAGCCCGCGCCGGGCGGCTGCACATCATGGAGGTGCACCGGCTGATCCGGTTCATGCCGAAGGTGGTCATCTGCGTGGTACCCGGCTGGGCCGCCGGCGGCGGACACAGCCTGCACGTGGTCTGCGACCTGACCCTCGCCAGCCGCGAGCACGCCCGGTTCAAGCAGACCGACGCCGACGTGGGGAGCTTCGACGGGGGGTTCGGCTCGGCGTACCTGGCCCGCCAGGTCGGGCAGAAGTTCGCCAGGGAGATCTTCTTCCTCGGCGAGACCTACGACGCCGAGGCGGCGCACCGGATGGGCATGGTCAATGCCGCGGTGCCGCATGCGGACCTGGAGCGCACCGCGCTGGAGTGGGCGGCCGCGATCAACGCGAAGAGCCCGACCTCCCAGCGCATGCTGAAGTTCGCGCTCAACCTGGTCGACGACGGGCTCGTCGGCCAGCAGGTGTTCTCCACTGAGGCCACCCGGCTCGCCTACATGACCGACGAGGCCGCCGAGGGCCGCGACGCGTTCCTGGGCAAGCGCACCCCGGACTGGTCGCGGTTCCCGTGGTACTACTAGCCGCCGCGCGGCCTGCTGCCCGGCCTGATCATGAGCCCACAGTGTCGGGGAGCTTGCCTGTCGCCCCGAGCTTGTAGGCGATGATCAGGTTCTGCTGCGTGCTGGACTGCGCAGCGCCGGCGCCGGCGATGACGTAATCGCCGTCGACGGCGACCGGCGCGTTGCTCCCGGCGGACATCGGCGTCTTGAACACGATGGCGCCGGTGGCCGCGTCCAGCGCGTACAGGTCGCCGTGGAAGGTGGTGGTAAGCACAACGTCGTTGGTCACCGTCGCGGCGCCGTACGGCGAGGACGGGAGCGGGGTATCCCACTCGACGGCGCCGGTGTCCTGGTTGACCGCGACCATCTCGCCGACGGCGCTCTCGACGGCCTCGATGACGGCGGTCACCGACCCGGTGTAGTTGGCCGGGGTCGCCGGCAGTGCGAGGTCGTTGACGGCGGCGAAGGTGGTGGAGCCGTTGCTGGCCAGCTGGGTCTCGATGCCGCCGTAAATGCTCGGCTCGAGGCAGTACTCGGTTGGCAGCAAGCCCCGCGAGGCGGGCGTGGCATGCTCGGTGAGCAGCCCGTCGTTCTCATGCCCGTCGTGCCCGCCCACCGGGCGCTTCCAGATCAGCGTGCCGGTCTGCGCGTCCAGTTCGATGAGGATGCCGGCCTTGCCGCCGTCGATCACCACCGGCCGCCCGTTCGCGGTGGTGAGCACCGGCGGGTTCTGCAGGTCCCAGTCGTACAGGTCGTGCGGGGTGAGCTGGTAGTACCACAGCAGCTTTCCGGCCGGGCTGAGCTTGACCACCGAGTCGGTGTACAGGTCCGGGCCGGGGCGGCTGCTCCCCCATGGGTAGGTCTTGGTGCCGAACAGCGGGCCTGGATTGGCGATGCCGAGGTAGATGTTGCCCTGGGCGTCGAACGACGGCGTGTACCACAGGCCGCCGCCGGAGTTGACGCCCGGGTTGCCCCACAGGTTGCCCACCTGATTCCAGGACCACTCCGGCACGCCGGTCTTGGCGTTCAGCGCCCACAAGATCCCCTCGCCGCCGGGCAGGTACTGACCCGTCACGTTGGCCGGCACGGTGGACACGTACACGGTGCCGTTGTTGTAGCCGGGCGCCATGGCGATGCCCTCGTGATCGTTGCCGATCAGCGTCCGGGTCCACACCTGCGCTCCGGTGGCGGCGTCCAGGGCGACCGCGGCCCTGGCGGTGGCCGCGTACACGACCCCGCCGGCCACGTTGACGCCGTCCGGCCCGCCGTTGGGCGAGCTGTAGTCGTGGGTCCACAAGACCTTGCCGGTGGCCAGGCTGATCGCGAACACGTCGGAGTCCAGGTCCTGGACGTACACCACTCCGTTCACGATCACCGGCGTGGTCGCGTAGGCCCCGTCGGTGTGGGCCGTGGACATCGTCAGCGGCACCGTCCACGCCACCCCGAGCTTGGGAGCGTTCCTGCTGGTGATGGCGCTGGCCACGTCGCGGGTGCTCGCCAGGCCGGCGTCCGGCTGCGTCCAGCCCGCCGCGGGCCGGCCCGTTGCGGCCGGGGCGGTCCCGGTGACCGCCGCGCCGCGCTTGGACGGGCACGCCAGGGTGCTTGAGCTGCTACTGCTGCCCGAGCAGCCGGCGATCAGGCCTGCCGCGACCAGCAGCGCCGCGCCCGCCACCGCGGGTCGGCGGGTGCCGATCGTGCTGGCTTGTCTGCTCATGGCTCACTGCCGCCGCCCGGCCGCTCGGCGGAACGTCACCCGGGCTCCGCCCGGGCGAGGTCCACGTCGAACTCGATCGTCACCTCGTCGCGCAGCTTGAGCGCGCCGAAGAAGCCGGTGTACGGCTTGATGCCGAAAGCCGACTGCTGCACCGGGCCGCTCCCCTGGTACCGGCCGGGAGCCGCCTCGGTCACCTGCAGCCGCACCGGCTCGGTCTTCCCGTTGAGCGTCACCGTGCCCTCGACCGTACCGCCGCCGTCTGATCGGACGATCCGGGTGGAGGCGAAGCTGGCCGTGGCATCGCGGATGATCCCGCTCATGGTCTTCTTGATGTCGCGCCGGTCGGAATCGGTGAGTGGCTTGACGCCTCCGCTGCCCTCGCGGACCTCCAGCGAGCCGAGATCGAGTTCGGCGGTGACGGCGGCGGCCGTCGCCCCCCCGGCGTCTTCGCCCGGGATGCTGATACGCGCCGACCAGCGGGTGATCTCCAGGGTCAGGTCGTGGCCGGCCCTGGCGGCCATGCCGGTACGGCCGGTCTTGACGACGACACGCCCGGCGGCGGGCCCGAGCCGGAAGTCACCTGTCGTTGCTGCCACGGCCCCACGGTAAGCGGTCGGGCTTGCGGCAGTCCACCGGCTGCGCGTCAGGGCAGCGGAAAATCGCCGAACAGCTCGTGGATGCGCCGCAGGTCACGTAGCCGCGGCTCGGTGGTGCCGCCCACCCACCGGCTGACCGTCTTCACCGAGACCCCGAGCTGGCGCGCCGCGGCCTCCATCGTCATGCCCTCGCGGCGCAGCACCCCTGCCATCCAGTCGGCGAACGTGACCTCGCCGGACTCCTCGCGGCCTGCGCCGCCGGGGAAGCCAGCGCCGGCCGCGGAGCCGGCACCGGCCGCGGAAGCGCCCGGGCCGCCCGGCCCGTCGCGGCCCGGCGAGCCGGGGTCCTCGGCCTTGAGCAGGGAGGCCAGCATGTCCAGGGCTGCGGGCGTGCCGACCTGGGGTCCCGAACGCAGCACGTCGACCTCGACGTGATCGGGGAAGATCCGGAACGACACGCTGATCGCCCCGGTCGGGCCGGCCGCCTCCAGCAGCGCCTGCGAGACGGTCTCCCCCACCTCGCGGGTGTCTTCGTCTGACAGCGGCGAGGAGGCAAGGCAGCGGCGGACGAAGTCCCGGATGTCCGGGATGGAGGACGGACGCGCGGGGAACGTCTGCGACAACACCACGACCGGCACGACCTCGACGTTCTCGCCTATCGTGTGGACTGGCCGGTCCATCCGCCCTCCGGGTCACCGCGCACGAGGAAGCGACCTGGCGCCCCCCCTGGCCACCGGGTCCCTGGCAACGAGGGTACGTGGCACGGGCACCGCTGACGAGCCGCCACCGGAAGACAGATGTGTCCGAGCCGGCGACTGTTCTGTCTTGAGATATGACCCCGACGGGAATACTCTGCTGTCACCGGCGATGGCGCCGTTGCCGTGCGTCGGCGTTTGTGAGCATATGAGCGGTCCGCAGGGCGGCGCATGCCGCCGACAGGCCACTGGGACGCGCCGGCAATGGGCTCGCGCGACTCAGCGGTACCGCGCAGCCGGGATCCAGACCTGGTGGCGCCCGGGCCGCTCCCTGCACCCGTACTTTCCCGGCTCCGGCGGACACTCCGCTTCGCCGGTGCCCCGTGCCCGCGCGTAACCGTATCTGGCGCCTGCAGCCGCGGGCAGCCTCAGCGAGGGGGTGGCCGTCATGACGCAGGCCGTGGACGAGCAGGTCCTGCACATCCTGTGGATGAACGGAGGCCTGTCCTGCGACGGGGACTCGGTCGCGCTGACCGCGGCCACCCAGCCGAGCATCGAGGAGATCGCGCTCGGCGCCCTGCCCGGCCTGCCCAAGGTGGCGGTGCACTGGCCGCTGATCGACTTCGAGTGCGGCCCCGAGCAGGGCGCGGACAACTTCATCGAATGGTGGCGCAGGGCCGACCGCGGGGAACTCGACCCGTTCGTCTTGGTCGTGGAGGGGTCGATCCCGAACGAGGCGATCAAGCCCGAGGGCTACTGGTGCGGGTTCGGCCGCGACCCCGAGACCGGGCAGCCGGTGACGACCAGCGAGTGGCTGGACCGGCTGGCCCCCAAGGCGACCGCCATCCTGGCGGTCGGCACGTGCGCCACCTACGGCGGCATCCACGCGATGGCCGGCAACCCGACCGGGGCCATGGGGGTCCCCGACTACCTCGGCTGGGACTGGACGTCGAAGGCCGGGCTGCCGATCGTGTGCGTGCCCGGCTGCCCCATCCACCCGGACAACCTGTCCGAGACCATCCTGTACCTGCTGTACCAGGTGGCCGGCCAGGCGCCGATGATCCCGCTTGATGAGGCGCTGCGGCCGCGGTGGCTGTTCGAGGCCACCGTGCACCAGGGCTGCGACCGGGCCGGCTACTACGAGGAGGGCGACTTCGCCGCCGAGTACGGCTCAGCGAAGTGCCTGGTCAAGCTGGGCTGCTGGGGTCCGGTGGTCAAGTGCAACGTGCCCAAGCGCGGCTGGATCAACGGCGTCGGCGGTTGCCCGAACGTGGGCGGCATCTGCATCGCCTGCACCATGCCCGGGTTCCCCGACAAGTTCATGCCGTTCATGGACGAGCCGCCCGGGGCCCGGGTTTCGACGGCGGCCAGCGGCATGTACGGCACGGTGATCCGCACCCTGCGCGGCTTCACCCAGCGCACCGCCGACAAGGAACCGACATGGCGGGTCAAGGGCACCGAACTCCGCACCGGCTACCAGAAGACGTGGTGAGACGCGATGACAACCACCGAACCCAGGATCACATCCCCGTCCGGCACCGAGACCGACCTGGTCGAGATGAACTGGGACCCGATCACCAGGATCGTCGGCAGCCTCGGCATCTACACCAAGATCGACTTCAACGCCAAGCGGGTCGCGGAGTGCTACAGCACCTCGTCGATCTTCCGCGGCTACAGCATCTTCATGAAGGGCAAGGATCCCCGCGACGCGCACTTCATCACCAGCCGGATCTGCGGGATCTGCGGCGACAACCACGCCACCTGCTCGGTCTACAACCAGAACATGGCCTACGGCGTCCGGCCGCCGGCCCTCGGCGAGTGGATCATCAACCTGGGTGAGGCCGCGGAGTACATGTTCGACCACAACATCTTCCAGGAGAACCTGGTCGGGGTGGACTTCTGCGAGAAGATGGTGGCCGAGACCAACCCGGGCGTGCTCGAGCGGGCCAACGCCACCGAGGCGCCGCACGCCGCCGACCACGGCTACCGCACCATCGGCGACATCATGCGCTCGCTGAACCCGCTGGAAGGGGAGTTCTACCGGGAGGCGCTGCAGGTCAGCAGGACCACCAGGGAGATGTTCTGCCTGATGGAGGGCAGGCATGTGCACCCGTCGACGTTGTATCCCGGCGGCGTCGGCACGGTGGCGACGGTCCAGCTGTTCACCGACTACCTGACCCGGCTGATGCGCTACGTGGAGTTCATGAAGCGGGTCGTGCCGATGCACGACGACCTGTTCGACTTCTTCTACGAGGCGCTGCCCGGCTATGAGGAAGTCGGGCGGCGGCGGGTGCTGCTCGGCTGCTGGGGCAGCTTCAACGACCCCGTGGCCTGCAACTTCACCTACCGGGAGATGGCCGACTGGGGCCGGAAGATGTTCGTCACCCCCGGGGTCGTGGTGGACGGCAACCTGGTCACCACCAGCCTGGTCGACATCAACCTGGGCATCAGGATCCTGCTCGGCCACTCCTACTACGAGGACTGGGAAGACCAGGAGATGTTCGTCACCCACGACGAGCTCGGCAACCCGGTGGACCGGCGGCACCCGTGGAACCAGCACACCATCCCCAAGCCGGCCAAGCGCGACTTCGACGGCGCGTACAGCTGGTGCATGGCCCCGCGCTGGTTCGACGGGACCGACTACCTGCCGCTGGACACCGGCGGCGGCCCGATCGCCCGGCTGTGGTCCACGGCGCTGGCCGGCCTGGTGGACATCGGCTACGTGCAGGCCACCGGGCACAGCGTGAAGATCAACCTGCCGCGGACCGTGTCCCGGCCGGAGGTCACCTTCGAGTGGAAGATCCCAGCGGATAAAGAGGGCAAGCCGCTGTCCAACGCGATCGAGCGGGACCGGGCCCGGACCTACTTCCAGGCCTACTCCGCCGCCTGCGCGCTGCACTTCGTGGAGCAGGCGCTCGCCGAGATCCGCGCCGGGCGGACCAGGACGTGGGAGCCGTTCACGGTGCCCAACGACGCGTTCAGCGTCGGCTTCACCGAGGCGGTGCGCGGCGTGCTGTCGCATCACATGGTGATCAGGGACGGCAAGATCGCCAACTACCACCCGTACCCGCCCACGCCGTGGAACGGCAGCGTCCGGGACAGCTACGGGACGCCCGGGCCGTACGAGGACGCGGTGCAGAACACGCCGATCTTCGAGGAGAACCCGCCGGAGCGCTTCAAGGGCATCGACATCATGCGTGCGGTGCGCAGCTTCGACCCGTGCCTGCCCTGCGGGGTGCACATGTACCTCGGCGGCGGCAGGGTGGTCAAGACGGCGCACTCGCCGACCGGAGTCACGCTGGCGATATGAGCTCGGTAGCTGCGCAGGCGGCGGGCGAGCGGGCCGAGGCGCTGATCGCGGAGCTGCGCGCCCGGGGCGGCCCGCAGGTCGCTGCCACCGCGGAAGAGCTGGTGAGCTGCCTGGTCCGGCTCTACGGCGCCGGGCTCGCAGAGATCGTCAGGATCGTCGGCGAGGACGCCGGGGCAGGACAGCGGCTGCTCACCGCCCTGGCCGCCGACCCGCTGGTGGAAAGCCTGCTGCTGGTGCACGACCTGCACCCGGTCGATGCCGCGACCAGGGTGGCACGCGCCGTCGAACAGGTCACGCCCCGGCTCGGGCAGCACGCGGGCACGGTCGAGTTCCTGGGCATCGACGAGGCCGACGTGGTCCGGCTGCGCCTGCACCGCGGCCACGGGTGCGGCTCGTCAGCGGCCGCGGTCCAGGCTGCGCTCGCCGACGCGGTGCGGCAGGCGGCGCCGGAGGCGGCAGACGTCGACATCGACGTGGTCGCTGCGCCGGCGGAGCTGCCGCTGCTGCAGATCGGCAGGCGCCCGGCAGGTGCCAGGTGACCGGTGTCGCCGCGTTGCGCCGGTTCGCCAGCGGGACGCAGCGTGCGGGGCTGGCCGCCGCGCCCGGCCCGGCGCCGGAGGCACCGCAGGACGCCAGCGCAGCCGCGGAACAGTGCGAGATGTGCCTGGGGGTGCTCGACGAGCGGCACGGGCATCTGGTCGACATGACCAAGCGGTCGCTGCTGTGCGCCTGCCGGGCGTGCTATCTGCTGTTCACCCACGAGGGAGCGGCGGGCGGTAAGTACCGCGCGGTGCCCGAGCGGGTCTGCCGCGACCCGGGCCACCCGCTGACCGACGCGGAGTGGAACGAGCTGCAGATCCCGGTCGCGATGGCGTTCTTCTTCGTCAACTCCGAGCTGGGCCAGGTGGTGGCCGGGTACCCGAGCCCGGGCGGCGTGACCGAGTGCGAGCTGGACCTGGCCGCCTGGGACAGGCTCGCCGCCACCCACCCGCTGCTCGCGGCCATGGCGCCCGACGTCGAGGCCGTCTTCGTCAACCGCACCGACACACACGAGGTCTTCCTGATCCCGATCGATGAGTGCTACGCGCTGGTGGGCCAGCTGCGGATGTGCTGGCAGGGGTTCGACGGCGGGGCCGAGGCCCGGGCCGCGGTGGCGGAGTTCCTCGCCGGGCTGCGGCGGCGCGCCGTGGCGCTGCCGGAAACCGGGGAGCGCTGAGATGGCGGACCTGATCTTCGGCTGCACCGGCGCGGCCGCGGATAAGTACGCCGCCACCCCGACGCTGGCGTTCACGCTGGCCGTCACCGAGCGGACCGGCGTGCGGGTGCACGCGATCTTGCTGCGCTGCCAGATCCGTATCGAGCCGCACCGGCGCAGGTACTCCGAGGCCGAGGCGCGGCGGCTGCACGACCTGTTCGGGGACACCTCGCGCTGGGCCGAGACGGTCAAGCCGATCCAGCTCGCCACCGTGTCGGCGATGGTCCCGGCGTTCAGCGAGGTGGTCGAGATCGACCTCCCCGTGCCGTGCACCTACGACCTGGAGGTGGCGTCGGCCCGCTACCTGCACGGCCTGGACGACGGCACGGTGCCGCTGCTCATGCTGTTCAGCGGCACGGTGTTCACCGAGAACCCCTCCGGGCACGGCTACTCGGTGGAGCTGGTGCCGTGGAGCTCGGAGGCGAGCTACCGGATGCCGGTGCGGGTGTGGCGGGACCTGGTGGACGCGCACTTCCCGGGCAGCGCGTGGCTGCGCTGCAGCCGCGCCACCCTGGACGCGCTGTCCGCGTTCAAGGCCGAACGCGCCCTGCCGACCTGGGACGCCACCCTGGCAGCGCTGCTGGACCAGGCGCAGGTGGAGCAGCGGTGAACCTGGACCCGGTGCGCCGCGTCGCCGACGCCGTCCTGTACGAGGGGTACATCCTGTACCCCTACCGTGCCTCGGCGCAGAAGAACCGCAGCCGGTGGCAGTTCGGCGTGCTGATGCCGCCCGGGTACGCGGCGGTCGACGACAGCGAGCGCGACGTCATGCAGGCCGAGTGCGTGCTGGAGCATTCCGGGCAGCCGGGCGTCCGGGTCATCGCGCGGTTCCTGCAGGTGCAGCGGCGGACGTCGCAGTCCGGGATGCCCGGGATGTCGGGACCGGCCCGGTCCTGGGACGAGGCGGTCGAACGCGAGGTCGAGGTCGCGCTGCCCGGCGCCGGGGTGCTCGGCCGCGGCCGCGTGCACGAGTTCGTCATCCCCGGCGGCGAGGAAGCCGACGGGCCGGTCACCCGGCGGCGGCAACGGCTGGACGGCACGGTGTCGGTGCACGCCAGCCCGGTTCCCGGCCCGTGGCAGGCGGTGCGGCTGCGGGTGCGGCTGGAGAACCGCACCGTCGCCCAGGCGGCGACCAGGGACCAGGCGCTGCCCTCGGCGCTGGTGGCGGCGCACCTGATCCTGGACGTCACCGGCGGGAAGTTCGTCTCGATGACCGATCCTCCCGCGTGGGCCGCCGCCGCGGTGGCGGAGTGCGAGAACACCGGGTGCTGGCCGGTGCTGGCCGACCCGGACCGCGGGCGCCAGGTCGTGCTGGCCGCGCCGATCATCTTGTACGACTACCCGGAACTGGCGCCGGAGAGCCCGGGCGAGCTCTACGACGGCACCGAGATCGACGAGATCCTCACGCTGCGCACGCTCGCGCTGTCCGACGCGGAAAAGCGCGAGGCCCGGGCCACCGACCCGCGGGCGGCCGCGCTGATCGACCGCGTCGAGTCGCTGGACGCCGGTGCCATGCGCCGGCTGCACGGCACGATCCGCACCGGCGACGGCCCCGTCCCCCCTGGGGAGAGGGCCGGGGACGATCCGGGCGTGCCGTGGTGGGACCCCGGCGCCGACGCCGCCGTGTCCCCGGAAACCGACAGCGTGAGCATCGGCGGCCAGCAGATCGCGCGGGGCGCCATGGTGCGGCTGCGCCCCGGGGCGCGCCGGGCCGACGCCCAGGACATGTTCCTTGCCGGGAGGATCGCCGAGGTCCAGGCGGTGCTGTACGACGTGGAAGACCGTCCCTACCTTGCCGTGTCGCTGGCCGATGACCCAGATGCCGACCTGCGGATCGCGCACGGGCGGTTCTGGTACTTCGGCACCGACGAAGTGGAGCCTGTGCCGCAATGACAAGGCGCACGCTGGTGGCGGGGGTGGGCAACGTGTTCCTGCACGATGACGCCTTCGGCGTCGAAGTGGTCAAAAGCCTCGCCGGCCAGCCGCTGCCGCCGGGAACCGAGGTCGCCGATTTCGGCATCCGCGGCGTCCACCTGGCCTACGACCTGCTGGACGGCTGCGACCTGTTCGTGCTCGTGGACGCGGCGCCGCGCGGCGAGCCGCCGGGAACGGTCACGGTCCTGCAGGCCGACGTCCCGGAGCCTGATCCGGCGGGCGCGGCGGTCGTCGACGCACATAGCCTGACACCGGAGGCGGTGTTCGCGCTGCTCGCGGCGCTGGGCGGCCGACCAGGGCGCAGCCTGGTCGTGGCGTGCGAGCCTGCCGACGTCAGCCCCGGCATGGGCTTGTCCGAGCCGGTCCGCGACGCGCTGCCGCACGCCGTGCAGGCCATACGGGACCTGCTGTGGGCCGAAGGCTCACCCGGTGCCGGGCAGGCTGATCAAGCGGGTGCCGGAAGGACGTAAGGGAGCGGCATGCACGAGTTCGGGCTGTGCGAAGGGGTGCTGGAGGCGGTACGCCGCAGGGCCGCAGGCCGCAAGGTTTCCGCGATCCGGGTGCGGTTCGGGGTCCGGCACGCCGTGGACGCGGAATCGCTGTCGCAGGCCTTCAGCATGGTCGCCGAGGGCACCGAGGCGGCAGGCGCCGCAGTGGACCTGGTCACGGTCCCTGCCCGGGTTACCTGCCGCGGCTGCGGGTACAGCGGGCAGACCACCGACCCGTTGGCGATCTGCCCGCGCTGCGGCAGCGCGGACGCTGAGATCACCGGCGGCGACGAGATGGTGCTGGAGTCCATCAGCTATGCCTCGGCTGACCGCGGGCCGGTGCCGTAGCACCGCCGGCCGTTCGGGATAAATCTTTCTTCTTTTTACCGAACGAACCGTGGTGTCACGGCACGGCGGCGGCCAGGTCGGCGGGGCTGGCGGGGTGCCCGTCGACGTAGGTGACGGAGTTAGTGGGGACGGCGGGGATACGCGGGCCGGGGAGCAGGATGCCGACCAGGTTGAGCGGGTCGGCAGCGGACAGGCGGACCGTCTCGCCGGCGCGCGGCTGCCTGGCGGCCTGGCGGAGCAGATCCACCGCGTCGGGATGGGCGAACTGCTCCCCGGAAAATCCGGTGACGAAACGGCCGCCGGCGATGGTGCCGCGGGCCTCCATGCGCCGGAACGCCCACAGCAGCTCCCGCCACGGCACGGCCAGGCTCTCCCGGGCCAGCAGGTCGCGGAACACCACGCCCCAGCGGACGGCGAGCTGCTCCGCGACGGCTTCGGCCAGCTCGTCCGGGTCGCACTCAGGCAGGGCGGGGGGCAGCAGCGACCAGCGGCCGCCGGACGGTGCGGACAGGCGGCTGCCGCGGCGCAGCCGTTGCGGGTTCCGGCCGTACCTGGCCGGGGTGCCGGCCAGCAGGCGGCGGCCGAGCAGCGACCGCACCGCGCGGAACCCGTCGGCGGTGACCAGGCCGCGGGCCACGCCGTCCCACAGTGCTTCTTCGATTTCGCCGGGCAGCCGCCGGGTCGCCGCGACCAGGTCCGAAGGAAACAGGGCGCCGCGGCTGGCGAGCGCGTCGATGACGTCACGGGTGCGGCCTGGCCCGGGCCCGGCCGGGCTGCGGTCGCCGCGGGCCGCCCGCAGCAGCCACGGCAGGTCGTCGCGGATCATCAGCGTGATAGGCGTGCTCCGCGAGGGAACCTGGCCGCTGCGGGCAGGCTGCCTGGCGCTGCCGTCGGCGTCGGCGCGCAGCGACAGGCGGCCCCAGGCCACGTCGCCGGACAGGCACGCCTCGTCCAGCCATTCCCTGCGGTAGCCGGTGACCCGGGCCGCCAGCACCGGGTTCTCCCAGGCGCCGGCGGCCAGCTCGAAACCCTGGAGCTGCTCGACCACCGCGACCACGCCGCGGACGTGCTCGCGCCTGCTGCCCGGCGCGACGTGCTGCCAGCGGAGCAGGAACCGCATGAAGTCCCGCGCGGTCACCGGCTGGGCCTGCGCCCGCGTGCGCTGCCGGGTGTAGGCGTGGATGCGGGTCAGCACCCGGCGGGCGCAGAACTCCTCTGTGCTGGTCGAATCGGGGCCGCCGGGGTCGGTGAACCGGCCGCGCAGCGCGAAGCCCTCGGTTTCCAGCCGGGTCAGCGCGAGCGTCACGTCCGGCTCGGCCAGCGCGGTTGCCCGCGCCAGCGCGGCCGCGGTGACCGGCCCGCTGACGTCCAGGTGGCCGCGCAGCATCTCGGCGGCGGTGGTCTCGGGGTCTGCGGTCTCGCGGTCTGCGGTCTCGGAGCCTGTCGGCTCGGCATGCAGGCCGCCCGCCGCCGGCGCGCCAGGGTACAGCGGCGCCAGCGCGGCAAGGCGTTCGCGGGCGCACCACAGCGGCCCAGCCACCGTCTCCGTGCACGGGGGGCTCCCGCCCCCCGTCCCCCCTGGCCCATCCCCCTTCACTGTGCCGAACTCGGCGACCCGGCCAGCGGCGGCCAGTTCGGTGAACCAGGGGCGCCACTGCGGCTGCGGCCGCAGCACGTACAGGGTCAGCAGCAGGTCGTGCAGCTCGTCGGCGTCCCGCGGCTCCGGCCGGACCTGCTCGCGGACCCGGCCGATCGCCTCGGGATCGAGGCGGGCCAGCTCCCGGGCCGCCACCGGCAGGCCGCGGGGCAGCCGCACCTGGCGGCTGCGCCGCTCCTCGAGCGGGGCGTCGTCGAGGAAGGTGAACGGCATGCCGTTCAGGATCTCGTGGGCCAGCACCGAAGGCTCGGTGGTGTCCCTGGTGAGCACGGTGATCCGGCCCGCCTCGATCCCGGCAACCAGCTCGCGCAGCCCGTCGATGTCCATCGCCTCGTGCAGGCAGTCGGTGAGCGTCTGGGCGACCAGCACGTGGTCCGGGATCTCCAGCGGGCCGGGGGCCACGTTCTCCTGGCAGGCCGCCAGCGTCGGGAACACCGCGGCCATCAGGTCGTCGGCCTCCATCCGCTGGATGGCCGGCGGGTTCTTGCGGCTGCCGCGCATCCGCAGCACGGTCAGCGACGTGTTCAGGTTCCACCGCCAGCGGGCCGCGAACAGCGGCGCGGTGAGCACCGCCTGCCGCACCACCTGCTCCACGGTGGGCGACGCGAGGAACTTCGGCACCCGGTCCAGCGGGAAGCTGTGCTGCGGTCCCAGCGAGAGCAGGATCGCGTTGTCGCTGGCCGCGGCCTGCAGCTCAAAGTCGAAGGTGACGCAGAACCGCTTGCGCAGCGCCAGCCCGAACGCCCGGTTCACCCGGGCGCCGAACGGCGCGTGCCCGACCAGCTGCATGCCTCCGGCCTCATCGAAGAACCGTTCCAGCACGATGGTGTCCATGGTCGGCAGCACGCCGAGGGCGCCCAGCGCGGCGTGCAGGTACTCGGTGATGGCCTGCGCCGCGGGCCTGCCGATGCCGCACTCGGCCAGCAGCCAGGCGCGGGCGTCGGCTGGTTCGCGTTCGGCCACGGCGCGGCGCAGCGCCGACACCTCCTCCGACAGCTCCCTGGTCCGTCCCGGCGCCTCGCCGAGCCAGAACGGCACCGTGGGCGGCGCGCCCTGCGCGTCGACCACCCGGACCGTGCCGGGCTCCACCCGACGGATCCGCCAGGAGTGCGTGCCGAGCAGGAACACGTCCCCGGCCATCGACTCGATGGCCCAGTCCTCGTTGACCGTGCCGACCGTCACCTCGTCCGGTTCGGCGACCACCCGGTAGTCGCCGAGCTCCGGGATCGCCCCGCCGGAGGTGAGCGCGGCCATCCGGGCGCCGCGCCGCGCCTTGACGGTGCCGTTGATCCGGTCCCGGTGCAGGTAGTGCGCGCGGCGGCCGCGGCCGGTGCGTATCCCCTCGGCGAGCAGCCCGGCGACGTCGCCGAAGTCCTCGCGGGACAGGCCGGCGAACGGCGCGGCCCGCCTGGCCAGAGCGTACAGGTCGGCTTCGGCCCACGGCTCGGCGGCGGACTCGGCGACGATCTGCTGCGCCAGGATGTCCAGCGGGCGTTCCGGGACCACGATGGCGTCCAGCCGGCCGCCGCGCACGCCGCGCAGCAGCGCCGCGCACTCCACCAGCTCGTCCCGCGACGTCGGGTACAGCCGCCCGGCCGGCGTGCCGGTCCTGGTGTGGTTGGACCGGCCCACCCGCTGCAGGAAAGTGGCGAAGCTGCGCGGCGAGCCGATCTGGCAGACCAGCTCGACTGGGCCGATGTCGATGCCGAGCTCCAGCGACGCGGTCGCCACCAGGGCGCGCAGGTCACCCGAGCGCAGCCTCGCCTCCACCCGCTGCCGCCGGTCCTTGGATAGGCTGCCGTGGTGCGCGGCGACCCCGGCGCCGAGCTGCTCTCCCAGAATCTCACCGAGCTGGTGCGCCGCCCGTTCGGCCATCCGGCGGGTGTTGACGAACACCAGCGTGGTGCGGTGCCTTCGCACGTGCCCGGCGATCATGTCCAGGATCTGCGCCATCTGCTCCGTGGTGGCCACCGCGCCGAGCTCGTCGTCGGGCAGCTCCAGGGCGAGGTCGAGGTGCCTGCGGTGCCCGGAGTCCACGATCGCGCACCGCGGGGTGCCGTCCGGGTTGTCCCGGTCGGGGCCCGCGCCGACCAGCAGCCGGGCGATGGTCTCGGCGGGGCGGACGGTCGCGGACAGGCCCACCCGCTGCACCCGGCCGCCGGCGACGTGGGCCAGCCGCTCCAGGGTGAGCGCCAGGTGCGAGCCGCGCTTGTTGCCGGCCACCGCGTGGATCTCGTCCACGATCACCGTGCGGGCGCTGCGCAGCATGGCCCGGCTCCGCTCCGCGGTCAGCAGCAGGTACAGCGACTCCGGCGTGGTGATCAGGAAGTCCGGCGGGCGTTTCAGCATCGCCGCGCGGCGGGCGGCATCGGTGTCGCCGGTGCGCAGCGCCACCGTGATGTCCGGGGCGGGCAGGCCGAGCTCGGCGGCCACCGCCGCGATCTCGCGCAGCGGCCCCTCCAGGTTCTGCTGGATGTCCGCGGCCAGGGCCTTCAGCGGCGACACGTACACCACTGCTGGCCCCGGGGGGACGACCCTGTTGGCTCTGCCGACTGGATCGGCTGCGCCGACGGGGCCGACTGGATCGGCTGCGCCGACGGGGCCGACTGGATCGGCTGCGCCGACGGGGCCGACTGGGTCGGCTGCACCGACGGGGCCGACTGCGGCGGCGGGCCCGGACCCCCCCGCGCACGGGCCGCTCTCGTGCGCCCGGTAGACGCGGTCGATGCAGACGGCGAACGCGGCCAGTGTCTTGCCGGACCCGGTGGGCGCCGCGATCAGCGTGTGCCGGCCCGCTGCGATCTCGCGCCAGCCCGCCGCCTGCGGCTCGGTGGGCCCGGCCGGGAACCGCCGTTCGAACCAGGTCCGCACCGCAGGGTGGAACTCATCGAGCACACGCTCACGCTACCTCCGCAGGCCGACATTCCGGGCTGACGACCGGGACGTTCATTTAGCGCGAACGATTTGTGCTTCTCGAAGGATAAGCGGCCGGATCTGGCCGCTTTTCCTACGCCGGGCACATATCCTTCCCGATCACGGCGGGAACATATCCCGTTTCGTCCGGTATAGCCCTGTTTGTGAGAGCGGGACGAGGCGGCGGGTGAGAGCCTGTCCCTATGCGCGCGCTGGTGATCACCGGACCGGGGTCCGCGGAAGTCCAGGACGTGCCGGTACCGGTGCCGGGTCCGGGGCAGGTGGTCGTCGACGTACGGCGTGCCGGGATCTGCGGGACCGACGCCGAGCTGTTCACCGGCCAGCTTGCCTACTTCGCGCAGGGCAAGAGCACCTTCCCGGTGCGTCCTGGGCACGAGTGGTGCGGCGTGGTCTCCGCCGCGGGTGCTGGGGTCGATCCGTGCTGGCTCGGGGCCCGCGTCATGGGGGACACCATGCTCGGCTGCGGGAGGTGCGCGCGCTGCCGCGCCGGGCGGTGGCACGTCTGCGCGGACCGGCGCGAAGTGGGCATCATGGGCTGGGCCGGGGCGCTGGCCGAGAAAGTGCTGGTGCCCGCGGCCAGCCTGCACCGGCTGCCCGGAGGCATCGACGACAGGCGCGGCGCCCTGGTGGAACCGGGCGGGAACGCCTGGCGGGCCGCCGCGGCCGCAGCTGCCGGGCCGGAAAGGCGGATCCTGGTCTGCGGGCCGGGCACCATCGGGCTGCTGACCGCCGCCTTCGCCCGCGCCGCAGGCGCGGAGGTGCACGTGCTGGCCATCGACGGCGGGCGGCGCCAGCTCGCCGAGCGGTTCGGCGCCAGCCGGTACTGGACCGCCGGGGAGCCGCCGCTGCTGAGCTACGACGCGGTCATCGACTGCACCGACGACCACCGCATGCCCGCCGCGGCGCTGGGGCTGGTCGAACCGGCTGGGCGGGTGGTCTGCATCGGCATCTCCGGCACGCCCAGCCTGGTGGACAGCCGCGAGCTGGTGCTCGGCGATGTCACCGCGGTGGGCATCCTCGGCGCGTCGGCCGGGCTCGCGCCGGCGATCGAGCACTACGCGGACGGCCGGGTCGATCCCGCCCCGCTGGCGTGCGTGACCGTCGGGCTGGACCGCGCCGCGGACGCGCTGGCCGGGCGGCTCGGCACCGGGCCGGGCACCAAGATCCACATCGACCCGGGCCTTGGCCGGCCGCCGGGCCGGGCCTTGGCTAGCCGCCGGGCCGGGCCTTGGCCGGCCGCCGGGCGGGCGTGGCGCTGGACGAAGGCAGCCAAGATGACGGGCGGCCAGGTGATGACGCTGCGGCGGGCCAGGGCCTTGATCTCGCCGGCCTGCTCGGGAGGGAAGTATCCGGCGTGCTTGTACACGTCGACCCTGGTGCAGATGCCGGCCAGATCCAGTTCGGGATGGAACTGGGTGGCGTAGACGTTTGAACCGACCCGGAACGCCTGCACTGGGCAGGCCTGCGAGGTCGCGAGCAGGACGGCATGACCGGGCAGGCGGTCGATCGCCTCCTTGTGGCCGGTGAACGCGTCGAAGCTGGCAGGCAGGCCGCGCAGCAGCGGATCGTGCCGGCCCTGCGCGGTGAGGGTGATCCGGACGCATCCGACCGGCTCGCCGTGCCGCCGGCCGATGGCGGCGCCCTGGTGGCTGCCAAGCGCCCCGATGCCGTAGCAGGCGCCGAGGAACGGGAAATCAGCGGCGACCACCGCGTCGAGCAGGCGGCACAGGTCTGCCTCGACCCGCCGCTGCACCGGCGACTTGGCCTGCTGGGGGTCGGAGTAGTTGAACGGGCCGCCGCCGAGCAGGATCCCGGACCAATCCGCCAGGCCGACACCGCCCAGCGGGCGCTGCTCCAGCCGCACCCTGCGCAGCCCGGCCTCGCCGAGCCCGGTCATGGCACCGAACGCGGCGTACTCATTGTCGGCCGCAGCATCATCGGCGCGGACGCTCAACAACAGGAACGGCTTCACGTCGATCACCCTAGTGCGTGGAGGTAAGCAGCGCTGGCCGCTCGTGCTGCCGGGCGCGGTTAGCCGCGGCTGCGCCGGGTAGTCAGCTGCGCCAGGAACGCGCATGCCGCCCTTTGGCGGGGGAAGACCGGGATCCCGCGGTGAAGCTGCTGATCGTGGAGAACGAAGAGCGCGTCGCCTCGTTTCTGGCCAAGGGGCTGCGCGCGCACGGCTACGCCGTCGAGTGGGTACGCAACGGCACCGATGCGCTGGCCCGCGCGGCCAATCCGGAGATCTCGCTGGTGATCCTGGATCTCGGCCTGCCGGACCTGGACGGCCTGCAGGTGCTCGAAGGCCTGCGGGAGCTGGGATCGCAGGTCCCGGTCATCGTGCTGTCCGCCCGCAGGCGGGTCAAGGACCGGGTCAAGGGCCTCGACCTCGGCGCCGACGACTACCTGGGCAAGCCGTTCGCGTTCGAGGAGCTGCTGGCGCGGGTCCGCGCCAACCTCCGGGCCCGGACCACCGTCCCGGCCCGGATGCTGCGGGCCGGCGGCGTCTGCATCGACCTGCTGCGCCGGGAGGCGACCATCGCCGGGCGCTCGGTGCGGCTGTCGGCCCGCGAGTTCTCGCTGCTGAAAGCCTTCGTCAGCCACCCGGGCCAGGTGCTGTCACGGCAGGAGCTGCTGTCGATGGCCTGGGGCATCAACTTCGATCCCGGGACCAACCTCGTCGATGTCTACGTCCGGTACCTGCGCCGCAAGCTGGGTGAGCCGGTGATCCAGACCGCGCGCGGCGCCGGGTACTGGCTGCCCGCCGACGGCCAGGACCCGGGGCCGTAGCGGGAGCCGCGCAGCAGGCGCTCGTTCGGGAAAATGGTTGTGATCTTCGGGTGTACGGTGGTGGCCGGAACAGGCTTACCGGAGGGGACCACCCCGATGCGACACATGACCGTGGCGGCCATGGCCGCGATCACCGCGCTGGGCGCGGCCGCTGCGCTGGCAGGCTGCGCCAGCGCCACCAGCACCACAAGCGGCAGCGGCGCGGCGAGCGCCAGCACCGCGTCCTGCTCCTACGCCTCGATCCAGCCCGAGCTGTACAGCCGGGGCGTGCTCACCGTCGCGACCGACCAGCCGGCCTATACGCCGTGGTTCGAGAACAACGATCCCAGCAACGGCCAAGGGTATGAGAGCGCCGTGGCCTACGCGGTCGCCGCGCAGCTCGGCTTCAAGCCTGCGCAGGTCAAGTGGGCTTACGAGCCGTTCAACGACTCCTACGCCCCGGGGCCGAAGAAGTTCGACTTCGACATCAACGAGATCTCCTACACCCCGCAGCGCGCGCAGGTGGTGACGTTCTCCGACAGCTACTACGCCGTGCAGCAGTCGCTGGTGGCGCTGAAGAACAGCCCGATCGCGACCAAGCATACCCAGGCGGAGCTGAAGACCTACGTCTACGGTGACCAGGTGGGCACCACCAGCCTGGCGTTCATCAACAGCCAGATCCAGCCCACGCAGACGCCGAAGGTCTACGAGACCCTCAACGACGTCAAGCAGGCGCTGCAGGACAAGCAGATCGCGGCCCTGGTCACCGACACGCCGACCGCGCAGTACATTTCCTCCTCGGAGATCCCCGGGTCGGTGCTGGTGGCGCAGTTCCCGTCCACCGGCGAGCACTACGGGCTGCTGTTCCGCAAGGGCAACCCGCTGGTCGGCTGCGTCAACAAGGCGCTGGCCACGCTGCGCAGCAACGGAACGCTGGCCCGGCTGCAGGCCAAGTGGCTGCAGATCTACACGAGTGTTCCGACCATCAAGCCCTGACCAGCGTGGACGTACAGGGCCTACCGGACCTGTCCGCCAGGCGGTCCCGGATCCTCGGCGGCGGCTCGACCCGGGGGCTGACGGTTTCCCTGGGGAGCACCATCGTGGTGCTCGCGGCGCTCGCGGCGCTCTTCTGGCTGGCCCCGGGCAGCCGGCAGGTCCGGCACACGTTCTTCAACCCGACCGACATGTGGCGGGCGTTCGTCGGGAACCCGAAGCAGGGCTATTACTCGGTGGGCGAGGCCCTGTGGCTGAACATCCGGATGTTCCTGGTCGCGGAGGCCCTGATCCTGGTCCTCGCACTCGTCGTGGCCGTGATCCGGCAGTCGTCCGGCCCGGCGCTGCTGCCGCTGCGGGTGCTCGCCACCG
>JAFAPY010000295.1 GCA_019246795.1 Streptosporangiaceae bacterium | reverse complement strand
CAGCACGAGAACCGTGAAGGGGCACCGGACATCAGCCAGTTCGGCTATAAGCAGGAGCTGAAGCGGTCGCTGAGCCTGTGGGATCTGATCGTCTACGGGCTGATCTTCATGGTGCCGATCGCCCCGTTCGGCATCTACGGCTTCATCCTGGCCCAGTCCCGGGGCATGGTGGCGCTGGTCTACCTGGTCGGCATGGCCGCGATGATCTTCACCGCGTTCAGCTATGCCTCGATGTCGCGGGCCTTCCCGGTCGCCGGGTCGGTGTATTCCTATGCCGGGCGGGGGATCCATGCCGGGGTCGGGTTCGTGGCCGGCTGGGCGATCTTGCTGGATTACATTCTGGTGCCGTCGCTGCTGTACATCGTGGGCGGCACGGCCATGACCTCGTTCGTGCCGGCGATCCCGGCGTGGGCCTGGGTGCTGGCCTTCATCGCGTTCAATACCGTGATCAACTTGCGGGGCATGCAGGCCAGCGCCAAGTTCAACCGGCTGATGCTGGTGGCCGAGCTGGCGGTGCTGGGCATCTTCGTGGTCATCGGCTTGTCTGTGATCGCGGCTCATCGGGGCGGGGCGGCGCCGTCGATCAAGCCGCTGTATGACGGGCACGGGTTCTCCCTGAGCCTGATCTTGGGGGCGGTCTCGGTCGCGGTGCTGAGCTTCCTGGGTTTCGACGGGATCTCCACGCTGTCGGAGGAAACCCGGGGCGGCGCCAAGACCGTGGGCCGGGCGACGGTGTCCGCGCTGCTCATCGTCGGGCTGCTGTTCATGGTGCAGACCTGGGTGGCGGCCATGGCCGTGCCGCAGTCGCGGCTGCACAACCCGAACACCGCGTTCTACGATGCCGCCGGGATCATCGGCGGGCACTGGCTCGCCGTGCTGACGGCGGTGGCGACGGCGGTGGCCTGGGGCATCGCCAATGCGCTGGCCGCCCAGGCGGCCACCTCCCGGCTGTTGTTCAGCATGGCCCGGGACCGCAAGCTGCCACGCTTGCTGAGCAAGGTGCACCCGCGGACCCAGGTGCCGATCAACGCCACCTTGCTGGTGGCAGCCATCTCGGTCATCGTCGGGCTCGCGCTGGTGTCCAGGATCGCCTTCTTGACCTCCATCGTGAACTTCGGGGCACTGTTCGCCTTCATGCTGTTGCACATATCGGTGGTCACGTATTACGTGGTGCGCCGGCGGAGCCGGCGCTGGTTCGCCCACCTGATCTCCCCGGTCCTGGGTTTCGTGATCATCGCCTACGTCTGGGTGCACATGGACATCCACGCCAAAATCGGCGGTTTCACCTGGCTGGCGGTCGGCCTGGTCGTCTTGCTGGTCTTCCGGCTCCGGGGCAAGGACCTGAGCCTGCCCGAAGTTGATGAAACGCACGCCGCCCCGCCGGCCGCGGCCGAGCCCAGGCGCCAGGCCGGCGCGGCCTAAGACCCCGGGCAGGAGGCCCGCGCGATGAAAGAATCCTCCATACTGTCCTACCGGCCGCAACCTGGTGAGTACGCCTGGACCTTCGGCGGTGTGCCCCCGGTCCGGACCGTGCCGCCCGGCACGGTCCTGGAGCTGTTCACCGAGGACGCTTTCGGCGGCCGGGTGCGCGGGGTCAGCGACCTGGTCACCAAGGTCTGCCAGTTCCCCTTCGTCAACCCTCAGACCGGCCCGTTCTACGTGGACGGGGCCCGGCCCGGTGACACCCTGGCCGTCCATTTCGTCTCCATCGAGCCGGCCCGGGACTGGGCCGCCTCCACGACCATCCCGCTGTTCGGCGCGCTGACCTCCACCCACCTGACGGCCACCTTGCAAGAACCCCTGGAGGAGGTCGTCTGGATATATGAGGTGGACCGGGCCGGCCGCACCGTCCGCTACCGGTCCCGGTACGGCGACCACACCACCGAGCTGCCGCTGGACCCGATGCACGGAACCGTCGGCGTCGCCCCGGCCTCGCTGGAGGTCCGCTCCTCGCTGGTGCCCGACGCCCACGGCGGGAACATGGATACGCCGGAAATGCGGGCCGGGACGACCTGCTTCCTCGGCGTCAACGTGGACGGGGCGCTATTCTCCCTGGGCGACGGGCACTGCCGCCAGGGCGACGGCGAAAGCTGCGGGGTCGCGGTCGAGGCGGCGATGAACACCGTCGTCATCATCGACGTCCTCAAGGGCCTGTCCACGCCCTGGCCGCGGCTGGAGACCGACGAGTACGTGATGAGCACAGGATCGGCCCGGCCCCTGGAGGACGCCTTCCGCATCGCCCAGGCCGACCTGGTGGACTGGCTCGGCCGCGACTACGGATTGCACCCGCTCGATGCCTACCAGCTGTTTACCCAGGCCGGCGAGGCACCAGTCGCCAACGTCTGTGACCCTAACTACACATTCGTCTGCAAGCTGGCCAAGCGCTACCTCCCCGGCCAGGCACCCTACCGCGACGCCCACGCCCGGCTGCGCGGCCAGGCGCGTGACTACGCCCGGGCGCGCTGACGCCGGCGGCCGCCGGCCGGCACAAACACTGCAGCCCCCGGGTGGCGCGATGCTCGCCAAGGCCTCCGCCTGGAATCGGAGACGCGGCATGCATGCCTTTCCTGGATAGTTCGTGCTCCTGCGGGTGGCCGACAGGCCCAGCCTGCAGGGCTAACCCAGTTGTGCTTGGAGACAAAAGCACAACAGGACCCGCCTCGAGCCCTCGAGTTACCAGAGGTAATGGGCCATTACCTCTGATAACCGCCCGGCGAGGCCAGTGCTCCGATGACGGGTAGCTTCACCACCACTCGCGTTCGATCCGCATCGCCTGGGGCGACTGGCGTCTCGCGTCGGCCTCCGACTCGGCCGACGCTATAGGCACGATCCCGCCATGCCAGATGAGCTGCCGGTAGACGTATTCACCGAGCTCGGCCGGGTTACCTGGGCGGCGATAAAGCTCGAGGACTACGTCGAGGACCTGTGCTCGCATATCGACCCGGTGAACCCGTGGACCGACAAGCGGCAGGTCAGTGCAAAGATCAGGGATGGTCCTGGCTGCCAGGCCGCGCTCTGCGACCCGTGATGAGGCAGCGACGTGACTGGAACATGCCCGTCAGGCGATCGAGCGGCGCAACGCCGCCATGCACGCCACGCCTATCGTGTGGGTTGGGCGTGAGCGTCCGAGGACCGCCTGGGCCTCGGCGAGATGCCGCGTAAGGGCGCCCCTATTTCGAGCGACCGCTAACCATCGAGTCGCTGAGCGAGCTCCGTTCCGTCTTGGAGAAGGTGGCCGCTGGGT
>JAFAPY010000063.1 GCA_019246795.1 Streptosporangiaceae bacterium | reverse complement strand
CAGCGCCTTGGCCGCCACGCCCTCGCCCTCGTGGATCAGCCCGAGCAGGATGTGCTCGGTGCCGATGTAGTTGTGATTGAGCATCCTGGCCTCTTCCTGGGCCAGGACAACAACCCGCCGTGCCCTGTCGGTAAACCTCTCGAACATCTCGTCGCTCCTCACAGCACGGGGGCGGAAACGGGACGTGCCCTAGTTTGTCTGCTCCGCAACCTTGCCTACTTCGCATAGTAGCCGCGTGCCCGGCGTCTGCGGCGATCGCCGGTATGCGCCACGCTTAAGACCTTCCCTGAACACAGGCTGTTCACCTCATCCAACCCCCAGGATCAGGCACAACTTCCCCGCTACGCCGCAAGCGAACGAGAGGTAGCGCTAGCCGGATCCTCCCCAAGCTGGCCGCCAGGGGGGATACCGCGAGCACGCGGTCCTACACCGGCCACCGGTCGTAGCCGGGTCAATGCTGGCGCGGGGAAGCGCAGCGGGCGGGGCCGAAGACAGCCGCTCGCCGGGCCGCCCCGGTAACCCGGTAAGCAGTCGGCCCTGGCACGGGGCGCCGGGGCCGACTGGGTAACACCGCTGAAGGAGTCGCTCGCCGTGCGGGCTGGACCCGGAGAACGCCGGAAGGACCGTGCGAACCCCGATGGCGCTCCTGGCTTAGTGCGCGGCCTCGTACTCCGCCACGATGTTCGCCGGAATGCGCCCGCGCTCATTGACCTTGTATCCGCGCTGCTTCGCCCACTGCCTGATTTGGGCGCTGCGCTCGCGCCCAGGACCGGTGCGCGTCCTTCGCCGCCTGGCTGGAGCGCTTGCTTTACGCGCGTGCTCCACATAGTGAGCAAGCTCTTTGCGGAGCTTGTTCGCGTTGCCTGTACTCAGGTCGATCTCATACGAGGTGCCGTCGAGGCCAAACGACACGGTCTCCGTGGCCTCGCTGCCATCAAGATCGTCGACGAGAAGCACCTGTACCTTCTGCGCCATGGAATCAGCCCTTCCGACGGAGCAACCTATTTCGGATGCCAAAGATATAGCAATCTGTTGGCGTTGACAATTGCGCAACTGGCGGTTCGCTGATTTTCGCGGCCAGCGGCCTTCGCGCCGTAGGCCCAAGCTGGCCACTCTCCGTAATCGCACATTGGGTGCATCGTTAGCGCCGCCGCTCCGCGGCAGATCATCAACCGAGCCCATACCTGATCTGCCGGGCCACCGTTCGCCCAGTCCCGTGCGTTCCGATAAACCCGCGGTTCGCTGATATATCAAGAGCGCGGACCGCCGGGCGGCCGCTTGGCGTTCTTCCTGCCGCGGCGTTTGGGACCCATCTGGCTGCGCAGCAGCATGACCAGGCCGATGACGAACGCGACGCAAACTACCAGCGGCGGAGTCAGCGCCGCGAGGTCGGTCAACATAGCGGCGTCCTCCCTGCGGCCGAGGGCCGGCGATGCTCCCGGTGGGCTTGTTCCGTCTCGCCAGCAGCGTTCATCCTCATTTTCCCCGAACTGGTAAGAGACGCAACAGCATGCGGGTGTTGCCGAGCGTGTTGGGCTTTACTCGCTCCAGGTCCAGAAACTCGGCCACGCCCTCGTCATAGGACCGCAATAGCTCGGCGTACACCTCCGGGGCTACCGGAGTACCGCTGATCGGGCGGAATCCATGGCCCGCGAAGAAGTCCACCGCGAAAGTCAGCACGAACACCCGGTCCACTCCGAGCTCCCGGGCTCGCCAAAGCAGCGCACCGATGATCGCGTGGCCGATACCCATCCCCTGGCAGTCCTCGCGGACGGCCACCGTCCTGATCTCAGCGAGATCCTCCCACATCACATGCAACGCGCCACAGCCGACCAGCGCTGCGTCATCCATGCCGCCGCGGTGCAGTCCCGGCCCGCCGCCGGAGGCCGCAGAACCCGCCCCGCCGCCGGAGGCGGCAGAGCCAGCAGCGCCGTCGCCTCCAGCCGAAACTGCTACGCAGAACTCCTGGATGTCCTCATAGAGGGTGACGGCGGCCTTGCCCAGCAGACAGCCTGACTCGACGTGCGCGTCGGTCAGCTTCCGGATCACGGGCACGTCACGGGTGCGCGCGGGCCGGATCAGGTACGCCATGGCGCCGTCCACGATAGCCGCTGCGCCGGCCGGGCCGGCGCGGGCTGAAGCCCGCAAGGTAAAAGTTCCTCCTAGTCGGCTGACAGCGGATCCGGCCTCCAATAGTGTGCATCGCTGTGCGGAAACGGAGCGGAGCTGCCGGCTTGGCAGCGGTGACCGCCGTGCTTGCCGCCCTGCTGCCCGCGGGCGGCAGCGCGGCGAAGACAACCGCGCCGGGGCCCAACCTGACCACGCTGGTCGCCGAGGCCAGGCAGCTCGAGTTCGAGATCAACGCGCTGAGCGAGCAATACGACGGGCTGCGGATCCAGCTCAGCCGCGCGCAAGCGGATGCGCAGGTTGCCGAGAAGGCCGCCGCCAGGGATGGGGCGGCGCTAGCGCTCGGCCGGCAGGCCATAGCGCAGCTGGCCGCGGAGAACTACATGAACGCGGGGCTCGACCCCGCGCTGCAGCCGCTCACCGCAGGCAATCCGCAGCAGTTCCTCAGCCAGGCCTCGGTGATCACCGAGCTTGACCAGTCCACGGGCTTCACGGTCAGCTCGCTGAGCAGCGACGAGAACCAGGCGCTGCGCACCAGGCAGACGGCCGAACAGCAGATCGCCGCCGTAGGCGCGCTCCAAGCCCGGGTGAACGCCAAAAAGCACGCCATCGAGGCCATGATCGATAAGGTCAACAGCGCGGCCATGAAGCAGGCGATGGCAGTTTTCGCCCAGACCGGGCAGTATCCGGACATCGTCATTTCGACGGCGAATACGGTGGGGGAGCAGGCCCTGCAGGCGGCGCTTTCCAGGCGAGGCGACCCGTACGCATGGGGAGCGGCAGGCCCCGGCGAATTCGACTGCTCCGGACTGGTGGTGTGGGCGTTCGCGCAGGAGGGCCTCGCGCTCCCGCACTACACAGGAAGCCTGTGGAATTCCGGGGTGCACATACCGCGCAGCGCCCTGGAACCGGGTGATCTGGTCTTTTTCTTCTCCAACATCAGCCACGTGGGAATCTACCTGGGCGACGGATACATGGTCGACGCCCCTGATTTCGGGCAGACGGTGCGGATCGACCCGGTCTACTGGAGCGCCTTCGTCGGCGCGGTCCGGATCGGCTGACGCACCGTGCCACCGCCGCGAGCGCGCTTACCCGGAAGCGGCGCACGGCTCCGCCTGGCCCGCGTTTTTCTCGTAGACGAGCCGCAGCCCGATGAGGGTGAGCCACGGCTCATGGGCGTCAATGACGCTCACCTCTCCGATAACAAGCGATGCCAGGCCGCCGGTGGCAATGACCGTCACTGCGCCCGGATCGGCGGGGGAAAGCTCCCGTGCCATCCGCCGGGCTATTCCCTCCACCTGAGCGGCGAACCCGTAAATAATGCCGGACTGCAGCGCCTCAACGGTGTTCTTGCCCACGACACGGGGCGGCCTGGTCAACTCGACTTTGAGCAGCTGCGCGGCACGCCGGGACAGGGCGTCGACGGATATCTCGATTCCCGGGGCGAGCGCGCCGCCGACGAACTCGCCGTGTGCGCTGACCGCGTCGAAGTTCGTCGAGGTTCCGAAATCCACCACGATCGCCGGGCCGCCATAGAGGTGCACCGCAGCGAGCGCGTTCATGATCCGGTCACTGCCGACTTCCTTCGGATTGTCCGTGCGGACCGGCACCCCCGTTTTCACGCCGGGCTCGACGATCAGCGTGGTCAGGTCACGGTAATAACGACTGACCATCTCCCTCATCTCCCGCAGCACCGAAGGCACGGTCGAGCACAGCGATATACCGTGAATGTCGCTTTCGGCGAACGCGCTGCTGCCGGCGAGCAGGCCGTGCAGCACGACGGCGAGTTCGTCTGCGGTCCGGTCCGGGACCGTCGCGATCCGCCAGTTCTCGACCACCTGGTCCGCGTCGAACACCCCGAGGACCGTGTTGGTGTTGCCGATATCAATGGTCAGCAGCATCGCGGGGATGTCCTTCGGTATCCGGGCCGGCCAGCATGACGGACACGTTGTCGATCAGCCGCGTCGTGCCCGCGGTGGCGGCCGCCACGAGCAGCGCGGGCCCGGCATGGCCGGGCCCGACGGGGGTGAACGTGGCCGGGTCGACGACCGCCACATAGTCCGTGGCGAGGCCGGGCTCGGCAAGCAGGACGTGGCGGGCGGCGGCCAGGACCGCCTGTGCCCCCTCGGCTGCCCTGGCCCCGCCCGCATGCAGCGCGCGAGGGATGGCGAGCGCCTGGGCGCGGGCTCCGGGCGTGAGGTAGGAGTTCCTGCTCGAGGTGGCCAGCCCGTCGGCGTCGCGGACCGTCGGCACCGACTTGATCGTGATGCCCAGGTCCATGTCACTCACCATGCGGCGGACCAGCGCAAGCTGCTGCGCGTCCTTGTCGCCGAACACCGCGATGTCCGGGCGTGCCAGGTGGAACAGCTTGAGCACGACGGTCAGCACGCCGCGGAAGAAGCCGGGCCGGAACTCGCCCTCCAGGACCTGGCCCATCGGGCCGGGATCCACGGTCACCTCCGGCCGGCCGCCGGGATACATCTCCGCCGCCGTCGGGGCGAAGACCGCCCGCACGCCCTCGGCGGCGCACATGGCCAGGTCGTCGTCCAGCGACCGCGGATAGCGGTCAAGATCCTCGGCGGGGCGGAACTGGAGCGGGTTGATAAAGATCGACACGATCACGCTGCCGGCCCGGCCAGCGACCGTCCCTGCCGCGCGGATCAGTGCCCGGTGCCCCGCGTGCAGCGCGCCCATGGTCGGCACCAGCACCACCGGGGCAGCAAGGCCAGCCCTGGCCGCCGCGAGATCCCGCCTGGTGGTCGCGAGCACCGGCGCCGATGTCGCCGGCGGCCTCACCGGGGACCGCCGAGCACGTCGAGCAGCCGCTCCGCGTCGCCTGGCTTGAGCAGCCCGGCTGCCAGCGCGCGGTCCGCGGTGAGCCTGGCCATGGCGGTGTAGGCGGCCACCACGGCGGGAGAGGCCGACGGCTCGGCGCTGAGCGCGGCGATGTGCGCGGCCACGGTGTCGGCGTCGCCGCGGGCCACCGGGCCGGTCAGGCCCGCGTCACCGAACCGCAGCGCATTGTCCAGGGACGCCGACAGCAGCGGCGCCAGCAGCCGGGCCGGGTTCGCCACCCCGCACGCCCGGAGCAGGTCGGCGGCGTGGGTGACGAGCGTGACCAGGTGGTTGGCGGCGCCCGCGAGGGCGGCATGGTACAGATCGCGCATCTCCTCGGGGATGAACACGGGTTCACCCCCCATCTCGATTACCAGCGCCTCAGCCGCAGGCCGGAGCGCGTCGGGGGCGGTTACCCCGAAGCTGGTCCCGCGTAGCCTGTCGATGTCGTCGCCGCGTCCGGTGAACGTCATCACCGGATGCAGTGCCAGCGGCAGGCCGCCGAGGCGGACGGCGGGTTCCAGCACCGCCAGGCCGTGCCGCCCGCTGGCGTGCGCCAGCATGCGGCCTTCCAGCGGCGCGCCGGTCGCCGCCAGCCCGGCAACTAGGCCTGGCAGCACGTCATCAGGCACGGTGAGCAGGGCGAGATCCGCACGACGCAGCACCTGGCCCGGCTCGGTGATGACCGCGCCAGGAAAGTTCGCCCGGGCCCGGCGGATCGAGGCATCAGACACCGCGGCCGCGGCGACCACGGCATGCCCGGCGCGGGCGAGCGCCGCGCCGAGCGCGGTTCCCGCCCGTCCGGGCCCGATGATGCCGACGGAGAGCCGGGCGGGATGCCGGGGAGGGGGCTGTTCGGGTTTCATCTCGTTCCAGTATTCACTGCCGGAGCCCGCGCGTCGGCAAGCCGCCGCGCGGCCGCTGGGTGCCTGCCCGAGCGCGCGCCGGGGTGGGTCAGGGCAGCGGAGCCCTTTCGTCGGTCCTGTCGGGGTCCGGAGCGTTCGGCACCCGGCAGCAGTGCTCCAGGTACAACGCGGCGCAGATGAGCACCACCGACGCGGCCAGGGTCACCGCGGCGGTGACGGCGTCCTGGCGCGGCACCGCGGCGCCCAGCGAGCCGCTCAGGTAGATATCGAAGCCCGCGGCGACGCCGGCGATCGCCGCTGCCGCCACCGAGCTGGCCTTGGCCAGCGCGACCATCCGGGACACGAACAGCGGCGCGGTCGGCTTGCCGCCGCGGCGCCCGGAGACCCGGGCTTTGATGTCCCGGCCGACCCAGGCCTCCACCATCGCCGCCACCAGCAGGGCGGGCACGCCGGTCCACGGCAGCGGCGGCAGCGACTGGTACAGCGACCGCAGCAGCAGCCAGCTTGCCAGCGCGCAGAAGACGGCGATGAAGATGAGGGTGGCGGGGCGTGTCGGCCTCATGAACGGCATCCCGGCGACGGGAGGACCACGTCGGGCCGGCGCCGGATGCCGGAGCGGTCCAGGCCCGCCAGCAGGCGCTGCACCGATCCCCGTCCCGGAAGCTCGGCTGCGGGGTCGACGTCGTGCCAGGGCGCAAGCACGAACGCGCGCTCATGCGCCCGCGGATGCGGCAGGGTCAGCTCCGGCTCGTCGCTGACCTGGCCCGCGTAGCTGATGATGTCGATGTCCAGCGTCCGCGGCCCGAACCGCACGTCACGGACCCTGCCGAAGTCCGCCTCGATGCCGCGCGCCGCCGCGAGCAGGTCACGCGGCCGCAGGCCGGTCTCCACCACGAGCACCGCGTTCAGGTAGTCGCGCTGCGGCGGTCCGCCGACCGGCGCGGTCTCGTAGACGGGCGAGACTGCCAGCACGTCAGTGTCGCTGATCCTGCCGATCGCTTTCATGCACCCGGTCAGGGTACCTGCTCTGTCGCCCAGGTTACTTCCCACCGCGAGCACCGCGCGCCGGCGTGCGGACTCTGTTGCCTCGGGGGGGACGACCCCCCGCTGTTTCCTCGCACGGGGGGCTCCCGCCCCCCGTTCCCCCTGGCCCCCCCCGCTCTTGGGGGGACCCATCCCCCCAAACCTCCCTTGGGGGGGGGCCATCCCCCCAAACCCCCCTTGGCGGGACTCCCCGTCCTCCCGCGGCCCCCTGGTCTCCCTGGCCCACGCCGCCGCCACCCGCACGGCGTCGGCGCTCGGCGGCACCTGGTGGACCCGCACGCACCAGGCGCCGGCCGCGGCGGCGAGCGCGGTGACCGCGGCTGTGGCCTGGTCGGAGCCGGTGAACGACCGCGGCGTGCCGTCCGGGGCCGCCAGCAGCAAGCCGAGGAAACGCTTCCGCGACGCGCCGACCAGGACCGGGAACGTCCGGCCGCCGAGCACGGCGATGTCGGCCAGGCTGGCCAGCAGCGGCCAGTTGTGCTCCGGGCGCTTCCCGAACCCCAGGCCGGGATCTACCACGATGCGTGCCGGATCGACGCCGGCGGCGACCACCGCGTCCACCCGGCGGGCGAGTTCGTCTCGCACCTCGCCGACCACGTCGGCATAGACCGCGCGCCGGTGCATGTCACGGCTGTGACCGCGCCAGTGCATCACCACATAGCTCGCGCGCGCCGCTGCGACCAGGCGCGGCATGTCAGGGTCGGCCAGCCCGCCGCTCACGTCGTTGACCAGGTGTGCGCCCGCGCCCAGGGCGAACTCGGCCACACGCGCCCGCATCGTGTCGATGGATACCGGCACGCCAGAGCGGACCAGCCCGGTGACGACCGGGCCTACCCGGCTGAGCTCCTCCGCTTCGGTGATGCGCTGGGCGCCCGGGCGGGTGGACTCGCCGCCCACGTCGACGATGTCAGCGCCCTGCGCGAGCAGGTCCAGCCCGTGCGCGATGGCCGCGGCGGCGCCGTACCACAATCCGCCGTCGGAAAACGAGTCGGGCGTCACGTTCACCACGCCCATGACCAGGCAGCGGTCCGCGCTGGGCAGGCCGGGAAGCGAGACCGCCGTCGAAGTCACCGTCCCGGCACCGGCGCCCGCGGCTGCCGCCGGGGCCCGGTCAGGCCGAGCTTGCGCGCGATCCTGCGCAGCTCAAGCCGCGGCCAGACCAGGAACGCCTCCGCCTCAAGCGCGGCAAGCGCGATCCGCGGCGCGTCCCTGGTGCCCGGGAACACGAAGAACCGCGGCTGCCACACCGGGCGGAACTTGGCGTTGAACTTGTACAGCGACTCGATCTGGAACCACTTGGACAAGAAGATCAGCACCGACCGCCAGGCCCGCAGCACCGGCCCGGCGCCGATCCGCTCCCCGCGTTCGAGCGCGGCGCGGAACATCGCGAAGTTCAGCGAGACCCGCTTGACGCCCAGACAGGGCGCGGCCTTGATCGTCTCCACGATGAGGAAGTCGTTCAGCCCCGGCTGCGCGCCCTTATCGCGACGCATCAGGTCCAGGGACAGGCCGTCCGATCCCCACGGGACAAGCTGGAGCACCGCCTTCACCGCACCGTCCTGCGTGGCGGTCGCGAGCACGCAGTCCTCGTCGCCGGGCGCGCCGATCCGGCCCAGGGCCATCGAGAAGCCGCGTTCGGTGTGGCTGCCCCGCCAGGGATCGGCGGTTTCGATGATGCGGTCAAGCTCGGCCCGGGGAACGTCCTTGACGCGGCGGACCTCGGCCACGTAGCCGTGCTTGGCCACCCGGTTGACCATCTGCCTGACGTTCCGCATCGACCGGCCGGACAAGCTGAAGTCGGCCACGTTGACGACCGCCTCGTCCCCCAGCTCCAGCGCGGTCAGGCCGCCTTCGCGGCACCACACCTCCGCGCCGAGCTCACTGCAGCCCATCACCGCCGGCGCCCAGGCGTGCCGTGCGGCCTCATCGAGGAACGGGCCGATGGCGCCGGGCCACGCCTCGGGGTCGCCGATCGGGTCGCCGCTGGCCAGCATGACCCCGGAGACGACGCGGTAGCAGACGCACGCCTTGCCCGTCGGCGACCAGATGACGTTCTTGTCGTTGCGCAGCGCGAAGTAGCCCAGCGAGTCCCTGTCCCCGTGCCTGGCCAGCAGGTCCCTGATCCGTGCCGCGTCGGCAGGGCCGAGCCTGGCCCTCGGCTCGGCCGGGCGCAGGAACAGGTAAGCCGCGACCACCAGGGTGAACAACCCGAGCGCGCTGGTGAGGATGTCGAACAGGTCTCCCCGCGCCTCGGGCACCCACCGCACCGGCCCTGACACGCCGACCAGCCCGTAGACCACCTCCTGCACCCGCTGGCGCAGCGAGTAGTCGGCCGCGAGCCCGCGCGCCACCATGATGTAGGTGAGCCCGATGACCACGTCCGCGGCAGCCAGGCCGCCCAGCACCCACAACGCCCGCCACCGGGTGCGCGGGTCTCCCTCGGCGTAGAACTCATCGTGGAAGTACAGCAGCGCGAGCAGCAGCACCAGCGTCACCACCGTGGTGGGTATCCGCTGCCCATGGAAGATGTGGATGGCGATGTCGAAGGCGAGCAGCGCGGTCACCGCCTGCCAGGCGCGCCGCTTGCGCCGGCGCAGGCCGTGCGCGAGCAGCAGCAGCATCAGGCCGATGATGACGTCCGCGCTGCGGGTAACGTTGGCCAGCGTTCCCGGCACCAGGTAGTTGAGCTTGTGCAGCTTGTTGGGCAGGCCGGCCTCGAAGATGGCGGTGACGTCCGACAACCCGACGAGGGCGGTGAGCAGCGCCGCGCTGATGGGCACCCAGGAATGCTGCCGGGCGCGGTCCGCGAAACGAACCGGCTCGGCCGGCGGCGCCGCGGCCTCGGCCGTTGCCGCGGGCAGGCCCGCGCCGCCCGCGGATCCAGTGTCGTGGCTGTCGCTCATCTCGGCAGCTTTCTCATCAGGGCCCAGATCACGTGGGGTCAGCGTGGTCACCCTGCCGCCTCGCGTCCTGTGTTCACGCTACCTCCAAAGCGTAGGCAAAGGTCGCAGGCGACGGAACGCAGTCCGCAATCACGTCCGGATTACCCGTAATGTCGGTCTGTACGCGCCGCCCAGGGCCCGCCGCGCGGCCGCTTTAGTGCCTGCCGTATATGAGGCTCATGGCCTCGGCACGGGTGACGCTGTCGCGGAAGACGCCGCGCACCGCCGAGGTCACGGTTTTCGCGCCCGGCTTGCGTACCCCCCGCATCGTCATGCACAGGTGCTCCGCCTCGATGACGACGACCACGCCGCGCGGCTCCAGGACGCGGACCAGGGCGTCGGCGATCTGGCAGGTCATTCTTTCCTGCACCTGCGGGCGGCGGGCGTAGACATCGACCAGCCTGGCCAGCTTGGACAGCCCGGTGATCTGGCCCTTGGAGTTCGGCACATAGCCGATGTGCGCCACGCCGATGAACGGCACCAGGTGATGCTCGCAGGTTCCGTACACCTCGATGTCGCGGACGACGACCATCTCGTCATGGCCCACATCGAAAACCGTGGTGAGCACGTCTTCCGGCCGCTGCCGCAGGCCGGCGAACTGCTCCGCATACGCCCTGGCCACCCGGGCCGGCGTGTCGCGCAGCCCGGCCCGGTCCGGGTCCTCGCCGATCGCCTCCAGGATCTCCCGGACCGCGCGCTCGATGCGCGGCAGGTCAAAGTCGCGGGCGCCGCCGGCCCGGAGCTGAGCATCCCGGGCCGACCCGAAGCCGTCCGGGGCCAGCACCGAGCGCTCAGTGCGTTCGGTCATTCGTCCCTGCGGCCCGGCTGTTCGTCCCGGCTCGGCCCGGGATCTTCCGGAGTCACGCTGGCCTGCGCCCCGGTACCGGCCGGGTTGAAGCCGACGGTCTGGCCGTTTGCGGGCAGCATCATTCCGCCCGCAGCGGCGCCGTTTTCCGCGGCGGCGAGGGCGAGTTCCTTCGGTGACAGCACCGGCGGCCGGTCCGACGGCAGCCGCTTGCCGTAGCCGGTGTAGGAGCCGCGCACCGGGCGCTCCTGCACGGGCGAGAAGATCTCCAGGACCTCTTCCCGGGACACCGTCTCCTTGTCGAGCAGGCGCAGCACCAGCGCGTCGAGCACGTCACGGTACTCAACGAGGACATCCCAGGCCTCGTCGTGCGCGTTCTCGATCATGCGGCGGATCTCCTCGTCGATCGAGGAGGCTATCTGCTCGGAGTAGTCCCGGCTGTGCGACATCTCCCGCCCGAGGAACGGCTCGCCGTCGCCGCTGCCGAACTTTCGCGCGCCCAGTCGCTCGCTCATCCCGTACTCGGTGACCATGCCGCGGGCGATCTGGGTGGCCTTCTCGATGTCATTGGCGGCGCCGGTGGTCGGCTCGTGGAAGATCAGCTCCTCGGCGGTACGCCCGCCGAGCAGCATCGCCAGCTGGTCGAGCATCTCTGCCCGGGTGACCAGGAACTTGTCCTCGGTGGGCAGCGCGCTGGTGTAGCCGAGCGCCCGGCCGCGCGGGATGATCGTCACCTTGTGCACCGGGTCGGCGTGCGGCATCGCATGGCCGACCAGGGCGTGCCCGCCCTCGTGGTAGGCGATGACCTTGCGTTCCCTCTCCGACAGCAGCACGCTCTTGCGCTGCGGGCCCGCCATGACCCTGTCGATGGCCTCCTCCAGCGCGGCCATCGTGATCTGCTTGCCGTTGGACCGCGCGGTCAGCAAGGCGCCCTCGTTGATCACGTTGGCAAGGTCGGCGCCGGTGAACCCCGGGGTCCGCCTGGCGATGATATCCAGGTCGGCGTCCTTCGCGATGGGCTTGCCCCGGGCGTGCACCCTCAGGATGCCCTTGCGCCCGGCCAGGTCCGGCTGGGGCACCACGATCTGCCGGTCGAAACGGCCCGGGCGCAGCAGCGCCGGGTCGAGGATGTCGGGCCGGTTGGTGGCCGCGATCACGATGACGCCGCCCTTGGTGTCGAAGCCGTCCAGCTCGACCAGCATCTGGTTCAGCGTCTGCTCGCGCTCGTCGTGCC
>JAFAPY010000051.1 GCA_019246795.1 Streptosporangiaceae bacterium | reverse complement strand
CGGGGGTGCCTGCCCTCAGCCAGCCTACTTCGATGAGCGGCTCGGTGGCGCTGGTGGCGGTGATGATCACCTCTGCTGCCTCGGCTGCCTCCCGGGCAGTGCGTACGGCCCGGACCTTCACGCCCTCGACGGAAATTTCCTTCGCGTACTGCCGGGCGGCCTCCGATCTGCGGCCCCAGACCTTCACCTGCCGGATGGGCCGGACCACGAGCAGGGCGCGGAGCTGGTAACGGGCTTGCCCGCCGGTGCCTATCACCGCCGCCGCCTGCGCTTCCGGCTTGGCGAGAAGGTCAGCGGCGACCGCGCCGGCGGCTGCGGTCCGCAGCTCGGTGAGGAGCCCGCCGTCAGCGATCAGCGCGCGCAGGCTGCCGGTTTGGGCGTCGTATGCGAGGGTCATCCCCCCGGAGACCGGAAGCCCGCGCGAGGAGTTCCGGTAGAAACCGGTCGCGGTCTTGACGGCGAAGACCGGGGAGCCGTGCAGCCAGCCGCCCTTGACGTGCAGCTCACCGTCAGCTTCGGCCAAGTGCAGGCTGAAGGGTTCGGGCGTCACCGCCTGGCCACGGTCGGCGGCGGCAAGAGCGTCGCGTACCGCTTCGATCGCATCGGGCATGCTCACCAGCCGCTGGACGTCGGCACGGTCAAGGACCCGGACCATCGCCCATCCTCCCCGTCTTGAAATGACCACCGATAGCATCTAGTTTGTCATATTGCTCAACAATCGAGCATCAGGTGGGTGGAGGGTGATCTTATGCTGGTGCCCGGGCTGCGCCGCAGCGACTTCCCCGCCCTGGACCGGTTCACCTATCTGAACACCGCCTCCGTCGGCCTGGTGCCCGCCAGCGTGACTGGCCCGGCGCACCAATTCGAGGCCGAGCTGGCCCAGGCGGGCACCACCGGGATGGATGAGGACACCGAGGTCGGCATCCTCGAAGACGCCCGCAACGCCGCCGCCAGCCTGCTGCATGCCGTCCCGGACACCATCGCGATCGCGACCAGTTTCACCGAGGCGCTGTGCCAGGTGGCCTGGTGGCTGCGTCCCGGCAAGGGTCAGAATGTGGTCTCCACTGAGGTGGACTTCCCCAGCGTCACCTACCCCTGGCACCGGATCGCCGAAGACACCGGGTGTGAGGTCCGGCTCGTCCCGGTCCTGGACGACCCGGACGGCTTCGACGTTAACAAGATCGCCAGGTTCGTAGACTCATCGACCGCGGCGATCTGCATCAGCCACATCCAGTACCTCACTGGCCACCGGCTCGGCCTGGCCGAGCTTGCCACTATGGCCCACGATCACGGGGCGGTGCTGATCGCAGACGCCACCCAGTCTGCCGGGCAGGTGCCCATCGACGTGACTGCCAGCGGGGTGGACGTGCTGATCACCGGCTCTTACAAGTGGCTATGCAGCACCTTCGGCGCCGCCATATGTTATCTCAGCCCGCCGGTGCTGGAACAGTTCCGGCCGCCGCTGGCCGGCTGGCGCAGCACCGAGCACCCATACGCCCTGGACGCCAGGTGGAAGCCGCTGGCCCGGACCGCGCGGCGGATGGAGTACTCCACCATGTCCTACGCCTCGGCGATCGCGCTCGGCCGCGCCCTCCACTACATCAACAGCCTGGACCTCGACCAGGTCGCCGCCCACAATGCTGCCCTCGCCGCGCAGCTCGTCGACGGCCTCACCGGCCGCGGCGCCAAGCTGATCACCCCTGCTGACCCGCGCAACCGGGCCGGGACGGTCACCGCCCGGTTCCCTGGCCGCAACGGTGAGACAATCGCGGCCGAACTCACCCGTCGCGGGATTATCGTCTCCCCGCGCGTCGGATCCACCCGGTTCTCCATGCACTTCTACAACAGCAGCGACGACATCGGCCATGCGCTCGCCATGCTAGATGAGGTGCTGCAGTGAGATCACGACAGTTGTCGCTCCCTCATCTTCTTAAGATGCACGATCCGCCGATCGGCGCGGCGCCTCAGGTGTAAGAATCATCGGCTAGAGCCGCGCTATGATGGCCGTTCTGCGTGTTCGGCCGTATGTATTCGGAAGTCCTATGGGCAGCCATGCTGACAGGTGTTACGCGTCGTTCATCCTGAGTAGCAAACGTAGCTCCAGATAGACACGGAGCAGGTGGATCGGCCCGACCGTAATCGCTGGGGCATGTTCACCATGACGCGGCGACGTTCGCCGGGTCGGCTACGGTCGGGGCCGAACCCCAGGCGGCAAGATGGATGACTTCTTGCACCTCCCGCGGAGTCGTCCGGCGCATCACTGTGATTAAGCACCGGGCAGTCACCCTCTGATGATCGGCTTAACGACGGAGAACCGCTCTGTCCGCCGTCACTGCAGGCGCAGCGCGTTCTTGTCCGGCGGGGGATTGACCTTTCGCCGCCGCGTGGCCCATTATGCGGCAGGCGGGGTCGCCGGGTGTGCCGCGCCCGCGGCGTATACGTGCCGTTCGATGCTGATCCACCAGTACAGCGCCTGGGGCCTGGCGGTGATCTCGAAGTTACTGAAAGCCACGACGGACTGATCTCAGACACGTTGACATGGAAGATGCCATGAGCCTGCTCTATTTCGCCCAAGACGACGAACATCAGCAAATCGAATTCGAGGGAGCCGTGCTGAGCGTCCTGCTCGGCAGCGATACCACCAGCGGGCAGGTCTCGGTGATCCGCACGCGGGTGCCGGGGGGATTCGCGCCACCGGTCCACGTGCACTACCAGGAGGACGAGATGTACGTGCTCCTGGAAGGGAGTGCCATCTTCTGGGCGGGCGACACCCGGCAGGAATTGTTTGCGGGCGGGGCGACGCTCCTGCCCCGCAACCTGCCTCACGCCCTCAGGATCACTTCGCAGAGCGCCGACGTGCTCATTGTGTGTACGCCCGCAGGCATCGAGTGACGGTCATCATGATCACAGGGTAGACCCGGCACTGCAGCTCTTGCGGGACCTGACCGTTGGCCATCGCCGCCATCCGCGCCTGTCGCCGGCGCTTGCGACCTGTCGTCGTGGCCGTGCTGATCGCGGTGGCCTGGTCAAGGCTGACGGCGCCGCCCGGTCCTTTCAGCGGCGCCTGCGGGATGCCTTCTGGGTGGTCACGGTGGGGGCAGGACGTCGATGTCGAACTCGTTGCCGCTGGGGTCGGCCATGCATCGCCACCGGAAGCCTTTCAGCTCGCGGACGGTGCCGGGCTCAAGCCAGTGCCCGCCGAGGGTTTCGGTCTCGTCGTAGCCCGGTCGAGATCGTCGACGATCAGGTCGAGGTGCAGCCGGTTCGTGCCGGTCTTGGCGTCGGGAAGGCGCTGGAACCCGATTGCAGGCCGTCGTTTGAGGGGGATAGCACAAGGAACTGGCTGTCCCCGATGGTGGTATCGACGGTCTAGCAGCTTGCACGAGAAGGCTGCGAGCCGTTCCGGGGCGGTGGTGTCGATGACGAGGTACCCGGTCGACGCTGGCATGGCGTGTCCCGCTCGTGGCCGGTCTGTTGCTAGAGGAGGTTGGCGAGCAGGGATGCGGCACGGGCGGCGCCGTCGGTGGCGACGGGGCGGTAGTCGACCTCGCGGCCGATCTCGGTGGCGATCGCCGCGGCGATGTCGGTCGGTCCCGCAGTCTGGTAGTCCATGCACCGCCCGGCCCGGTAGCGGTCCAGCCGGTGGCGTACGTGGAGGTTCTGCTCGAAGTGGTGGCGGAGCGGGAAGTACAGGAACGGCCGCCGGCTCGCGGTCAGCTCCATCGCGGTGGTCAGCCCGCCCTGGACGATCGCGAGATCACACACGGCCAGGTGCCGGTAGAGCTCGTGGACGTAGGGACGCACTTCCAGGCCGTCGTGGAAGGGCAGGCTGCCGGGGTCGATCCGCGGGCCGGCCACCACGATCATCCGTAGCCCGGGCACGCGCTGCTTGGCTTCGGGGAACGCGGCGATCACCCGCCGCAGCAGGTGGCCGCCGACCCCCGACCCGCCCACGGTCACGATGCACACGCGCTCGTCATCGCGGTAACCGAGTGCTTGCCGGTCGGCGAGCTGGCGCGGGTCGAAGCCGGTGATGTAGCCGGCGAAGTCGTAATGCTGTTCGGTCCACTCACGGATCGGCGGCAGACCGGGGCCGAACGCGTCCGGCACAATGTCGTCGGGATCACCGACGAAGATGGCCCGGTCACGGATGCGCGGGTAGCGGGCGATGTGCTCGATCATCTCGGCGTTGTAGTCCGCGGTCAGGAACGCCTCGCGCGGGCCGCCGTCGGGCATCGGCAGCCAACCGACGAAGTCGGTGAACCAGGCGTAGGCGGCGGTCTTCTGCTCGGGGTTCTCGTGCAGGTAGTAGTCGAGTTCCCAGGATTCGTCGCCGATCCACAGGTCGTAGTCCTCCTCGCGGGCCAGGTCGTGGAAGACCATGAAGTTGGCCAGCAGGATCTCATCCATCCGCCGGATGGCCTGGAAGGCGTGCAGGTCGTGCTCGGCCGACTCGGACTCGAGGTGCCCGGACTCGCTGGCCAGGTACGCGCTGGCCGGGTGGACGCGCTCACCGCGCGCTTGGAGCACCGCGGTGACCGGATGCTGGGCCAGCCAGTCGATCTGCAGGCCGGGCTGCAGCTTGCGCAATTCGTCGGCGATCGCGATGTCCCGCTGGGCGTGACCCAGGCCGATCGGTGAGGAGATGTACAGCGCGCGCTTGGGGCGGCCCTTGCCGCGCACCCAGTGCGGCCGCGGAGGCCGGGGGACGGCGAAGTCCCGCAGCAGCAGGTTGACCGTGACCGGGTCCCGCACATGCGGGCCGTGGCCCGAGCCCTCCAGCAGCACCAGATCACCGCCGGTCGCCTCGGCCAGCGCGATCCCGCGGCCGGGCCCGGTGACCGCGTCGGCGGTGCCCTGGATCACCAGCACCGGGCAGCGGACCCGGGTGCACAGCTTGCGCGCGGTTTCCTCGTCCATGCCGTTGCCGATTTCGGTCGCGATGAGGGTCTCGGCGGTGGTCTCCAGGCCCCAGCCGATGCAGTCCTCGACCGGCTTGGTCGAGTGCGGCTCGGTGAACATCTGGGAGAAGAAGAACTCCAAGAAGCCGCGGTAATCCCGCACCCAGGAGGTGAAATTGTCCTTCGGCCAGCCCTCGACGGTGGGCAGCACTTCATCAAGCAGGTAGCGCACGTCGTCTGCCTGCGGCGAGGCGAGCGGCACGGCCGGGCAGATGAACACTGCTCCGGCGATCCGGTCCGGGTGCCCGGCCGCCAGGATGAGAGCGCGTTGCGCGCCGACCGACAGCGACACGGTTACCGCGCGCTCGGTCGCGGTGGCATCCATCACCGCCAGGGCGTCGGCGGCGAACTCCGCTTCGCCGTATCCGGCTGCCGACCGGTCGGAGCGGCCGTTGCCGCGGCCGTCGAAGGTGAGTACCCGGCAATGGCGGGCCAGGTAGGGGATCTGCATCTTCCAGTGCCGGGAATGGATGATCGACCACGTCGGCAGCAGGAAAACGGTCGGCTCGCCAGAGCCGTACACCTCGTAGTACAGCCGCACCCCTTCGCGCTTGATGTAGCCGGAGCTGTCCGGGTACCGGGCCCGGGACTGCTCGCGGCCGGACTGGACGGCCATCGCGCCCTCCTCTTATATATCCGATGTCAGCATCGAGTCACCGGCCAGACAGCAGTGTGGCGATCCGCGCGGCGGCCTGGGTCGCGCCGCCGCGCGGGACCTGCCGGTAGCCCGGTCCGGTGCGGTGCTGCGCCAGCGCCGCCCGCATCGCCGTGGCCAGGTCGTCAGATGATGTCGTCGCGTAGTCCATCTGGAGCCCGGCCCGGTAGTGGGCGAGCCGGTGGGTGACGAAGTGCTGCTGTTCCCAGTGGCGGCGCAGCGGGAAGTAGATGAACGGCCGCTCGGTGGCGACCAGCTCCATGGTGGTGGACAGCCCGCCTTGCACGACGGCCGCGTCGGCGCACGCCAAGTGCTCGAAGAGATCAGGGACGTAGCCGCGCTTGTCCATGCCCTCGATGTCGGGCAGCAGCCGCGGATCGATCCGCGGGCCGGTCACCAGCATCATCCGCGCGTCCGGCACTTGTTTGCGCAGCCGGGCGAACGCGTCGCAGGTGAGTTCCAACAGGCTGGTGCCGACCGCTGTACCGCCCACTGCCGTCACCAGCAACGGCTGCTCTTGGGCATAGCCGAGCCGGCGGCGCAACCGGGCGCGGTCACGGTAGGCAGCGGGATTGAACGGGATCACGTAGGGGATGGGGGAGAACCACCGGCGGGACCACGACCGTATCCCGGGCAGGCCGGGCCCGAAGGTAAGATCGGGAAGTTCGTCAAAAGAGCCGATGAACATGGACAGGTCGCGCAGCCGGGGAAATCGCTCGCGCTTTTCGATCGAGTCGGCGTTGTAGTCTGCGCACAGCTCGGCTTCCCGCGGGTCGGCAGGGTCGGTGGGCAGGAAGCCGATTACATCGGTCATGAACACATACGGCGCGGTCTTGCGCTCGGGGTTTTCGTGCAGGAAGTAATCGATCTCCCAGCATTCGTCACCGACCCACACGTCGTAGTCGGTGTCCCGGGCGACATCGTCGAACAGCAAGTAGTTCGCGCAGAAGATCTCGTCCATGCGCCGGAACGCGTAGAAGGCCGGCAGGTCGTGGTCCGCGGCCTCTGATTCCCAGTGCGCCGACTCCGAGGCCATCTCCGAGCTCGCCGGGTGGATGATCTCGCCTGCCTCGGCCAGCACGTCTGTGACCGGCGGCTGGGCCCACCAGTGGATCTCCAGGTCCGGCACCCGCTTGCGCACGGCCCGTGCGATGGCCAGGTCCCGCTGGACGTGGCCCAGGCCGATGGGTGAGGAGACCCACAGCGCACGCCGGGGGCGGCTGTGCGAGGCCTGCCAGGCGGCCTGCTTCGGTGGCCGGGAGACCAGCCGGTCCACGAAGTCGCGGATGGCGTGGTTCACCGCGACTGGGTACCGGACGTGCGGCGCGTGCCCGCCCCCCTCGATCACCAGCAAGCGGGCGCCGGT
>JAFAPY010000047.1 GCA_019246795.1 Streptosporangiaceae bacterium | reverse complement strand
CCGCCACCTGCTCGGCGGCCAGATAATCACGAACGCGCGGCCGATCACCGCGCTTTCCGGGATCGTGCCGTCACCTGGATCGCCCTGGTGGTCGCGGGAATCGTCGGAAACGAGCCTGTTGTCCCCCATCACCCACAGCCGGCCGGCCGGCACGACGATTTTGAACGGCTGCTCGGACGGCGCGTCACCGGGGTACAGGTAGGACTGCTCGTTCAGCGGCACGCCGTTGACGGTGACGCGTCCCCTGGAGTCGCAGCAGGCCACGTGATCTCCGGGAAGCCCGATGACCCGCTTCACGTAGATGATTCCCGGCCGTCCGAACCCGAACATGCTGGCAAAGCCGTCGACGTACTGCTGCACCACGTTAGGGCTGGCGGGCACCTGCCCCGGATCCCACGAGCCGTCGCCGTTGAACACCACGATGTCGCCGCGGTGGATACCGCGGATGTGGTAGACGATCTTGTTGACCAGCACGCGATCGTTGATCTCGAGCGTTTTTTCCATCGAGCCCGACGGTATGAAAAACGCCTGGACCAAGTAGGTCTTGATCGCAACCGCCAGCAGCAGCGCCACCACCACCAGGATCACCAGCTCGCGCGCGAACGACCAGGCGGTGCGCCTGCGCCTGCCCCGGGCGGCCCCTGGTCCCTGCGTGCCGGGTCCCGCGGGAGCCGGACCCGTGTCCGCTGTGTCCTGCGCTGCCGTCACGGCGGTGTCGTCGGCAGCCGGTGCGCCGCCTTCGCCGGCGCCGTCTGCCGCGGCGGGCGGGCCCGCTTCCGGTCTGACGGCTTGCCCCGGGTCCCGTGTTTCGGCGGCGGCGCTTTCTTCCGGACCGCTCACGCAGACCCACACCCCTTGTCGACCCTGACCGTCACCGGTCCGAGCTTAGCGTCAATGCCCGGCCGCGGGACCGGCAGCCCCGCCACGCAGCCGGGGCGCCCGGGCACGTCAGCTGCCGGTGTGGTCGCGGCGCTCCTTGATGCGCGCCGCCTTGCCGCGCAGCTCCCTCAGGTAGTACAGCTTGGCGCGGCGCACCCGGCCCCGGGTGACCGGCTCGATGTGGTCGATGGAAGGGCTGTGCACGGGGAAGGTCCGCTCGACGCCCACGCCGTAGCTGACCTTGCGGACGGTGAACGTTTCCCGTGCCCCGCTGCCCTGGCGCCGGATCACCACGCCCTGGAACACCTGGATCCGTGACCGGTTCCCTTCGGTGACCCTGACGTGGACCCGAAGCGTGTCCCCAGGCCGGAAGCCCGGGATGTCCGGCCGGGTCTGGGCCTGCTCGATTTCGGCAATCGCGGTATGCATGACAGCGGTATTCCTCGGTGGTCGTGTGCGGGCGCCGGCAGCCGCCGGATCGCGCCAGGGCCCCGTGAGGTGGCCCGGCCGCGCGGCGAAAAAGACAGCGGAACTCAGTGTGCCATATCTTCGCCGCCAACCGGAAAGCGAGCCGGGGGAGCGCCCGGGCCGTCCCCGGCCGCCGGGAAGCCCGCCTCCGCCAACACCTGCTGGTCGCGAGGATCCAGGTCCCGCAGCGCGCGGATCAGGTCCGGCCGGTAGGCAGCGGTGCGGCGCAGCGCCATGTCGCGCCGCCAGCGCGCGATCGCCGCGTGGTCGCCGGACAGCAGCACACCGGGCACCTCGTGCCCGCGCCAGGACCGCGGCCTGGTGTAAACCGGTCCCTCGACAAGGCCGCACATGTACCGCGGTCCCCCGGCCGCCCCGGCCGCGCCGCCGAACGAGTCATCGCCGGCCGAGCTCGCGTTGCCGAGGACCCCGGGCAGCAGCCGCGCCACGGCTTCGGTGATGACCAGGGCCGCCGCCTCGCCGCCTGCCAGCACGTAATCGCCGATGCTGATCTCGTCGGTGGGCATGCGGGCGCGCATCGCCTCGACCACGCGCCCGTCGATGCCCTCGTACCGCCCGCAGGCGAACACCAGCCGCGGCTGCGCCGCGTACCGGGCGGCCAGCTCCTGGCTGAACGGCAGCCCGCTCGGGGTGGGCACCACCAGCGTGGCTGGTCCGGCCCCTGCGATGTCGTCGAGCGCATCTCCCCACACGTCCGGCTTCATCACCATGCCAGGCCCGCCGCCGAACGGCATGTCATCGACGGTGCGGTGCGCGTCACGCGCCCAGCGCCGCAGGTCGTGCACGGCGAACTCGATGTCGCCGCGCGCCGCCGCCTTGCCGATCAGCGACACGTCAAGCGGGCCATTGAAGTACGCGGGGAAGATCGTGACGATGTCGACGCGGAGCCGTACCGCGTCGCCGCGCCGCTGCGCCTCGCTCATTCTTCCGCCTGGACGGGGTCGAGGAGACCGCGCGGCGGGTCGATGACAAGCAGGCCGGCGGCCACGTCGACGTCGGGGACGATCGCCTTCACGAACGGCACCAGGCACTCCTCCCCTCCCGGTCCCGGGCGCCGCACCACGAGCAGGTCCTGGCCGTGGTGGAGGACGTCGGTGACCTCACCGACCGGCTCGCCGGCCGCGGTGCGCACGGACAGGCCGATCAGATCATGGTCGCGGAACTCATCGGGGTCCTCCGGCTGCGGGAGCTGGCCGGAATCCACGCTCAGCCAGGTCCCGGTCAGCTCCGCCGCAGCCGTCCGGTCGGTGATGCCGGCGAACGTGACCAGCAGGTGCCCGCGGTCCCAGCGCGCCGAGGCAACGGTCAGCCGCCGGCCGTCGGTGGGCTGGCCGTCGCCACGCTGGCCGCCGTCGGGATCGGGTCCCGCGTCCACGGTGGCGCCCAGGGCAAAGCGGAGATCAGGCTCGTCGGTCGTGACCGCGATCGCCACCTCGCCGCGGATGCCGTGCGGACGGCCGACCCGGCCAACGATCACCCGCATCGGGGTCAGCGGACCTCGTTGGCGTCCAGTAGGTCGATGCGGACGTGGCGGTTCCCCGCCAGGGCGCCGATCACGGTGCGCAGCGCCTTGGCGGTCCGCCCGCCCCTGCCGATCACCTTGCCGAGGTCGGCGGGATGCACCCGGACCTGAAGGACGCCGCCCCGGCGCAGTGACTTGCTGGCCACCTGGACGTCGTCGGGGTACTCGACGATGCCGCGTACCAGGTGCTCCAATGCCTCCTCGAGCACCTTAGGCTCCGCTCCCCGGCTGGCCGGCCGCCGCCTCGCCGCCGGTCTCAGGCGCCGCATTGACCTCTCCGGTCCCGGGCGCCGTCCTCACCCCGCCGCCGGTCTCGGGCACCCCCTTCGCCTCGCCGTCAGACCCGGCCTTGGCGCGCCCGCCCCTGGCTGACCTGCCCTGCGTCCCCGCCTTGCCCGGTCCCTTGCCGGCGCTGTCTTCCTTGGCCGTCTGGCTCTGCCTGGCCACGGCCTCGAAGCGCTTCTTCTTGTCCGGCTTCGGCTCCGGCCTGCGCAGCGTGCCTTCCGCCCCGGCCTCCCCGGTAAACCGCTGCCAGTCCCCGGTGATCTTGAGCAGGGAACGGACCGGGTCGGTGGGCTGGGCGCCCACGGACAGCCAGTGCTGCACCCGCTCGGAGTCCACCTCGATGAGCGAGGGCTCGGCCTTCGGGTCGTACTTGCCGATCTCCTCGATGGCGCGCCCGTCGCGCTTGGTGCGCGCGTCGGCGACGACGATCCTGTAGTAGGGCTCCCGGATCTTGCCCAGGCGCTTCAGCTTGATCTTGACAGCCACGACTGTGGTCTTCTCCCAGCGATAGATGTGAGGCTGCGAACCCGAGCCGGCCGGGGGAGAGCCGACGGGACCGCTGCGGTGAGCCCGGCCGCGCGAACGAGGAGGGCGTCGCGGGCGAGGCGGTCAGCATCACATTGTGCCAGACAACCGCCGCTGGCGAGTAATCACGCCCCCCGAAGAGGCAGCGCGACCTCCGGTTGCGGTCCGCTCGGCCCGCGCATCGCCGAGGGGACGGCAGCGCACGACCGGCACAGCGTGCCTCCTGGCGGTCTCACGGTATTGAAACACTTACATAACGTGCGTTGACTATCCGCGAAGGGGCATCTTAGCGTTGCATATTGTTCTTTATATGTACGCCCGTTCGCATAGCGAACGAGCAGCCCGGCACCGCGGCCCGGCGTGCCGCAGCGCCTGGCGCGCCACGAGTGCAGGCGGTGATGGCAGTGGCCGCTCGAATTGGCCACATGACACCACCATCTGCACGAAACACAGTGCCCCGCACCGGAATTCAGGTGATGTTAGCCTCATGACGCCGAGCAGCCAGGGGCCCCGGTCCCCCAGGCCGTCCCCGAGCAGGACCATCCGGCGGGTCACCGGCGTCCCCTCGCTGGCGGTCTCGCGCCTGCGGCGCGACCTTAAAGGAGATCGATTGCAGATGAGTGACCAGACTGCGCAATCCGAAGGCACCAGATCGGCCGACGGCATCAGCCGGCGCGGCCTGCTGCGCGCGGCCGGCGCCGGCGCGGCGGTCATGGGGGGCGGCGGGCTGCTCCAGGCGTGCAGCTCAAGCATCAAGGGGGCCAGCGCCGGGTCGGGCTCCAGCACCGGCTCCGGCGGCACCAAGCCGATCACCATAGCCTGGATCCACCCGCTGACCGGTGCGCTCGCCGGGTTCGGGGCGCCGGACACCTGGGTGACCTCCAAGATCAGCCAGACCTCCCCGTACAAGAACGGGTTCAAGGTCGGCGGCAAGACCTACAGCGTCACGATCAAGTCCTACGACACGCAGTCCAGCGTGACCAGGGCGGGCGACCTGGCGCATACGGCGATCCTGACCGACGGGGCTGACCTGCTGCTCGCGTCGTCCACGCCGGAGACCGTCAACGCGGTGGCCAGCACGGCGGAAACCCTCGGCACGCCGCTGATCTGCTCGAACATCCCCTGGGAGTCCTGGTACATCAACCTGGGCGGCAACCCGGCCAAGCCGACGTTCAAGCCCACGTACGTGGTGATGTACTTCCTCGGCGCCGAGCACCTGGTCAAGTGCTTTATCCCGATGTGGGACCGGATCCACGCGAAGCTGGGCACCGACAAGGTCGTCGCCGCCGCGTTCCCCAACGACTCCGACGGTAACGCGTTCCGCGCGGTGTTCCCGCCGATCGCCGCGGCGGCGGGCTACAAGTTCGTCATGTCCTCCGCCTATCCGGACGGAACCACGAACTACTCCTCGATGATCTCCCAGTTCAAGGCGGCGGGAGCCGATTTCTTCACCAACGTGCCGCTGCCGCCGGACTTCGCCACCATGTGGAAGCAGTCAGTGCAGCAGGGCTTCAGGCCGAAGCTGGCCACGGTGGCCAAGGTGCTGCTGTTCCCGACCGACGCCTACGCCTTGGGCCCGCTGGGGTACAACGTCGCTACCGACACCTGGTGGGTGCCGACCTTGCCGTGGAAGTCATCATTCACCGGCGAGACCTGCCAGCAGATGGCGAACGAGTTCGAGGCGGCAACGGGCGGCCAGTGGAACGCGAACATCTGCAACTACAGCCTGTTCGAGGTGGCCCACGCCGCGTTCAGCTCGGTGAGCGACCCGCACGACAAGGCCGAGGTCGCCGACGCCATCCACAAGGTGAACATCCAGGCGCTCGCCGGGCCGCTGAACTTCGCCTCGGGCGGCCCCGCGCCGGGCGTTGCGATCACCCCTCCCGCCGGCGTGCAATGGCAGAAGGGAACCAAGTACCCGCTGGAGATGCAGGTGGTCGACAACACGCTTCTGCCGCAGGCGAAGATCACCGCCGACCTGCTGCCGACAAACACGTAACTGGATGACCAGCCCGCTGCTTGAGCTAGACCACGTGACGAAACGGTTCGGCCGGGTCGTCATCGCCGACGACCTGTCGTTCGCCGTCGGGCCTGGGGACCTGATCGGCATCGTGGGGCCGAACGGGGCCGGCAAGACCAGCCTGTTCGGCCTCATCTCCGGCGACCTGGCCCCCGGCGGCGGGGAGGTCCGCTTCGCCGGGCGCGCGATCACCAGGCTGGACGCGGCGGCGCGGTGCCGGCTCGGCATCGGCCGCACGTACCAGGTGCCGCGGCCGTTCGGCGACATGACCGTGTTCGAGAACCTGCTCGTCGCCGCCCAGCAGGGCGGTGGGCTGCGCCGCCGGGCCAGCTACGCGGCGGCGGAGGAGGCGCTGGAGCGGACCGGCATGACCGCCCAGGCCAACGTGGCCGCCGAGCGGCTGGGCCTGCTGCAGCGCAAAAGGCTGGAGCTGGCCCGCGCGCTGGCGTCGGGTCCCACGCTGCTGCTGCTGGATGAGGTGGCCGGCGGGCTCACCGACCCGGAGGTCGCTCAGCTTGTCGAGATCGTCCGCGGCGTCAACGCCCAGGGCACGGCGGTGATCTGGATCGAACACGTGGTGCGGGCGCTCACCGCGGCGGTGAGCCGGCTGATCTGCCTGGCCGGCGGCACGTTCGTCGGCGACGGAGACCCGGCCACGGTGCTGGCCGCCGCCGCGGTCCGTGAGCTGTTCCTCGGCACCGAGGTGAGCGCGGCCCTGACGGGCGGGTCCCTGGAGGCCGAGGTACCGGCATCCGACGGCGAGCGGAGCCGGCCGTGAGCGCGCCGGCAGACGGGCAGCGGGCCGAAGGCGGCACGCCGGTGCTCGAGGTCCGCGACCTCACCGTGCATCACGGGCAGCTGCAGGCGCTTGACGGCATCTCGCTGCGGGTGTTCCCCGGCGAGGTCTACGCGATCATCGGCGCCAACGGGGCGGGTAAGTCGACGCTGCTGCGCACGATCGCCGGCCTGCACCATCCGAGTTCCG
>JAFAPY010000040.1 GCA_019246795.1 Streptosporangiaceae bacterium | reverse complement strand
CACCGGGCGGCTCGCGCCGCGCAGCGCCGCGGCGAGCGCCCTGACGGCGCGGGGTGACGGCGCGGCGGGGAACGTCACCGGGGACTTCAGGTCCGGCCCCGGCCAGGCCGGCCCGCAGTCGGCGGACTGCACATCCAGCGGCAGCGCGAGCACCACCGTCCGCCGGCCAAGCACGGCCTGCCACGCGCGGTGCGCGTCGGCCCGCGCCGAGGCGGGCGAACTCAGCCGCTCGGCGACCGCGCCGATCGCGGCGGCCAGCCCGGCCACGTCCACGCGGAAGTTCGACCGGATCCCCGGCGCCTCCGCGGCGAGCACCAGCAGCGGAGTACGGCTCTTGGCCGCCTCGGCGATGCCGGTCATCGCGTTGGTCAGCCCGGGCCCCTGATGGACGGAAACGACCCCTGGCCGACCCGTGGTACGGGCCCAGGCGTCGGCCATCACCGTGGCGCCGCATTCGTGCCGGGCCGCGATGAACCGCGCGCCGCCGGCGATCAGCGCGTTGGTGACGTGGAAGTTGCCGCTGCCGACGACGCCGAACACGGTTCCGGCCCCCAGCCGGGCCAGCTCGCGCCCGACCGCATCCGCTGCCCGGGTCATCGGCCGCGTTCGGTCAGCGCGAGCACCCGGCACGGCGACCCGGAGCCGCCGGTGATGGGCAGCGGACCCGCGATCAGCACCGCGCCGGTCGCCGGGAGCCTGGCGAGGTTCTGCAGCTGCGTCAGCCCGTACTTGCCCGCGCCGAGCAGCGCGGCATGGCCGGGGAACGGCGGGTCGAACGAGTGCGCCGCGCCGGCGTCGGTGCCCACGGTCTCCACGCCGAGGCCGATGATCGGGGCTTCGGCCGCCAGCCAGGCGGCGCAGGAGATGCTGAGTCCCGGCGTGTGCGGGCCGGCCGCGTCGGCGTTGAGGAACGCGGCCTGGTCGCCGCTGCGGGCGTCCCACCCGGTCCGGTACAGCAGCCATCCGCCGTCCGGCAGCGGGCCGTGCTCGGCCTCCCAGGCCCTGACGTGGTCCACCTCGAGCAGGAAGTCCGGGTCTGCGGCGGCCTGGGCGCTGAAGTCGAGCACGGCCGCGGGCGCGATCAGCCGCGTCACCGGGACCTGTGCCACGTCCTCGCCGTCCTTGCCGGTCAGCCAGTGCACCGGCGCGTCGAAGTGGGTCCCGGTGTGCTCGCCGGTCACGATGTCGTTCCAGTACCAGGCGGGCCCGCGCTCGTCGTAGCGGCTGACCTCGGTCAGCGCGAACCCGGCGGTGTTGGCGAACGGTTCCGGCAGCATGATCACCGGCGTGGTGTCGCTGAGCGGCGCGGTCAGGTCGATCACCTCCACCGACCGGTCGCTGATGGCATCGGTCAGGGCCCGCAGTACGGACATGGCGCTCCTCCCATCGGCTACCGGTAGCTTTCACCATCGGCGTCCCTGTCAGCTAGTCCCGCCGGCGGTTCGCAGGACCGTGCGCGCCCCGGCCCTTGACCGCCGCACGGCGGCGGAGCGTGGATACTGTCCCTGGCGTGGTTACCGCGTTGGTAGCCCGCCCGGCCACGGCGGTTCACGGAGTGAGAGCATGACCAAGCCTGTCGTCAAGGCGGCGACCCTGGTCACCGAGGACGGGGTGCCGATCGAGGCCATCCACCTCCCCGGGGCACCTGACCTGGCGGTGGTGGTCGCGCACGGTTTCACGCTGTCCTGGCAGCGGCCTAACGTCTGGCGCGTCGCCAGCCAGTTCAACCGCGCGGCGGGCGTCATCACCTTCGACTTCCGCGGCCACGGCCGCTCCGGCGGGCTGTCCACCCTCGGTGACCGCGAGATCTACGACCTGGACGCCGCCGTCCGCTACGCGGGCGAGCTCGGCTACCGGCGGGTCGCAGCGGTCGGCTTCTCCATGGGCGCGTCGATCGTGCTCCGGCACGCGGGCCTGATCGGCGGCCTGGACGCGGTGGTCTCGGTCAGCGGCCCCGGCAGGTGGTACTACCGCGGCACCGAGCGGATGCGGCGGCTGCACCTGGCGGTCGAGCACCGGCTCGGCCGCTACGTGACCAGGCGGTGGCTGAAGACCCGGGTGAGCCCGGCAGGCTGGAAGCCGGTGCCGATGCCCCCCGACCAGGCGGCGGCGCTGGTCTCACCGGTCCCGCTGCTGATCGTGCACGGCGGCAAGGACCTGTACTTCCCGCCCGAGCACGCGCAGCAGCTGTATGCGGCGGCCCGCGAGCCCAAGGAACTGTGGCTGCTGCCGGACATGGGCCATGCCGAGGCCGCGTGCAGCCAGGATCTGGTGGACCGCATCGCCAGCTGGATCGAGGACGCGACGCTGCGGGCGCGGCAAGCCGCGGATGCTCCCGCGCCCGGCGCCACGACCGACTCTGTGTGTTATCACCCCGTGGATTCCGGGGGTTTCACCACACGGTAGCGGCATGGCGCAGGGGAGTAGCTCGGCCTCGCAGCGATGTGCCATCGTGGTGCGTGTCGCCACAAGGAGGTTCGATGGCTGTGCCCGCCGTTCCCGCTCTTCCCCTCGCCCCGGCGCCGGGCCGGATGAACGTCGACTTCGAGGGCAGGATCGATTTCCCGCGGCTGCGGGCCTACCGCCTCGACCGTGCCAGGGCCGCGATGGAAGCGGCCGGGCTGGGCGCGCTGCTCGTCTTCGACAACAACAACGTCAGGTACCTGACCAGCGTCGCGATCGGCGAATGGACCAGGGACAAGCTATGCAGGTACGCGCTGTACACCCGGACCGGTGAGCTGGTGCTGTGGGACTTCGGCTCGGCCGCGGTGCACCACCGGATGTACTGCCCCTGGCTCAAGCCGGAGAACTGCATCGCCTCCTACACGACGATGCGCGGCGCCGCCCCCCCGGCCTCCGGGCTCACCGCCAAGCAGGTCGCGGAGATCTCCGACCGCCTGCGCAGCGCGGGCGTCGCCGGGGAGCCCGTCGGCGTGGACTGGGCCGAGGTCCCCACCTTCTTCGAGCTGGCCAAGCAGAACCTGGACGTCAGGGACGGCCAGCAGGTGATGCTGGACGCGCGGGAGATCAAGTCGAGGGACGAGATCACGCTGCTGGCCACCGCGGCGGCGATGGTCGACGGGACCTACGCCGACATCGCGGAGGCGCTGCGCCCGGGGGTCAGGGAGAACGAGATCGTCGCCCTGGCCAGCAAGCGCCTGTACGACATGGGCTCCGACGACGTGGAGTCGATCAACGCCGTGTCCGGCGAGCGGTGCAACCCGCACCCGCACAACTTCTCCGACCGCATGATCAGGCCGGGCGAGCAGGCGTTCTTCGACGTCATGCACTCCTACAACGGCTACCGGACCTGCTATTACCGCTGCTTTGCGGTCGGCAGGGCGACCCAGGCGCAGATCGACGCGTACCAGCGGGCCCGCGAGTGGATCGACGCCGCGATCGAGATGATCAAGCCAGGGGTCTCCACCGACCAGGTGGCCCGGCTGTGGCCGGCCGCCGCGGACATCGGCCTGGACGACGAGAAGACCGCGTTCGGCCTGGAGTTCGGGCACGGGCTCGGCCTGGCGCTGCATGAGCGGCCCATCATCTCCAGGCTGACCTCGCTGGACGCGCCGATGGCGATCAAGGAGGGCATGGTGTTCGCGCTGGAGACCTACTGCCCGGCGACCGACGGGCACTCGGCCGCCAGGATCGAGGAAGAGGTTGTGGTCGGCTCGGCGGGGGTAGAAGTGCTCACCAAGTTCCCCGCCCAGGACCTCTATGTCACCAACCCGTACTGATGATGGAGCATGAACGATGACCGCTAACCTGGCCGAACTGACCGGATTTGACGTGCCCACCCGCCTGCTGGTCGGCGGCGAGTGGGAGGGCGGCCGCGGCGGGGGTACCTTCCCCGTCATCGACCCGGCCACCGAGGAGCCGCTGACCGAGGTGGCGGACGGCACGGTCGAGGACGCCCTGGACGCGGTGAGCGCGGCGTACGCGGCGCTGCCGGCCTGGGCGGCGACGCCGCCGCGGCAGCGGGCGGAGATGCTGCGCCGCACCTTCGAGCTGATGACCGAGCACAACGAGTCGCTGGCCAGGCTGATGACCGCGGAGAACGGCAAGTCGCTGCGCGACTCCCGCGCCGAGGTGACCTACGCCGCGGAGTTCTTCCGCTGGTACGCCGAAGAGGCGGTGCGGATGGAGGGCGTGCTGATGACCGCGCCCGCCGGCGGCAACCGGATCCTGGTGACCCGCCAGCCGGTCGGTGTGTCGGTGCTGATCACCCCCTGGAACTTCCCGGCCGCCATGGCCACCCGCAAGATCGGCCCCGCGCTGGCCGCCGGCTGCACGGTGATCCTCAAGCCGGCGTCGGAAACACCGCTGACCGCGCTGGCGGTGGCGGACCTGCTGGCCCAGGCGGGCGTCCCCGCCGGCGTCGTCAACGTGCTCACCTCCACCAAGTCGGGCGCGACGGTGTCCGCGATGCTGAACGACCCGCGGGTGCGCAAGCTGTCGTTCACCGGTTCCACCGAGACCGGCCGGGTGCTGCTGCGCCAAGCCGCGGAGACGGTGGTGAACTGCTCGATGGAACTGGGCGGCAACGCCCCGTTCATCATCTTCGACGACGCCGACATCGACGCCGCCGTCGAAGGGGCGCTGATCGCCAAGATGCGCAACGCAGGGGAGGCGTGCACCGCCGCCAACCGCTTCTACGTGCACGACGCGGCTGCCGACCAGTTCACGCGTGCGTTCGCGGCCCGGCTTGGCGCGATGGTGGTCGGGCCGGGCCTGGAGGAGTCCACCGACGTCGGACCGCTGGTCAACCAGCCGACCCGGGCCAAGGTCGCCGACGCGGTGCAGGAGGCGGCCGGGGCCGGCGGCCAGGTGCTCACCGGCGGCAGCGCGCCGCGGCGGCGGGGCTACTTCTATGAGCCCACCGTCATCGACAAGGTACCCGCGGCGGCCCCCATCCTCGGCACCGAGATCTTCGGCCCGGTGGCACCCGTCGTCAGGTTCACCGACGAGGCCGACGTGATCCGCTGGGCCAACGACACCGAGTACGGCCTGGTGTCCTACGTCTACACCGCTGACCTGGCCCGCGGCCTGCGCGTCAGCGAGGCGCTGGAGACCGGCATGGTGGGCCTCAACCGCGGCCTGGTCTCCGACCCGGCGGCTCCGTTCGGCGGCGTGAAGCAGTCCGGCATCGGCCGCGAGGGCGCGCACGACGGCCTGCTGGAATTCACCGAGACGAAGTACATCGCGACCAGCTGGTGACGCCGCACCTCCCTCTGGCCTGGGACCGGACCATGCCCGGCACCCATCCCGGGCAGCCGCAACGGGACTGGCCGGTCGCCGCGTCCAGGCCGGTAAGGTAAGCGCCAGCGGCTCGCAGCGCCGCGAGCGCCGGGGCAGCGGCGGCCGGGGGAGCCTGCCACGATCATCCGGAGGTATGCGCGGTGACGAACTTGCCTGAGGCCGACCGGGACGTGGTCGTCATCGGGGGATGCGGGCACGTCGGCTTGCCGCTGGCGCTGGCCTTCGCCGACCGGGGATGCGCGGTGGGCATCCTCGACATGAGCGGGACGTCGGTCGCCATGGTGAACAGCGGCCGGATGCCGTTCCTCGAGCCGGGTGCCGACGACGTGCTCCGCCGGGCGCTCGCCGCCGGGAAGCTGGAGGCGTCGGTCGACCCCGCGATCGTGGCGTCGGCAGAGCACGTGGTGGTCGTGATCGGCACCCCGGTGGATGAGCACCTGAACCCCAACCAGATGGCGATCAACAGCGCGCTCGGGGCGTGCGCCGGCTACCTGCGCGACGGCCAGCTGCTCATCCTGCGCAGCACGGTGTTCCCCGGCGTGACGGCGCTGGTGGAGAAGATGATGGCCGGGCGGGGACTTGACATAGATGTCGCGTTCTGCCCGGAGCGGATCGCCGAGGGCCACGCGATGACGGAGCTGTTCGAGCTGCCGCAGATCGTCTCGTCCCGCACCCCGAAAGGGGCGAAGCGGGCGGCCGCGCTGTTCGGGAGGCTCACGCCCACGATCGTGGTGATGACGCCGGAGGAAGCCGAGCTGGCCAAGCTGTTCACCAACGTCTGGCGGTACATCAAGTTCGCCACCGCGAACCAGCTGTACATGATGGCCAACGAGCGCGGCCTGGACTTCGACAAAATCCGGCGCGGGCTCGCGGAGGATTACCCGCGCGCCGCCGACATGCCCGCTGCGGGATTTGCGGCCGGCCCCTGCCTGCTCAAGGACACGATGCAGCTGGCCGCCTTCAACCACAACAACTTCCCGCTCGGCCACGCCGCGATGGCGGTCAACGAGGGCCTGCCGCTGTACCTGGTGCACCGGCTGGAGCAGCGCTTCGACCTGTCGGCCATGACCGTCGGCATCCTGGGCATGGCGTTCAAGGCCGGCTCGGACGACGTCAGGTCGAGCCTGTCGTACAAGCTCAAGCGGATCCTGGAGTTCAAAGCCGACGCGGTGCTGTGCACCGATCCCTACGTCCGCACCGATCCCGGCCTGCTGCCGCTCGGCGAGGTGCTGGACAGGTCGGACCTGCTGGTGGTCGGCGCCCCGCACCCGGCCTACGCCGCCCTGGCAACCGGCAAGCCGGTGGCCGACATCTGGAATATCACCGGTCAGGGGGTGCGGATATGACCGAGCACCCCAGGGTCTCGGTGGTGGTCCCGGCGTACAACGAGGGCGAGCAGCTCATCAGCGTCCTCGACCGGCTGTTCGAGTCGGTGCGGCTGCCCTGTGAGGTGCTCGTGGTGGTCGACTCGCCGGACGACACGACGATCACGGTGGCCGAACACTACGCGCGCAAGGAACCGCGGCTGAAGTGCCTGGTCAACACCTACGGCCGGGGGCCGGCGAACGCGATCAGGTTCGGCATCGACGCCGCGGCGGCGCCGGTCACCGTGGTCACCATGGCGGACGGGTGCGACGACGCCAGGCAGATCGACGAACTCGCGCGGCTGGTCGAACGCGGCGTGGCGGTGGCCGCTGCCTCCCGCTACATGCCGGGCGGCCAGCAGGTCGGCGGCCCGCTGCTCAAGGGCACGCTGTCGCGCCTGGCCGGCCGGTCCCTGCACATGCTCGCCCACGTCGGCACCAGGGACGCGACGAACTCGTTCAAGGCCTACTCGACGGAGTTCGTCCGCGACGTGGGCATCGATTCACGGGACGGGTTCGAGATCGGCATCGAGCTGACCGCCAAGGCCAAGCGGCTGCGCAGGCCGGTGGCGGAGATCCCGACGATCTGGCTGGACCGGCAGGCCGGCGTGTCCAATTTCAAGGTCGCGCAATGGGTGCCGAGCTATCTTCGCTGGTACCGGTTCGCCTTCGGGCCCCGGCTGACCGCCGGGCAGCTCCGCGAGCGCGGGGCGGGCAGCGGGCGGCAACGTCGTCACGGGGAGGGGACCGCAGCCTCCTGACCCGCACAAGGCGGCCGGGCGGACACAGCATCGTCACAATCGCTCGTTTCCCGCGCCGGAACCCGCACGGGGTGCCATGCTATGCCAACATTGCCCAACAACATTCGCCCAAACAGGCCATCCAGCGCCTGATACGCGCGGGCGCCTGGTCTTTGGGGTTCCATCCACAAGGAGCGGGAATGAAACGGTTCAGATTCCTGGCGGCGGTGCCTGCGCTGCTCGCAATGGCCGCAGCTCCGGTCGCGCTCAGTGGCGGTGCCGCGGCACAGGTCACAGCCAGCCCGAGCCAGCACTTGCATATCGACTGCGCGTATGCCAGCGCCATGTGCACCGAGGTCGCAAACTCTAGAGCCGTGTTCGGCTACTACGTGGGCCACGACGAACCGTCCGTGCTGTTCACCTCGAACACTCCCGGGTCCGGCAACCACATGCGCTACAACCTGACGCTGCCGAAGGATCCGTCGGCGAGCAATCCGCTGAAGGCGAACAAGTCGTATGCCTTCGAGCTCAGCGGGGCCGAGTGGCTGGGCATGGCCATGTGCGACTCGCAGTCGTACCCGGAGCAGCGGAGCACATGCCCGCCGGACAGCGACAGCAACGTCATCGATCCCGCGGTGTCGGCCAAGCACGTGGGCGAGGCTTACATGGAGATGCAGTTCTATCCGCCCGGCTGGGTGCCCTGGCCGACCTGGGCGGTCGCCGTCGGCTCAAGCTCATGCGACCCGACCAAGTGGTGCGCCGCGCTCAACATCGACAGCCTGTCGCTCAACCCGATCACCGGGAAGGCGAACAACCCGACCTGCCTCGCCAAGGTAGGCGAGGAGTACATCAACTTCGCCTTCATCACCAAGAACGGCGTCGCGCAGGGTCCGGCCAACCCGGTGGATTCGACCCTGGCCACGTTCACGCCCAGCGCCAAGGACCTGTACATGAACTCCGGGGACCACCTGTCGGTGGCTTTCGCGGACACCCCGAACGGCCTCAACGTCAAGATCCACGACCTGACCACAGGCCAGTCGGGGTCGATGACGGCGAGCAAGGCCAACGGCTTCGCCCAGGTGAAGTACGCCCCGACGGGCACATCCTGCACCGCCATTCCCTACAACTTCCACCCCATGTACAGCACGTCGTCGACGAAGACGCGCGTCACCTGGGCCGCCGGCTCCTACAACGTCGCGTTCGACACCGAGATCGGCCATTTCCAGTACTGCACCGGCCCGACACCCATCCCGGCCACCCCGTTCGGCCTGCTGCCCAACGGCAGCCCCACCACCTGCCCGGCCGCGGACAAGGAGGGGTTCGGCGTCAACAAGCAGCCGAGCGACGGCGACGACCTGTACTGCTTCCCCGCCTCTGAGGCGCTCACCTACAAGGTGCCCGGCTGCACGTATACCAACACCGGGTTCGACGGCGCCTCCTACCAGCGGCTCTGGCCGGACGGCAACTATAGGGTCCATCCGACGCCGTTCCTGTTCACCAGCCCGCTGACCGGGCCGAACTACTCGGTGCCGTACCGGCAGATCGGGTTCGAGACCGACCTGCCGGCCATCGAATCCACCTGCAACACGACCACCGGCGCTGGGTGCACGCTCATCCCGACAACCGACCTGGGCCAGCCGGCCGCGTTCTATCCCTTCTACACGACGGCCAGGGCACCCGGCGGCTGCGCCTTCCAGTTCGGCAACGACATTCCCGGGGAGATCAGCAACTTCGGGCAGAACGCTCAGTACGGCACGCTGCTGCAGCAGGACTACACCAAGGTGGGCGGCGGTACCGTAGTCTCCTACGAGGACTTCCGGAATATCATCACCAACCCCTGCCCGCAGGGATAGCCCTCCTCAGCTGAGGGCTTGCGGGCGCTGGTGAGGGGGGACCGCCTCCGGGCGGTCCCCCCTCTCAGCGTCCGGGCACCCGCCGGAAGGCGCCAGCCGTCGACCCCCGGTCCGCGCCTGGCTCAGTGGCCTGCACGGTATCCTCGGCTAGGTGGAAAAGGTCCTCCTCAGCGGGTCCGCCGGCTTCATCGGAGGCTACGTCGTCGCGGAGCTGCTCAACCGCGGCTACGCGGTCGTAGGGCTCGATAACTTCGCCAAGTACGGCAGGGTCAGCAAGTCCTACGACGACAACCCGAATTACCAGCTGGTCGAGGGCGATGCCCGGGACGTCCGGCTGATGACCGAGCTGCTGGCCGACTGCGACCACTTCCTCGCGGGCGCGGCCATGATCGGCGGCATTTCCTATTTCCACGCCTACGCCTATGACCTGCTCGCCACCAACGAGCGGATCATCGCCTCCTCCTGTGACGCCGCGATCGCCGCGCACCGCCAAGGGCGGCTGCGCAAGGTCACCTACCTGTCGTCTTCGATGGTCTACGAGAGCGCGGACTCCTGGCCGTCCTACGAGGGCCAGGAGCGGGAGATCCCGCCGCCGCGGTCGTCGTACGGGTTCTCCAAGCTCGCGGTTGAGTACTTCGCCAGGGCCGCATGGGACCAGTACCGGCTGCCGTATACGATCGCCCGGCCGTTCAACTGCGTAGGCACCGGCGAGGGCCGTGCCCTCGGTGACAAGGAGATCACGAGCGGCAATGTCACGCTCGCGATGAGCCACGTGGTCCCCGACCTGGTGCAGAAGGTGCTCAAGGGCCAGGACCCGCTGCACATCCTCGGCTCGGGCGATCAGGTACGGCACTACACCTACGGCGGGGACCTGGCTGCCGGCGTGGCGACCGCGATGGAGCACCCGGACGCCTTCAACGAGGACTTCAACCTGTCGACCTCACAAGGCACGACGGTGCGCGAGCTCGCAGAGCTGATCTGGCGCAAGGTCAAGGGCGACGGCGTGCCGCTGCGGCTGGTCCACGACGAGCCGTACGGCTACGACGTGCAGCGGCGGGTGCCCGACACCGGCAAAGCCAGGAAGGTCCTCGGCTTCCAGGCGACCACTACGCTGGACGCCATGCTCGACGAGGTCATCCCCTGGATCGACGCGGCCATCAAGGCCGGCACCATCTGAGCATGACCGCGATCGGCGCCGACGCCCGGGCGGTCACCGCCGGCGGCACGTCCCGCACGCCCGCGCCCGTCCTCGCCAGGCGCGCGGGCCTGGTCGCCGTGACGGCCGCGGTCTTGTTCTTCTGCTACTGGCGGCAGTCTCAGTCGCTGCCCGTGTCCTCCGACGGCTCGGCGAACGTGCTGCAGGCGTGGGACATGCTGCACGGGAACCTGCTGCTGCACAACTGGTGGGTGTCGGACGTTTCCTTCTACACCACCGAACTGCCCCAGTACATGCTCATCGACGCCCTGCTCGGGCTGGGGTCCGGCGTGGTCCATGTCGCCGCCGCCATGACATACACGCTGCTGGTGCTGCTGGCGGCAGCGCTTGCCCGGGGGGCCGACCCCCCCAGACCCCCCCGCGAGGGCCTTGCCAAGGGCAGCGCCCAGGGCAGGGCGGGGATGGCGCGCGCGCTGCTGGCCGGCGGGATCATGCTGTCGCCGCAGCTCAGCGCCACCCCGACCCTGCTGCTTTCGCCCGACCACACCGGCACGGCGGTGCCGCTGCTGGCGTCCTGGCTGGTCATCGACCGCATGCGGCCGCGGTGGTACGTACCGGTGTTCGCGGCCGTGGCGTTCAGCTGGATGATGGTGGGCGACTCCGACGTACTGCTCACCGGCATCATCCCGCTGGTAATGGCCTGCGTGGCGCGCGCGTGCCCGGTGCCTGCCAGGCGCCTGGAGCGTGCCAGAGGCGGAGACCGGCGGTGCTCCAGGCGCTACGAGCTGTGCCTGGCCGCCGCGGCCGCGGCGGCCGGAGTTGCCGGGTTTTTCGCGCCGCGCGTGCTGGCCGCCCTGGGCGGATACCACCAGTCGCCCGTGGGGACCGACACGAACCTCGGCCAGCTGCAGCATGGGGCATGGGTGACGGTGCAGGCGTTCGGCGAGCTATTCGGCGCGAACGTCGTCAGCGCCGGGCCCGCGGCCGAGGTCGCCTTCGCGGCCGTGCACCTCGCCGGGGCGGCCGCGGTGGTCTACGCCCTGGTGCTGGCGTTCCGGCGGTTCTTCCGGTCCGCGGAACTGATCGTGCCGGTGTTCGCGCTGGCGGTGGTGGTGAACCTGGCCGCCTACATGACCAGCACGCATGCGCAAGACCTCCTCGGTGCCCGGGAGATCGCCGCGGTGCTCCCGCTCGGCGCGGTGCTGGCTGGGCGGCTGCTCGGCGAGCCGGTGCTCGCCGCGGTGCAGGCGGCCGCCCGGCGCCGGGGCGGGGCGTCCCTGCGGGCGCGTGCCCGCAGCGCCGCAGGCTGGCTCCTCGTCGGCGCCATGGGCCTGCTGGCAGCTGGCTACCTCGCCACGCTGGGGTACGGCGCGGCGCAGCCCCCCGCCTCGGCCCCCGGCCGGGCACTGGCGGCGTGGCTGGCCGGGCACGGGCTGAGCGACGGGCTCGCGGGCTACTGGCAGGCCAACAGCACCACGGTGGCCAGCGGCGGGAAGGTCCTGGTCAGCGCGGTGATCCCTTCCGGCGACGGCGGCCTGGCGTCGTACCGGTGGGAGAGCTATGGCCCGGACTACGATCCGGCGCTGCACGACGCGGACTTTATCGTCGCGGCCGGGCCCGGCGTGTGGCCCTGGCTGGCGGGCACCGCGGTGACTGACTTCGGCCGTCCCGCTCAGACCTATCATGCCGTCGGCTACACCATCCTGGTCTGGCGGCAGAACCTGCTGACGCTGCTCGCGCCCGGCACCGCACCACCCGCCGGGGCTCACATGTACAGGATGCGGCGCCTGGCGACGACGAGCAGCGCCGGGACGGCGCAGGCCGCGATCAGCCCGAGATACCTCCAAGACAGGTAGCGGCGCGGCGTGGCCAGCAGCAGGATCAGCGCCATCAGGTAGGGCTCGATCAGCGAGCGTCCTTCGCCGAAGGTGGAGGTCCAGATCTGGCTGGAGAGCAGCCCCAGCTGCAGCACGAACAAGACGAAGGCCAGGCGCTCGTGCACCGGAGCAGTGGTGAGGAACAGGACCGCCAGCCCGGCCAGGATGAACACCGCCAGCGTGGCGTACTCGAGCAGGTTGATGTCGATCGGGCCGAGGTGGGCGGTGTTGATGTGCGCGACGTCGTGGCGCAGCGCGTCGCCCAGCGCGGTGAACGGCGTGGTCAGGTTGCGGCTGCCGTTGGCCAGCAGCGGGAACTCTCCCCTGACCACGAAGTGGACCGCGGCCTGCACAGCGCCGTAGGCGGCGGCCGGCACCACCCAGCTCAGGTCCGCGGCGCCGGGCCGTGTTTGCCGCCGGGCCATCGCGACGACCCGGGTCGCCGCGATGGCAGCCGGGGCGAGCAGGACGGTCTCCCTGGTGATCGCGCCGAAGCCGAACAGCGCCGCGGCGGCCACGTACCTGGCCCGGCGGTAGGCGAGCAGGCCGCCGAGCAGGCACGCCTCGGCGAGCGGCTCCGCGGTGTCGCGGCCGACGCTGACGACAAGGCCGAAGTACGCGGCGAAGGCAAGCCCCCACAGGGCATGGCGGCCGGACTCGCGGGCGAACATGCCGCCGAGGGCCGCCATGGCGGCCACGCAGGCCAGGTTGATCACGACGAGGGCCACGGGCACGAACCGGTGCTGGCCGAGGGAGACCAGCCAGGCCAGGAACGGGTAGCCGATCCGCGTGTACCGGTAGGACTGGTCCATGGTGATGCCGAAGGCGGTCCTGGCCCAGTCGAACGGGTCCAGCGCGAGCCGGTAATAGAACTGCCCGTCGTATCCCGCCGCACCCGGGTCGGCGATCATCACGCCCGGCGGCAGCTGCCGGACCTGGGTGTACCCGGTGCGCCCCGAGCCGAGCATGATGAACAGGCTCAGCTGCCCCTTGGCCCAGACCTGCCAGCGCGCCAGGACGAAGCCCAGCCAGCCAGCGAAGGCGATCAGGCCGGGCACGGCCGGCCGGTCCAGCCTCGCCGGCAGGGACGGCGCCTGCCGCCGGACGGACCTGCGTTCATCCTGCCTGGAGCTGAGCTGCAACCGCGGGCCTTTCGAGCGGATCGGTCAACGAGCTAGGCGCGCGCAGCCTACCAGAGCGAGTCACGCTACCCTGTGGCCGAGCCGATAACCGAGGGACGTGGGTGGCTGCCGTGCACATCACCGGGACGCCGCAGCGGCCTGCCGAGGCAGCCGCCGCTGCCGACGCCGGACGGCCGCTGCCCGGCCGCGGGCGCGCCGTGCTGCGCCGCTGCCTGGCCGCGCTGGGGGTGCTGGCGGCCGTGGCCCTGCTGTTTGTCGCCTACCTGCAGGTATCGCGCACCTCCCCGGAGAATTCCGACGAGGCCAACGACCTGCTCATGGCCTGGGACATGCTGCACGGCAACGTGCTGCTGCACGGCTGGTGGCTATCGGACGTCTCGTTCTGGACCACGGAGCTGCCGCAGTACGCGCTGCTCGAGCGCCTGTTCGGCTTGCACGCGGCCACCGCCCACATCGCCGCCGCGATGACGTACACGCTCGTGGTGGTCGTGGCGGTGCTGTTGGCCCGGGGAAAGGTGCCGAGCGCCGGCCAGGCGGCGAGCGCCGGCCAGGCGGTCGGCCGCGAGAGGCTGGCCCGGACGCTGCTGACCGGCGGCATTCTGCTGGCGCCCCAGCTCGGGGTCGGCGTCTTCGTGGTGCTGCTGTCCCTCGGGCACATCGGGACCGCGGTCCCGCTGATGCTGACCTGGCTCGTCATCGACCGGATGCGGGCCCGCTGGCACGTGCCGGTGCTGGTCGGGCTGCTGCTGGCGTGGGCGCTCCTCGCCGACCAGCTGGTGCTGCTGACCGGAGTCATCCCGCTGGCCGCGGTGTGCGCCATGCGCGCCGCCCAAGCCGCTCACGCCGACCGGCCCTGGCGGTACGAGGCGTGCCTTGCCGCCGCGGCGCTTGCCGCGGCGGGCGCCGCATGGGGCATCGCCGGCCTGCTCCGCGCCAGCGGCGGGTTCATGCTGCACGCGGTGCCCTACCACGTCGCACCGCCGGGCAGCTGGACGGGTCACGCGTGGGTGACCGGGCAAGGGCTGCTCGCCATGCTCGGCGCCAAGCCGCAGGGTCCGGCGGCCGCACTGGCGTTCGCGGTGCTGCACATGGCCGGGGTGGCTCTGCTCGCCTGGGCGGTGGCCACGGTGGCCCGCCGCTTCCTGAGCTGGCCGGACCGGGTCAGCCAGGTGCTGCTGGCCGCGATCGTCCTCAACGTGGCGGCGTACGTGCCGGGCACGCTGGCCAACGCCAGCCCCCGGAACGCGCGCGAGTTCGCGATGGTGCTCCCGTTCGGAGCCGTGCTGGCCGGGCGGACGCTGGCGCCGCGCGTCACCGGTGCCTGGGAGCGCCGCAGGCAGCGCGGGCGGGCCGGGTGGACCGGTCCGGCCCTGCTGGCCGTGCTGGCCGGGTACGCGGCCAGCCTGGGGTACGCCGCCGCCCAGCCCTCGGCCGCGCCGGCCAACGCCCAGCTCGCCCAGTTCCTCGCCGCGCACCACCTGACCTACGGCGTGAGCGGCTACTGGCAGGCGAGCATCGTCACGGTCGGCAGCGACGGCGCGGTCACCGTGCGGGCGGTGCAGCCGACGCTGCAGCCGGACCCGTGGGAGTCGGAAAGCTCCTGGTATGACTCCGGCACGCACCGGGCAACCTTCCTGGTCACTGAGGACAAGCCCGGGTTCCTCAGCTACTGGATGCCGGACCCGGCGGCGCTGGCCGCGTACGGGCGGCCGGCGCGCACCTACCACGTGGGGCCGTACACCATCCTGGTCTGGGACAAGAACCTGCTGGCCGCGACGGGCTAGCCGGTATTGGGGCTAGCCGCCGGGCACGCCCGGGTGGGTGTTGCCAGCGACCGCCGAGACGTAGCCTTGGCCCATGGACCGGCGAATATTCGGCGTCGAGAACGAGTACGGCGTCACCTGCACCTTCCGTGGGCAGCGGCGGCTGTCGCCGGACGAGGTGGCGCGTTACCTGTTCCGGCGCGTGGTGTCGTGGGGCCGCAGCAGCAACGTGTTCTTGCGGAACGGGGCGCGGCTGTATCTCGACGTGGGCAGCCATCCGGAGTACGCGACCCCCGAGTGCGACAACGTCCTGGACCTGGTCGCCCACGACAAGGCGGGCGAGCGGATCCTGGAGGGGCTGCTGGTGGACGCCGACCGGCGGCTGCGCGAGGAGGGCATCGCCGGGGACATCTACCTGTTCAAGAACAACACAGACTCCGCGGGCAACTCCTACGGCTGCCACGAGAACTACCTGGTCGGCAGGCACGGCGAGTTCGGCAGGCTGGCCGACATCCTGATCCCGTTCCTGGTGACCCGGCAGGTCATCTGCGGCGCGGGCAAGGTGCTGCAGACCCCGCGCGGCGCGGTGTACTGCGTCAGCCAGCGGGCCGAGCACATCTGGGAGAGCGTGTCGTCGGCCACCACCAGGTCCCGGCCGATCATCAACACCAGGGACGAGCCGCACGCCGACGCCGAGCGGTTCCGGCGGCTGCACGTGATCGTCGGCGACTCCAACATGAGCGAGACCACGACGCTGCTCAAGGTCGGCGCCACCGACCTGGTGCTGCGGATGATCGAGGCCGGCGCGATCATGCGGGACCTGACCCTGGACAACGCGATCCGGGCCATCCGCGAGGTCAGCCACGACATGACCGGGCGCAGCCGGGTCCGGCTGGCCAACGGCCGCGAGCTGAGCGCCCTGGACATCCAGTACGAGTACCTCAACCGTGCCAAGGACTTCACCGACAAGAACGGCGCCGACCCGGTGAGCAAGCGGGTCCTTGACATGTGGGAGCGCGCGCTGTCCGCGATCGAGACCGGCAACCTCGACCTGATCGCCCGGGAGATCGACTGGGTCACCAAGTACCAGCTGATCGAGCGCTACCGCGCCCGGCACGACCTGCCGCTGTCCTCGCCCAGGGTCGCGCAGCTCGACCTGGCCTACCACGACGTGCACCGCGGCCGCGGCCTGTACTACCTGCTGCAGCGGGCGGGCGCGGTGGAGCGGGCGGCCCGCGACATCGACATCTTCGAGGCCAAGTCGGTCCCGCCGCAGACCACGCGGGCCAAGCTGCGCGGTGAGTTCATCCGCGAGGACCAGGAGAAGCGGCGCGGTGTCGTTGTCGACTGGGTGCACCTCAAGCTGAACGACCAGGC
>JAFAPY010000039.1 GCA_019246795.1 Streptosporangiaceae bacterium | reverse complement strand
TGGTCCTGGCTCTCCCGGTGGTCGCGCAGGGCCTCAACGGCCAGCCGCGGCAGGCCGAGGGTGCGGCGCGACCGGGACGTCTTGGTGTCGCCGTGGGCCCGCACGGACCGCCAGACCGCGACGCTGGGCGGCACCGGCGGGTCGGCGCCCGGCTGGCCGGCCAGGTCAAGGCGGTCCCAGCGCAGCGCCCGCGCCTCTTCCGTCCGGACCCCCACGAGCAGGCACAGCACGATGTAGGCGTGCATGAGCGACGGCGCCCGCGGTCGCCCTGTGATCTGCTGGCCCGGGCGCGGTCGCCGTGACGCCTGGAGGAGGGCCGCGGCCTGCTCAGGGCTCAGCGCCTTGCTGGGGCGGCCGTCGCCGCCTTTCGGCGCGTCCACCAGCGCGGCCACGTTCCGGGCGACAAGATCGTTGGCCTCGGCGTACCTGATCGCACGCTCCAGGCCCAGCCGGGCGATGCGGACCGTCTCGGTCGAGTGCGTCCCGGCGAAGCGGGCCAGTGCCGTGCGGACGTCGGCTGCTGACAGCTCGGCCAGGGTCTTGCCGCCGAGGTCGTGCAGGACGGGTTTGAGCACGTTCCGGTACTTGGCCACGGTCTGGGGCGAGCGGCCGTCCAGGCCGTCGCTGAGCCAGTCCTGGACCGCCAGCCTGAGCGTGTAATCCCGGGGAGCGCGGACAGATCGGGCAAGCTCCTCGCGCAGGGCCCTGAGCTTGTCCTTGACCTCTTGCTTGGTCTTGCCGCTGACGACCCGGCGGACGCGCCTGCCGTCCGGGCCGTAACCCAGGCTGGCCGCGCCGACATAGCGCTTACGGCGGGCCACCCAGTAGACGGCGTCCTCACCCCAGCCTCGGCGAGCCATACGCCAGAGCATAAGCACCCGCAAGGACAATGGCTAGCAGAACGGCTATCAGACGAATAAAATATGATCTTGACCTAGGCGGAAGGTGGGCGCTGACCTGGTAAAGTATGGTGGGCCGTACTGGATTTGAACCAGTGACCTCTTCCGTGTCAGGGAAGCGCTCTCCCACTGAGCTAACGGCCCGGGTACCTCGCCGAGATGCTACCAGAGCGTGACCGGCGCCGCTCGGCCCGACGTCCCGCCGCCTTCCGGCCGCCGGGCAGCACGAATCGTGACCAAGAACTCACCGTCGTTCGGTCCAAACAACAAAACGTACGGCGGTCACCTCGCCGCAGTCAGGCAACGGTCCTCAGCCCGCCTCCCCGCCGCTGCTCACATGCACCGCCGAGATCGTGGCGCGCACCGGACAGCCGCAGCCGGCCGGCTAATCCCGCGCCTCGCCGGATTTCTGGCCGTCGTCGCCGGGCCACACGCCGGTCAGCCTGAAGGTGCCCTCGGCCGTGCCGCGGTCCAACGCGGCCTTGACCACGGCGAAGATCGCTCCCTGCAAGGCGGCGGCCATCAGCACCTCACGCCAGTTCCGCTGGGCATCGGTGGACTTGGGCGCCTCGTCCTCGTGCGCGGCGACCTTCCAGACTCTCTTGAAGATCGCGCCGGCGAGCACGCCGCCCAGCACGCTGACCAGCATGCTCACCGGCCGGTACAGCAGCTTGATCATCGCTTTCTCCACTGCCTGAGGGCAATCACGCCCACGATGAGCACGGCCGCCGCTACCGCCAGCGGCACCGGCCGCTGCCGGGCGGCGCCGGTCCCCTTCGCGACCGCCTGCCGCACCGGCTCAGGCGTGGCCTGCCGTACCGACGCGGCTGCCGTGGCGGCCCGGCTCTGCAGCTGGCCCTTGGCCGCCTGCCCGGCGGAGAGGGCCTTGTCACGTGCTGCGCCGGTGGTGCCGGCGAGCTGGCCCCGCGCGTTTGCGGCGCGGGTTGCGGCCTGCTCCCGGGCCTGCGCCGAGGTGCTCTTCGCCCGCCCGGTCAGCTGGGCTACCTTGTCTCGCGCCCTGCTCTTGACGTCCACCTTGGCGGCGAGCTGGTCCACCGTCTCGCCGAGCTGTTCGCGTGTCTGCTCGATCTGCTGCATCAGCAGCTCTGGGTCATCGGGCGGGCCCTGCGCCGCTGCGGGTTCCGCCGGAGGTTCGCCAGCCGTCATCGCCGTGCCCTTTCCTTGATCTCCTGCACATCGGCCTTGATGCTGTCCACCGTCTCCTCAGGCACCGGAGGGGTGGCCTTCTGCAGACGGCGCCTGCCCATCAGGGCCGCGATCCCGGCCACGGCCAGCAGGACCGCGCCCACGATCAGCGCCGCCGCCCACGCGGCTATCGCCAAGCTGATGGCGAGGATCACGCACGCGATCAGGCAGCCCACGCCGTACAAGGCGATCAGCCCGCCGCCGCCAAGCAGCCCGGCACCGAACCCGGCTTGCTTGGCCTTGCGGGTCATCTCCACCTGGGCCAGCTTCAGCTCACTTTTGACGAGCGTCGAGATCTGTTCGGTCACTTGCTTGACCAGGTCCCCTGTCGAGGGCTCCTGGGCATCAGGCTGCCCCGCTCCTGCCGTGTGGTCCATGATGCCGTCCTTCGTCTCGATGAACTCAGGCTCTACCCCGTCGTGCGTCGTCCTAACGCACCCGTCGTGCGTGGGTGTTAACGCCTGCCGGGGGACAACGACCGGCTAGCATCGCGTCCCGTGGCTTCCTGTCCTGCGTCGGCGGTGCTTGCGGCGCTCCTGGGCTCCTACCGGCCCGAGGGCGGCGCCGAGGATGCTGACCTGCGACGGCTGCGGGCGCTGGCCGCGGCCGCCGCAGACCCGTGGCGCCGTGACCTGCCGCTGCACGCCACCGCGTCCGCGCTGGTTGTCCACCCGGCCACCGGTCGGGTGCTGCTGCGGTGGCATCAGCGCCAGCAGGGCTGGCTGCAGGTCGGCGGGCACGGCGATCCGGGGGAGAGCGATCCGCTGGCCATCGCCCGCAGGGAAGCGCAGGAGGAAACCGGGCTGGCAGACCTGACCCCGTGGCCCGATGACGCGATCCGGCACGTGGTCATCGTCAACGTCCCGGCGGGGAAAGGCGAGCCGGCGCACCAGCACGCCGACATCAGGTATTTCCTGGCCACCCGGACCCCGGATTCGGCCCGCGCGGAGAGCCCGGACGCGCCGCTGCGCTGGCTGCCGGCCGCGGCGGCATGGGCCGCCACGCCCGAGGCCAACCTCGGCGAAACCCTGACCCGCCTGCAGCGGCTGCTGCCGGGCTGATCGTCCCGGCCCTTCATCGGGCCGGGATCAGACGGGCTCGTCCTCGTCTTCTTCCTCGGTCTCCAAGAACTCCTGGGCTACCATGCCCATCGACAGGTCGCCGGGCTCGATGCGGCCCGCGGGAGTCGGCATGGCGTTCGGATTGATCTTGACGTAGGGCGGTAGCTGCGGCTCGGACCACACGACTTTCCTGCGCTTGCCGGTGACCCAGCGCCTGATCCTGATCATAAGTTCTATCTACCCTCCGTGCGCTGTTTACCCCACGTGACCTATGTTCCTATGGTTTCGTGTTCCCTAGGGCTTCGTCGCTGACCGGGGGATAGCTGCCCTCCGGGTAGGACTCCGGCCGCTGGATGTCGTTGCGGGCGACGCACAGATACCCGACGAGCGCGGCGACGATGATCGTGATGACCAGCGCCACCGGCCCGTTGCCGTAGTCGGCGCCGGACAGCGAGTGCGGCCTGCTGAAGTAGTCGGCGAACGAGGCGCCAAGCGGGCGGGTCACCACGTACGCGCACCAGAACGCGACCACGGAGTTGAGGCCCAGCCACTTCCAGGCCACGGCGGGAATCAGGATGACCACGAAGAACAAGATCCCGGACGCGAGGAATCCCAGGTGCAGCGAGGTCGCGGTGAAGTCGCCGAGCGCGGTACCGAGCGCGAACGTCGCGAACACCACCGCCCAGTAGTAAGCCTCCCGCCGCCGGGTGTACACGCTGTGGATCGACAGCGTGCGCTCGCTGGCATGCCAGCGCCAGAAGACGATCGCGAGCACCACGGCCCACAGCAGCGTTGTGCCCGCGTAGGGGATGCCGACGACCAGGTGCAGCGCATCGGACACGCCGGTGCCGAAGATCGCGATCGAGTAGGCGAAGAACCAGTAGGGCGCGGCGGCGTAACGGCGGACATGGAACTGCCACACCAGGCCGACGGCAAGTATCGCCGTCTCGATGGCGACGACGGTGGGCCGGCTGTGCGGGTACAGGTTCAGGCCCAGATAATCCGATGTCGCCTCGCCCCCTGCCGTCGTGAGGATCTTGATAACCCAGAACAGGAAGGTGATCTCCGGCACCTTGGCCGCGACAGGTTCTGCGAAGAAACTGCGTCGGTGACGGGGCACGATGCCGATCATAGCCAGCCTGGCCGAACGAGAGCCCGGAGCCCGGCGAAGCGTGCGAGGCGGAGACGGGAATCGAACCCGTGTACAGGGCTTTGCAGGCCCTTGCCTAAGCCACTCGGCCACTCCGCCGCAAGGGCATACCGACCCTCGGGACTTCAGGGAGCGGACGACGGGATTCGAACCCGCGACCCTCACCTTGGCAAGGTGATGCTCTACCAACTGAGCCACGTCCGCGCGCACCGCAGGTGCGTTCAGCACTGTAGCTTATCCTGCCCGGCACGCAAACTCTCAGCCGATCTTCACGCCGGATTATCCCGAACGAGCCGATGGTGCCCGGCCCCGGCAGCCGTTGCCGGGCGTGGCAGGCTGGGGATCATGAACGAAGTCGTGGTGGACGGCAGTGCGCTGTCGGTCGAGGATGTCGTGGCGGTGGCCCGGGGCCAGGCGCGGGTCAGGCTGGGCGATGACGTGCCCGCGCGGATGGAAGCGAGCCGTTCGGTGGTGGTGAAGGCGCTCGGCAGCGGGGTGCCGGTGTACGGGGTGAACACCGGATTCGGCGCGCTGGCAGACACGCCGGTGGGGGAGGACGACCTGACCACGCTGCAGGGCGCCATCGTGCGCTCGCACGCGGCCGCGACCGGAACGCCGCTGGATGACGAGACCGTGCGCGCGCTGCTGCTGCTGCGGGCCCGGACCCTGGCGGCTGGCTATTCCGGGGTGCGGCCGCAACTGCCTGCCCGGCTGCTGGAACTGCTCTCCCTCGGCCTGCTTCCGGTGATCCCGGGCAAGGGTTCGGTAGGCGCCTCCGGCGACCTGGCCCAGCTGGCGCACCTGGCCCAGCCGCTTATCGGGGAGGGCAGGCTGCGGTCCTCCGGGGACCCGCCGTATGGCCGCGGGGCTGCCCAGGTGCTGGCCGAGCACGGCCTCGCGCCGCTGAGGCTGGCGCCGAAGGAGGGCCTGTCGCTGGTCAACGGCACCGAGCCGATGCAGGCGCTGCTGGCGTTCTCGGTGCACGACGCATCCATGCTGGCCCAGGCGGCCGACGTGGCGTGCGCCCTGTCGGTGGAGGCGCTGCTTGGCACCGACCGTCCGTATGACGAGCGGGTGCAGGTGCTCCGGCCCCATCCCGGCCAGCTTGCCAGCGCAGCCAACCTGCGCGCGCTGCTGGGCGGGTCGCCGTTGCTCGCCAGCCACCGGCACAGCAGGCACGCGGTGCAGGACGCGTACTGCCTACGCTGTGCGCCCCAGGTGCACGGCGCGGTGCGGGACGTACTGGCGTTCGCCCGGCAGGTGGTCACCACCGAACTCGGCGCGGTGGTGGACAACCCGGTCATCGTGCCTGACGGCGAGGTGATGACCACGGGGAACTTCCATGGCGAGCCGCTGGCGTTCGCCTCCGACATGCTCGCGATGGCCCTGGCCGAGCTGGCCTCGATCAGCGAGCGGCGGGTAGACCGGATGCTCGATCCCGCGTTCTCCCGGGGGCTGCCGCCGTTCCTGACTCCGGCACCCGGGACCAACTCCGGCTTCATGCTCGCCCAGTACACCGCGGCCGCGCTGGTCAGCGAGAACAAGGTGCTCGCCCACCCGGCGAGCGTGGATACCATCCCCACGTCGGGCAAGCAGGAAGATCACGTGTCCATGGGCTGGACCGCGGCCCGCAAGCTGCGGGACGTGGTGGCCAACGTGCGCGCCTGCCTGGCGGTGGAGATCTGCTGCGCCGCCCAGGGCGTGGACATGCGCGCGCAGGTCGCGGCGCCGAGCGAGCCGCTGCGCGCGGTGCACGCGCTGGTGCGTTCGGCGGTGCCGCGGATGGACGTCGACCGGGAGGTGGCAGAGCAGATCACCGTCATCGACACGCTGCTCCCGGAGATCTGCCGCGTCGCCGCCGAGGCCTGCCCCTCGCTGATGTAGCCCTGCTGGCTCGCGCGCCTTCGCTGAGGGCCCCCGTGCAGGTGCTGCGGCTCCCTGTGCAGGCGCTGGGGCTCCGTGCAGGCGCTGGGGCCCCCTGTGCGGGCGCTGGCGGCTCCCTCTGCAGGCGCTGGGGCCTCCGTGCTAGGCGCTGGCGGCTTCCTGCAGGCGCTGAGGCCTCCTTGCAGGCGCTGGCGACCCCCCTTTGCAGGCGCTGGCGGCCCGCTGTACAAGGTGTGTGGCCCCCCGCCCCCATCTACTGGGGGCTGTGGGCCACAGACCCCGTGCATGGCTACGCCTGGCGCAGCAGGTCGGTTATCTCGGCGTCGATGTCGACGAACTCGCTTTCCTTACCGGCCGGGACGATCCGGTAGGTGCGCCGGAGAAATGCGGACATGGCCTCCGCAGGTGCCTCGAAGTGTGCCTGACCGAACGGAGAGGACAGCGCGATGTTCAGCACCGTGCCTTCGATGCTGTCCGCGTCCTCGGTTTGGGCACAGGAGCCAGGCCCGGGCCATACCCGGACATCTCCCTCGCCCTGGCGCGACCGGATACCGGCCGCGAGCAGCTCCCGGGCGAAGATCCACTCGACCGGCTCGCCGGTGCCGACATGGAACGCCATGCGCACCGCGTAGGGGTCGGCGCCGCTGTAGTACAGGCTCGCCACCAACGGGACAATCGTTTGCTGCGGGACCACCAATCGCAGCCCAAGCTCGGCCGCCACTGTGGCGGCGCCACTTCCGTTCATTGCCTGCAAACCCTTGCCTATCCGGGTCCCGGACGGTCCGGGCTCTGCCGATGTGACGCGGCCGACTGAGCACGATGGCGCACACGGAGAGTGAACCTTTCTCGACTCAACAGCATCGGTTCGCGCGCCTTTCGTACCTGAGTCATCAAGAACTCACGCCGCACCTCTGACCTGGATAAATAGTGTCGGGCTCGAGCGGCGGCGTGCCGACAGTCTAGTGTTCCTGTACGTCGATTGCATACCCTGTGGCCTTCATGTCATGCCTCCTTCTACGATTTGTATCTATAACAATACTTATAGTCATAAGTCGGTGTGCATGCGCACGTTTGCAGCAGCTTGCTATTACGCTTAGTAATCACACTGGCAAGCAGGCGCAGCGAGGAGGCAAGCCGTGCCGGTTGCCGCCAGGATGCGCTAGCCTATGAGCGCCGGGACGAGCCGCCGGTCCTGCCCACCAGACGGCCGCAACCGGCCCCGGGCGATTGGCTCAGCGGGAGAGCGCCTCGTTCACACCGAGGAGGTCACTGGTTCGATCCCAGTATCGCCCACCCAGCTCAGCGGCCGGTTCCGATCATGGAACCGGCCTTTTTTGGCCTTGCGGCAGCAGCAAACGGCAGCAACGGTCATGCGAGCCAGTCGCTGAGCTTGCGGAGCGCGTCACGGGTGGCATCAGACGGGGCTTCGGTGTAGATCTCCATCGTGACGGCGATCCTGCTGTGCCGCAGGATGCGCATCGCGACTCGCGGGTGGACGTCGAGCGCGGCCAGCAGGGAAGCACAGGTCTTGCGGGTGCCGTGGACGGTGATCCGGGGTACCCGGGCGGCGATGATGCAGCGGTCAAAGCTGCGGCCGAAGTTGCGCGGCTCGATCGGCGTACCGTGCCGTGTGGTGAAGATCAGGCCAGTATCGATCCAGCCGTCTCCCGCGCGGTCACGGTCAGCGTCCTGCTGCTTCTGGCGGATCTTGAGCGCAGTTACGCACAGGTCGGGCAACGGCAGCGGTGCCTCAGATGTCTGGGTCTTGACCTCGCGGCGGACGAGCTTGCCCCTGACTCGCTGGAGCTGCTCCCCGACGTACAACTCGGCGTCATCGAGGTCGACCTGATCCCAGGCCAGGCCAAGGACTTCACCCCGGCGCAGGCCCAGGACGAGGACCAGGACGAAGGCCGGGTAGAGGGCTTCACGGGTATGCCGGGCCGATTCGAGGAACCACCGGGCGTCATCGACGGTCCAGGCCTGGCGGTTGCGCCGCTGTCTCGGTTCGCGGCGTTTTGTCATCTTCACCGCCTTGACGGGGTTACGAGCCATCGTCTCGTCATCGACCGCGCACGTCAGGGCGGCGCGGAGCGTGTCACGCGCGTCTTTGCGGCTGCGCGCAGAGAGCGTTTCCCCGCAGCATTTTCCGATCGCGCAGCACCGCCTTTTATCTTCTGGCCGCGCGGCGTCTTTTCCCTGCGCGCAGCACTGGCAGGTGACGGCGAGCTTGTTCAGCCATTGCCTGACATCTTTCACCTGGATTTTGTCAAGCCTCTTACCGTCGAAATACGGGATAATGTGGACGCGGCTGAACATCTCGTATTTCTCGTATGTCTTGGGCGCGAGATTCGGCTCCACGATTTCTTTGAGCAGTAGGCGAGGAATTCGGCGAGCTTGGGCACATCGGAGCTGACCGGCCCCCGACTTGCCTGATCCCGCAAGTTCACCCAGTTCTGCCTTGCCTCGTCGTAGGTCTTGCCCCGGACATACTT
>JAFAPY010000034.1 GCA_019246795.1 Streptosporangiaceae bacterium | reverse complement strand
TCCCGCAGGTCGGTGGACAGCCAGCGCGGGGCTCGGGTGATGGCGTTGGACGGCCAGGTACGGTCCGGCAGGTCGACGGGCTTGAACGGCGCGTACCGCTGGCATGGCATGCCGCTGGGCTGCTGCGCGCTGAGAACATGATCGTGCTGCATCCTTGCTGCTTCCTCGGGGTGCGGGTGTTTGCTTGCCTTAGCAGGGGCCAGCAGGGCGCGCAGGGACTCCGCGGCGGGGGAGCCGGCCTATCGGCCCGCGCCGCGGCGGCTAAGCAGGAGCAGCTCGCGCAGCATCGCGGTCCACTGTACCAGCAAGAAGCGAAGGCGGCCGGATATTGAGTGGCGCCGGGGCCGCCGAACGGATTGGCTGAGAAGATGCGCATCGAGCGGGTAGATCCGGCGGACACCGACGCGGTGCGCGCCTGTCACCAGGCATACCTGGCCGCGCAGCGGGCCGACGAGCCGGAGCCGTGGATGGGAGAGCGGCGGTTCGGCGGCTGGCTTGCCGTGGGCTGGATCGGCGACCCGGGCGAGGTATGGCTGGCAGCCGACGAGCCCGGAGCCGATGTCGCCGGATGGTACCGGATTGAGCTGCCGGACCGGGAGAACCGGGACCGGGCACCGCTTGAGCTCATGGTGCGCCCGGAGCAGCGGCGGCGCGGCTACGGCCGGGCCTTGCTCCGGCACGCGGCGGTCCGGGCGGCGGCGCACGGACGTTCGGTGCTGAGCGCACCCGCGCGCAACGGCGGGGACGGCGAGGCGTTCGCGCTCGCGGCGGGGTCCAAGCCAGAGCTGGTGGACGTGCAGAGGGTGCTGGACCTGGCCGCCTTGCCTGCGGGCCGCGTGGCAGAGCTGCGCGGGCAGGCGGAGCGGGCCGCGGCGGGCTACTCGCTGAGAAGCTGGGCCGGCCCGGTGCCCGATGACCTGCTGGAGCAGGCGGCGGCGATGTACAACGCGCTCAGTGACGCGCCGCGCGGTCCTGGCACCGAACCGGAGGCGTGGGACGCGCACCGGGTCAGGGAGCGGATCAATGACATTCTCCCGCGCTTCGGGATGCGCGCGCACTCGGTAGCGGCCCGGCACGACGCCAGCGGCGAGCTGGCGGCGCTGACCACGCTGGCCGTGGAGGAAGCCGATCCGGTGTGGGGACATCAGTTCGTCACCGTGGTGGCGAGGAAGCACCGGGGGCACAGGCTGGGCCTGCTGGCCAAGACCGCGATGCTGGACCTGATTGCCGCGGCCGAGCCGCAGGTGAAGCGGGTCGTCACCTGGAACGCCCACGACAACACGCACATGACCGCTGTCAACGAGGCGCTCGGCTACGTCCCTTCCGGGCAGCCGGGCACATGGTGGCAGCTGGACGTGGCAGCCGTGTCGGCCGCCTGACCTGGCTGGGCGCGGCCCGGCCGAGCGCCTTCAGTCATGGAACCCCAGGCGGCGCAGCTGCCCGGGGTCGCGCTGCCACTCCCTGGCCACCTTGACCCGCAGATCCAGGTACACCCTGGTGCCCAGCAGCGCCTCGATCTGGCGGCGCGCACGGCTGCCGACCTCCTTCAGCCGCGCTCCCCCGGTGCCGATGATGATGGCCTTCTGGCTCGGCCGCTCCACGTACAGCTCGGCGTGCACGTCGGTGAGATCCTCGCGGCCGGCCCGCGGGCCCATCTCCTCCACCACGACCGCGATCGAGTGCGGCAGCTCGTCGCGGACCCCCTCCAGCGCGGCCTCCCTGATCAGCTCGGCGACCATGACCTGCTCCGGCTCGTCGGTCAGCTGCGCTTGCGGGTACAGCGGGGGCCCCTCCGGAAAGTGGGAGATGAGCACGTCGGCGAGCACGTCGAGCTGGTAGCCGGTCACTGCCGACACCGGCACCACATCCGCCCAGCCGCCCAGCTCGCTCACCGCGACAAGCTGCTCGGCGACCTGCCGCGGCGCCACCAGGTCCGCCTTGGTGACCACCGCCACCACCGGGGTCTTCGGCACGTTGCCCAGCTCCCGGGCCAGGAACCGGTCGCCGGGCCCTACCGGGTCGGCCGCGGGGACGCAGAATCCGATCACGTCCACCTCGGTCAGCGTGGACCGGGCCAGGCTGTCCAGCCGCTCGCCGAGCAGGGTGCGCGGCCGGTGCAGGCCCGGGGTGTCCACCACGACAAGCTGGGCGTCCGGCCGGTGCACGATGCCGCGGATGACCCTCCGGGTGGTCTGCGGCCGGTCGCTCGTGATCGCCACTTTGGCGCCGACCAGCGCGTTGACCAGCGTGGATTTGCCGACGTTCGGGCGGCCGACCAGGGCGGCGAAACCCGAGCGGAAGGCAGGCGGGTGGCTCACCGGTAACTATGGCGCCAGCGTGGCGCGCAGCGTGCCGTCGGGGGCGGCGAGGAAGACGGGCGCGTCCGGGCCGAGGTCGCGGACCACGGCGAGGTCCCCGGCGTCCACGTGCGGCGCCTCGCTGACCAGGGCTGCGCCCTCCAGCTTGTGCGCCCCGCTGGATACCGCCATGGCCACCGCCAGGCGCAGCGCGGACAGCCGCAACGACGGCAGCGCCACCGCGGCGGCGGTATAGGTGCGCCCCGTCTCGTCGCGGACGGCCGCGCCCTCCGACGCCGCCACCCTCGCCCGGCTGGACCGGGCCAGGGTGATGATCTTCTGGTCCTCGGTGTTCAGGCTCACCCGACCGAGTCTACGGAAACCGCGTCAGCCGTGGTCCTCCGCGGTGTCAGGGACACGCTGCACCAGCACCGTGCCGATCTTGTTGCGGCGGCCGGCCAGGTTCTCCGCGGTCAGCCGCAGACCGCTGACCGCGGCGGTCGAGCCGGCGATCGGCACCCGGCCCAGTTCGTGGGCGAGCAGCCCAGCGACCGTCTCCACGTCCTCGACCCCGACCCGGAAGCCGAACAGCTCCTCGAGCTCCGTCACCGGGAGCCGGGCGGTGACCCGCGCGGAGCCGTCGGCCAGCCATTCCACCGGCGGGCGCTCGGTGTCGTACTCGTCGGTGATCTCACCGACGATCTCCTCCAGGATGTCCTCGATCGTGACAAGCCCCGCGGTCCCGCCGTACTCGTCGATCACGATCGCCACGTGAATCCGCTGTGCCTGCATCTGGCGCAGCAGCTCATCGACCGGCTTGCTGTCCGGCACGAAGGTGGCCGGGCGCATCACGGTGGCGACTTTCTCGGTTTCCTCGGCGGCGGGATGCTCATGGCTCCAGGCCGCGATGTCCTTGAGGTAGGCAATGCCCACGACGTCGTCCTCGTTCTCCCCCACCACGGGGATGCGGGAGAAGCCGCTGCGCAGCGCCAGCGACAGCGCCTGCCCGACGGTCTTGTCGCTCTCGATGAACACCATGTCGGTGCGCGGCACCATGACCTCGCGGACGATGGTGTCGCCCAGCTCGAACACCGAGCGGACCATCTCGCGCTCCCCCGGCTCGATCTCCGCCCTGCGCTCCAGGTAGTCCACCAGGCCGCGCAGCTCCGACAGCGCCGGGCCCGCAGTGGCGACGGCCTGCGTGGCCCGGCCCCGCCGGCCCGGCGGCAGCCGGTCGCCCGCGGCGACGAGGAACCTGGGCACCGGGCCGAGAGCGCGGCCCAGCGGGTAGACGAACGCGGCAGCCCGCCTCGCCGTGCGCTCCGGCGGCCGTCCGCGGGTCAAGCCCTGCGGGCGCACGCCGGTCAGCGCGTACCGCATCAGCACCGCCACGCCGAGCGCGGACAAGACCGCGCGCCAGTCGTCGCCGAGCCAGCGGGTGAACGCGGCGGTGACCAGCACCACCGCCCACACCTCGCAGATCACCCGGAGCAGCAGCAGCACGCTGAGGTAGCGGGGCGGGTCCGCGGCGACGGCAGCCAGCCTGTCGTGGCGCCGGGGGCGTTCGGCCTGCTCGCCGCCCCCGTCGGTTGAGGCGGTGCCGGTGAGGGAGACGAACGCCAGCGCCGCCTCCGCCCTGGCCAGCCAGCCCGCGGCCAGGGCAAGCACCGCCGCCGCGACCAGCAGCCACGCGGGAGGTGTCATCTGGCTGCGCCCGGCCCTTCGGCGGCCTTCGCGTCCCGCCAGGCCTGCAGCAGCTTGTCCTGCGTGCCGAACATGACCGCGTAGTCGTCGGGGTCGGCGTGGTCGTAGCCGAGCAGGTGCAAGATGCCGTGCACGCACAGCAGCTCGAGCTCGTCGGCGGCGGACTGCCCGGCCTTGACCGCTTGTTCGGCCGCGACCTGCGGGCACAGCACCACGTCGCCGAGAAGGCCCGGGTCCGCGGCGGGGTCGTCGCCGCCGCGGCTGCCGCCCAGGTGCGGCGGCCGCAGCTCGTCCATGGGAAAGGCCAGCACGTCGGTGGGCCCGGGCTCGCCCATCCACCGTTCGTGCAGCTCGGCCATGGTACGCCCGTCGACGAGCAGCACCGACAGCTCGGCCAGCGGGTGGATGTGCATCTGGTCCAGGGCGAACCTGGCCACCGCGACCAGCGCGCGCTCGTCCACCTCAGCGCCCGACTCGTTGGCGATGTCGATGCTCACCGCAGCTTCAGCCGCCCTTCCGCTTGCCCTGCCTGCCTGCCGGGCCGATGCGCTGCTGGGCGTGCCTTTCCCGGGCGTCGTAGCGCTCGTATGCGTCGACGATCTTCCCCACCAGCCGGTGCCTCACCACGTCGTGACTGGTCAGCCTGACGAAGGCGATGTCGTCGATGCCGTCGAGGATGTCCTGGACGACGCGCAGGCCGCTGACCTGCCCGGGCGGCAGGTCAACCTGGGTCACGTCGCCGGTGACGACCACCCGGGAGCCGAAGCCGAGCCTGGTGAGGAACATCTTCATCTGCTCCGCAGAGGTGTTCTGCGCCTCGTCCAGGATGATGAAGGAGTCGTTCAGCGTGTTGTGGGTCAGCAGGAAATCCTCGGTGGTGTAAAGAGAGTCGGCTGCGGCGACGGCGATGCACACGCACTCAGCGGTGCCGACCGGCTCGATGCTGTCGATGAAGCGCATCGGGCGACCGCCGGCCGCCACGTGGTACTTCTCCAGCTTCCGTCCGAGCCGGAACGGCTGGACCCCACCTGGAAGCCGGATGTCGATGACGTAGGCGTCATTGCGGTGAGCGACAGGGCGCCCGTTCGCGAGTCCGGGGGCGCGTCCAAATGCCAGCCGGACACGGTGATAGGCCACGCCGCCGAGCGACCGGACCAGGAAGATGACGTCATCGCGCAGGCGCGGTGAGGTGGTCGTGTACTGGATGCGGCAGGTCCTGTCCTGCTGGGTGACCGGGCCGCCGTCTGTGTCCAGCAGGCCTTGCAGCACGCCGAGCCGGACGTCTGCCGAATTGAACAGGTAATCCCCGGGCACGAACTTGGTCTCAGACCGGACGCCAAGCAGCCCGAGGCGACGGGCGACGCCGGTCACCGGGTTCTCGATGGTGATGACTTCTCCCGGCGTCCTCACCCGGTTCAGCACGTAGTCGGGGCCGATCTTGTGGCGTACCTGCATGCCGGGCAGCAGCTCGCCCAAGGCCGCTGCCAGTTCGGCGTCCTGGGTGGCGAAACTGGGGGTGGTCGCCCCGGTCAGACAGCCGTCACCCAGCAGCAGCCCCAGCGCATACGGATCCATCGGCACCTGCCGGTGCGGGAAACGCACGGGCGCGGTGTGCAGCGGAAGCTCGTACCGGTGGTAGTGGGCTTTGCGGAGATTCCCGATCATCTCACGGGTGGTCAGCACCCGGAGCGGCTTGCCGCGGCGGCGATCGTCGCGGGTGGCCACGGCCCACAGGTGGTCCCCCGAGCACAGCGTCGAGGCGCCGTCCTGGGTGGTGAGCCGGTAGATGTCCTTCTCGCCCTGCGGGTACACGCCGATCACCGGCGTGGGCTCGCCGTCAGACCCGATGACCAGGTCGCCCACGGCCAGCTCGCCGATGGGCCGCCAGCCTTCTGGTGTGAGCACGGGCGTGCCGACGGGCTGGCACCGGCCGCGCATGTACGCCAGGGGGGCGATCTCGATCGTGCCCGCGCCCATCAGGCGCGGGATCGAGTCGGGGTCGAGCATGTCGTGCAGCGCGTCGTACAGCGGGCGCAGGTAGGGGTCGATCTTCTCGTACAGCGTCCCGGGCAGGAACCCGAGCCGTTCCCCGGCTTCCACCGCGGGCCTGGTCAGGATGATCCGGTTGAACTCCTTGGCCTGCAGCGCCTTGACTGCCTTGGCCATGGCCAGGTAGGTCTTGCCCGTTCCGGCCGGTCCGATGGAGAACACGATCGTGTGCTTGTCAATGGCGTCGGCGTAACGCTTCTGGTTCAGCGTCTTGGGCCGGATGGTGCGGCCGCGCGCGGACAAGATGCCGACGGTGAGCACGTCCGCGGGCCGGACGCCGCGCTCGGCGCGGAGCATGGCGGCGCTGCGTTCCACCGCGTCCGGCGTCAGGTCGGCGCCCTTGCTCAGCAGGTCGACGAGCTCGTCGAAGAAGGCGGTCACCAGGGCGGTTTCGGCCGGGGTGCCGGTCGCGGTGATCTCGTTGCCGCGGACGTGGATGTCGGCGGCGAACTCGCGCTCGACCACGTGCAGCAGTTCGTCGCCGGATCCCAGCAGGCTGACCATCGAATGGTCAGGGGGTATCACGATCTTGACCTGGGAACGCGGCTCGCCCAGCGGTTCGCCCCCGGCGGGCTGGCCGTCGCCGTTCGGATCGATTCCGGCGTGCAGGTCGTCGTTTCGGATATCTGTCAATTTGAGGCTCTCGAAGCCCCGGGGGACCGCCCCCCGAGCGCGCTCACCCATATGGTACCCGCGGTGCTGGCCGCGGGGGATGGCCCCTGGCGCCCGGTGACCGGCGGCTACCCCCGGTCATCCCGGCGGCCAGCCGAGCGGCCGGCCGCCGAGCACGTGCGCGTGGACGTGCGGCACGGTCTGGCCGGCCTCGGCGCCGGTGTTGAGCACGATCCGGTAGCCGCCGCCGCTGATGCCTTCGACCACCGCCACCTGGTGCGCCTGGGCGATGACCTCGGCGAGCAGCCCGGGGTCGGCGGCGGCGAGCGCGGCGGCGTCCGGGTAATGCTCCCTGGGGATGATGAGCACGTGCGTCGGCGCCTGCGGGTTGATGTCACGGAACGCCAGCACCTGGTCGGTCGACGTCACCGCAGTCGCGGGGACGTCGCCCGCCGCGATGGCGCAGAACAAGCAGTCAGCCACCCCACGATAGTAGGGGCACCGCGCGGGCAGCGTTCCCCGGACTGGCAGGGTAACGGCGTTGGCGTGTGTTGTTATGCTGGCGATGCCGTGCAAGTGCTGCCGTCTGTTGCGCGCAGTGGATATCCTTATCTTTCCGTAACCCTCCGGCGGTCTCGATAGCGGCGCCCTGGCGGGGAGTGGTTCGCCGGTGCGCACAGCAGCGGGCGGTCAGATGGGCAGGAGAAGTGGGGACGAGGGAATCCAGGAACCAGGTCCCGAACCTCCGCCGCACGGGAGCGGCTCACCGGGTGAGTGAACCTTCCGATGAGGCAGCGCGTCCAACAAACGTGACCGAGACCTTGGTGGCCGCCGGCGCCATCGTGCCCGACGCCTTCGTGGCGCCCAAAGCGGCGCGCACAGCGTCGCACGCGGCGTGGAGCGCGGACCACGCGGTCACCGAGCTTTACCTGCTGCACTACAAGACGCTGGTGCGCCTGGCCACGTGGGTGGTGCAGGACACGCCCACCGCCGAGGACGTGGTGCAGGAGGCGTTCGTCTCGATGCATGCCGCGTGGCAGGGACTGCGGAACGCGGAAAACGCCCTGGCCTACCTGCGGCAGGCGGTGATGAACAAGTCGAGGTCCGTGCTGCGGCACCGCACGGTCGTCGACAAGAACATGCCGAAGGCGCCGCCGGACATGCCGAGCGCCGAGCACGGGGCCCTGGTCCAGCTGGAGCGGTCCGCCGTGGTCGCTGCGCTGCGCAAACTGCCCGAGCGGCAGCGCGAGGCGATCATGTGGCGGTATTACGCTGACCTGTCCGAGGCCGAGATCGCTGCCGCGATGGACATCAGCCGGGGGGCCGTGAAGAGCCACACCGCTCGCGGCATGGCCGCGCTGCGCGCTGCGCTGGAGCGGGATTTATGGCCAGGATCCGCCTGCTGAACAGGATCCGGCGCAGGTTCCCGGGCGCGCCGGACCAGGAGTTCACCGACTACGTGCGCCGGGAACTGCACGCCGCCCTGGACCCGGTGGAGCCGGGCTCGGACGGGCTGGAACGGATCCGCGACAAGATCCGTTCGGCGCCTGCCTATGCCAGCGCCGGGCAGGCACGACGGCAGGGCGTCCGCGCGCGGCAGCCGCGGGACTGGCGCGAGACGCTGCTGCGGCCGGTGCTCGGCATCGCGTGCGCCATGTTCGCGATCGGCGTTGCCCTGGCCGTGCCGCCGCTGAGGTCTGCGCTGGTCAACTCCATGTCGGCGTTGTCGGGTACCCCTAGCGCGTCCACCGGCGCGTCCGGGGCAAGCCCGTCCGGCCCCGGTCATGCGACCGGCGGCGCGGGCACGGTCACCTCGCACACCACCGTCGGCGGCCATACCAGCCCGGCACCGGCCGCTTCGTGCCCATCGGGTTCGTCGCGGGCGGACACCACGACGGCCAGCACCGGCACATCGCCGTCGGCCACGTCGCCGTCGGCCACGTCGCCGTCGGCCACGTCCTCCAGCCAGGGCGCGACCCCGTCGGCCTCCTCCAGCACGAACAGCAGCGGCGCCGCCGCGGCCATGGCGAAGACCGACCTGAGCGTGGCCCTGGGCACGGCGGCGAAGAGCGGCTGCACGAGCCAGGCCGCCCGCTCGGCCGGCACGGCCACCGGCGTGCAGCCGGCCACCAGCCCCGCCACGTCGGCCTCCACCGGCACGCCCACGACCAGCAGCTCGCCCACGCCGACGCCGTCGCCGAGCGGCTCACCGAGCTCACCGACGCCCTCGGCCTCCTCCACGACCGCCGGCTCGCCGTCGACCGGGCCCCCGTCGTCGTCGGGATCCACGTCGTCGCCGGGCGGCGCGGGCTCGTCATCGGGGTTGTCGTCGCCGGGCAGCAGCGGCGCCAGCAGCACCGTATCCGGCCCGGACCACTCGGCGCTGTCCCCGTGACCGGGTAACCAGCGGGCGGTGCGGCTGAGCAGGACCGCTGCGGCGGCGGTGCCCGCGGTCGAGGTGCGCAGCACCGTCGGGCCGAGCCTGCGGGCCGTGGCGCCGGCCGCGAGGAAGGCCGTGCTCTCCGCGCTGGTGATGCCGCCCTCGGGTCCCACGATGACGATCAGGTCGCCCGATGCCGGAGGCCGCAGCGCGGCCAGGCGGTCCGGTGCGTCGGGGTCGAGCACCACGGCGCGCACCGCCTTCGCCACCGCCTCGGCCACGCCAGCGGCCGAGGCGACATCGGTCACCTCAGGGATCCAGGCGCGCCTGGACTGCTTGGCGGCCTCCCGCGCGGTCACCCGCCATTTTGCCAGCGAGCGCAGGCCGCGCTCCCCGTGCCAGACCGCGACGCAGCGGGCCGCGGCCCACGGCACGATGCGGTCGACCCCCACCTCGGTCAGCTCCGCGACCGCCAGCTCGCCCCGGTCACCCTTCGGGATGGCCTGGACGACGGTGAGCAGCGGTTCCGGGCGCGGCAGCTGCCGCCGGGTACGGACCGTCAGCTCCAGGCCGCCGCGGCCGGGGCCGGCCACCACGCACTCGGCGATCAGCCCGGCGCCGTCGGCCACGTCGACACGCTCGCCGGGAACCAGCCGGCGCGCCGCGGCCGCGTGCCTGCCCTCGGCGCCGGCAAGCACGATGACATCGCGGCGCAGTCCCGCCCGGCCAGTGAAGAAAACCGGCGGCTGTGCTTGCCTGGGGGGAAGACCCCGCAGCTCTCCAGCACGGGGGGGTCCGCCCCCCCGTCCCCCCCCGACCCCCCCGCTCGGCATCGTCGCCGCCTTCAGCGGCCGTTGAACGCGTCGCGCAGCCGGGAGAAGAATCCCTGCTGCCCGGGGGCGAACTTGCCGGGCGGCGCTTCCTCGCCGCGGAGGTTGGCCAGCTCGCGCAGCAGCCTCTCCTGTTCCGGGTCCAGCTTGGTCGGCGTCTCGACGGTCACGTGGATGACCAGGTCGCCGCGCCCGCCGCCGTCGAGGTGCCTGACGCCGAGGCCGTAGAGCGGGATCACCTGCCCGGACTGGGTCCCCGGGCGGATATCGATCTCGGCCGGGCCGTCCAGGCTGTCCACCGTCAGCGTCGCGCCCAGCGCCGCGGCCGCCATCGGGATGGTCACCGTGCAGTGCAGGTCGTCGCCCTGGCGTTCGAAGATGGGGTGCGGTCTCTGCGCGATCTCCAGGAACAGGTCACCGGGCGGCCCGCCGCCCGGGCCCACCTCGCCCTCGCCGGCCAGCTGGATGTGCGTGCCGTCCTCCACCCCGGCCGGGATCCGCACCTTGATGGTGCGCCTGGTCCGCACCCGGCCGTCGCCGTCGCACTCCGGGCAGGGGCGGGCCAGCACGGTCCCGTAGCCGCCGCAGCCCGGGCACACCCGGGACATCATCACCTGGCCGAGGAAGGAGCGGGTCACCTGGCTCACCTCGCCGCGCCCGCCGCAGATGTCGCAGGTCTGCGGGTGAGTGCCCGGCGCGGTGCCCTCCCCGGAGCAGGTGGGGCAGATCACCGCGGTGTCGACGGTAAGCTCGCGGGTCGCGCCGAACGCGCATTCGGCCAGGTCCAGCTCGATCCTGATCGTGGCGTTGCGCCCGCGCTGCGCCCGGCTGCGCGGCCCGCGCGTGGCGGCGCCGCCCGCGGCGCCGAAGAACTGGTCGAGCAGGTCGCTCAGCGGGTTGAAGCCGGGGCCGAACGGGCCGGCGCCACCGGCGCCGGCGGCCGCGAGCGGGTCCACGCCCATGTCGTACATGCGGCGCTTGTCGGTGTCGGAAAGCACCTCGTAGGCCTGGGTGATCTCCTTGAACCGCTCCTGGGTGTGCGGATCGGGGTTCACGTCCGGGTGGAGCTCGCGGGCCAGCCGCCGGTAGGCTCGCTTGACTTCATCCTGCGTAGCGTCGCGGCGCACCTTGAGCAGGCCATAGTAGTCCTTCACCACTAGGACTCCAGGATCCGGCCCACGTAACGTGCAACAGCAC
>JAFAPY010000018.1 GCA_019246795.1 Streptosporangiaceae bacterium | reverse complement strand
CGAGAGCCAGGGTCCTCGATCAGGCACGCCCGGTTTCGCACGCCGATTGCCTTGAGCCCGGCCGGTGACAACGCCGGCACCTAGGCTGGTGGCGCATCACGTGGCATCCACCACCACGGTCTCGTCGTCGATGATGTAGTCGAATGCGATCTCCTCGCAGCCGCGCTCGTGGACCCAGTCGGCGAAGGCGCGGTGCAGCGGGTGGCTGGCGTAGGCCTTCAATGCCGCCTCGTCCGGGAAGACCTCGAACAGCAGGTACTGGTAGCCGCGGGTGCGGGCGCCGGTCAGGTCACGGCCGAAACGCAGCTCGAGGAAACCGCCGATCCCGTGCGGCCACGCCCGGATCTGGCGGGCGAGTTCGGCATGCTCATCAGGCGTCAGCTCACGCGCGAAGTTCAGCAGCACGACGTGCTGGATCGCGCCCCTGGGTGGCGTCATCGTGACTCTCCCGGCTGGTCGGAGGACTCAAGGTACTCATGATTGGCCGCGGTCCGGCCGGCGAGCCACGGCGGCTTAGGGCATGACGGAGATTCCACCCGTCCGGGGCTCGTTTGTCAAGCTACAGGCCATAGTCACCATGCGAGTCACCGCTACTTACCGGCTGAGTGCTTGCAAACGTATGGTGGACTTGATTTTATGAGCCTGGTCTTTCATCCGGGTCGCCGATGAGGACATGAAGGATCGAGGAAGGCGTGCGCCGGCCGGCGGCGCTCATCGCCCGACGAAGGGAACCAGGTGGATCTCGGACTCGCGGGCCGCCGCGCGCTGGTCACCGGCGGCTCCAAGGGCCTTGGCCGCGCCATCGCGGCGGAACTGGCCGCCGAAGGCGCCAGTGTCGCGATCTGCGCCCGCCACGACAATGAGGTGATGGCCGCAGCTGAGTCGCTGCGACGCGCCGGAGGCATCGTTCACGCCCAGGTCGCCGACGTCACCGACTCCGCCCAGGTCGAGGGCTTCGTCGCCCGGTCGGCCGAAGCGCTGGGCGGTGTCGACATCCTGGTCAACAACGCCGGGCGAGCCCACCCGGGCAACTTCGAGACCCTTAAGGACGAGGACTGGCAAGCCGACATCGACGTGAAGCTGATGTCAATGGTCCGATGCAGCCGCGCGGTGCTGCCGCACATGCGGGCCGCCGGAGGCGGCCGCATCATCAACATCGGTGCCGTCTACGCGAAGTACCCCGACCCGGCGTTCTTCGCGACGACGGTCGTCCGTGCCTCCTGCCAGAACCTCAGCAAGGCACTGGCTATTCAGCTGGCCCGCGACAACATCCTGGTCAACCTGGTCAACATCGGCTTCGTGATCACGCCGCAGTGGCAGAACATCCATGCCAAGCGCGCGCCGCAGATCACCCAAGAAGAATTCTTCGCCCAGCTCGCCAAGGAAGAAGTGCCGCTCGGGCGGTTCGGCCGCGACGACGAGGTCGCTGGCGTCGTGGCGTTCCTGGCCGGCGCGCGGGCGAGCTACATCACCGGTGCCGCCATCGACGTGGCCGGGGGCATGGGCAAGTACGTCTAGCCGCGAGATGCCTCCCGGCGCACCGATGTGTGCTACGAGGGAAAGCCCACTTGGCGCAAAGCCGGTTACGGTGCCTCGCTAAGGCTGGCCGGAACCGGCAGGGGGTAGATCTTGGTCTGGAGCGTGTCACCCGCGACCATCAGGACATGGCCGTTGGGCAGTGTCGTCCAGCCGTCCCGCGGATCCTGCGGCCAGTCCGAAGACGCGACTACGACGGCGTCCGCGGTCTGCCGGTACGCCAGATCGAAGTGGCAAGCGATCTCTGCCGCCGATCCGGGATATCCACGACTGCGCAGTCTGGCGCTGGGGATCATGGACCGGTCGTGGCAGCACACCGCGTACAGTGCTGTCGGGGTGAGCAGCACCGCGTTGAGGCTGTTCACGGCGAATCGCGCGGTGATGCTCGCTGCGGTTTCGCCGATGGCGGTGAGCATGTCACCGCCTGCCTCCAGCCGGCACACAACGTGCAGGAAGTACCGCTCGCTGTCGGTCCCGCCAGTCGCCAAGCGCTCCCAGTCCGGGGGAAGGAGTTCCGGGAGCCGGTCCTGCGGGTGGATGGCACCGTTGTGTGCCATTGCCACGTTTCTGAGACAGAACGGGTGCGAGTTTTCGGTCCCGACTGCCAGCCCAGGTGTGGCCCAGCGCAGATGCACGATCCCCAGCCGGGCCAGCCGCTGTCGGGCAAGCTCTGCATAGGCTGGGTCGCCGGAAGCCCGCAGCGGGGACTTTCGCACCTGTATCGGCCCGCCGGGCCTGCCGTCGGCCCAGGCCATTCCCCAGCCATCGCTATGGAAAGCCGATAGGGCGGTGAAGTCGCGCAATCCCTCTTCGCCGATGATCCCGGCAAGCGAGGTTGTGCGGCGGGCGCAGTAGCCGAGTAGCCTGCACACGGTCAGAAGTGCTTCCCACAGCGTCGGCGGTGTAACTGGCTCGGGCGGTCAGCCGTAGTAGGTGGGCGTGACCTGCTGATCGCGGACGGTAGCGTGCAATTCAGGGTGCTTGTATCGAGCGGCCCAGCCAAGGCCCTGCCAGGTCTTGAGCGAGTACGGTATCACCTTGATCGACCAGCACGGCTCGACGTTCACCGTTTCGCGGTACTTCGCCGCTTCGGCGCCGAGGTAGCGCGGCGCCATGTGCTGCCCTCCGATCTGGTTCCAGATCGACATGCGACCGTCGGCCAGGAAAGGCCCCACGGCTGCCTCGACGATCACTGCGGTACCCTGGCAGACCACCTTCCGGATCGGTGGCGCGGGCTCGTCGACGACGAGGGACACCCGCGGGTTGGCCGCCAGGTAGTGTGCCCATGCCGATTGCATGCGCGGCAGCAGCCAGAAGGCAACGCCGTCCCACCAGTACCAGGACGGCACGACGTAAGGCTCGCCGGCGGGCGTTATGCAGGCCACGTGCGCGATCCACGCGCCGGCGAGGAAGTCGTTCATCTCGACAGTGGTCATACCGCCCATGCGGGTCGGCGAAGGCTCCTGTGGGCCGGTTTGGGCTGGGCCGCCCGATGGTGGTGCTTCTGCCATCAGTACACCTCGAAGTATTCGCTCTGCTCCCAGTCGGTCACGTGCGACATGAAGCGGTTCCACTCCGAGCGTTTCATCTGCACCATATAGTCGACGATGCTGTCCCCCCAGGTCCGGCGGAATAGCTCGCTGCCGTCCAGCGCCTCCACCGCCTCGAGCAGGTTGGCCGGAAGCGGCTGACGGTCGGCCGAATACGGTTCGGGATCCAGCTCGCCCGGATCGAGGCTGCGAGCCAGGCCGTCCAGGCCTGCGGTGATCTGGCTGGCCATAAACAGGTACGGGTTGGCGCACGGCTCGCCGGCCCGGTTTTCCAGGTGCGACGCGGGATCACCGGGATCGCCGATGATCCGCAGCATCGCGCCTCGGTTCTCGTGGGCCCAGCCGGCCCGGTCTGGCGCGAAGGAGTGGGGGGCGAAGCGTTTGTACCCGTTGATCGTTGGCGTCGCGAACAGGGACGCCTCTCGCGCGTGCGCCATGATGCCCGCGGCGAAGTGGCGCGCAACTTGCGAGACCGGCCACGCGGAGCCGGTGGCTTCGGTGAAGGCGTTGGCGCCGTCGGGTCGCCGCTCGAGGGACTGGTGCAGGTGCCAACCGGAGGAGAAGAAGTCCTTCAAGGCCGGCCGGGTCATGAATGTGGCGTGGTAGCCGTTTCGTCGGCAGACCTGCTTCACGGTGTTGCGGAAGAGAATCATGGTGTCGGCAGCGTTCAGGCCCCTCTGCGGATCGAAGGTGATCTCACACTGGCCCGGGCCCCACTCATCCTCGATTGTCCGCAGCGGCAAGCCCAGCCCTTCGAGATCGTCGCGTAGCAGCTGCAAGATGTCGTCGATTTCGTCCGACCGGTTCTCGGTGAGGTATTGGTAGCCGTGCGCCACTGCGGTTACGGAGGGTGGCTCCGGCGGGCGACCCGACTCCTCGATACGCAGTTTCGGGTCGGCTAGCTTGGTGATGTAAAACTCGACCTCGAGCCCGGCGATGTAGTCGTAACCAGCCTCGGCAAGCTCACCGAGGCGGGCGCGGAGCACCTGCCGGCTGCAGAACGGCACCGGCTTCCCGTTGCTGAAGTACATGTCAGAGAGGCACCAGGCGGTCCGATCCGCCCAGGGCAGCACCCGGAAGGTTGTGGGGTCTGGCACCAGGATGGCATCCGGATAACCGGTGAGCTCCGGAATGCCGAAGCCACTGCCGGGGACGAAGAGGGGCACAAAGATGTTGTTGGACGTGTCCATTATGAGCGTGGCGCTCTGGAAATCCTGGCCATTGCGCATGGCACGGACGAAGTCGGCCTTGGCCAGGGACTTGCCGCGAGCTACGCCGTGTTGGTCCGCCCAGGACACGCGCACCTGCTTGAGGTAGCTGCCGTCCAGACGAGCCATGACCTCCTCGACCGCGGCGCGCTGCTCCTCGTCGAAGAGATCGTGCTCAGCCACGAAGTTGGCCTTACCGACGCTGAAGTCCTCACGTGAGACGGGCATGATGCCTCCGATACAAGAGTGGACAACCCGGAACAGACCGGGCAGGGCAATACGCTAACGGACAGTGGCCGGGCGCAGCTGGTTCCCTGAACGAATCGTCCCAGGTTTCGCGCAGGCGCTGCGTGAGCCGCGCATCGCGCGTGAGGGGCCCGAGAGCTTGCGCTCGACTGCGGCGAGCATCAGGGTCCTGGCTGGTGCCGGTGCGGCGCCCGTGAGCGTGTAGCACGGCCGGATCTTCTTCGACATGAAAGGTACGGCCCCCAGGCTACTTGCCAACCAGTGCTGCGCTACCTACAGTAGCTGTCAAGTGTACTCTATTACTCAAATTCAAGTCACAACTGATTCACTGGAGTAGGGACGTGAGGAAGGCTCCCGCGGCCGCAGAACCGGTTACGGCGCTGACGTGGCGAGAGAACTTCGCCTGGCGCCTGAGCCGCGGGGGAGACGAACTGACCGCCAACCACTCGCTGGCCGGGCGTCGCGGCCTGGGCTCCGGAGCGGGCTCGGTTTCCTGCGCACCGGCCAGCGACGCGGGGCGCCGCGCACCCGACGGAATGAATAAGCATGTCTGAGCGCTCGCCGGAGTCCTCGGCTGGTTCATTACAGACAGGAGATCGTCGCCATGAGTCGAGAAACCGCACCGGTTGGCTCCGGTACGCAGACGCCCGGCCAGCAGGCACTCGCGAGCGGCTCACTCCGGACCATTGACGCCGTAGCCATCAGCATTTCGGTGCTGTCCCCGGCCATGGCGATGCAGCTCAACACGGGCGGAGTCGCCGCGACGGCCGGCGGCTCGACGCCGTTGGCCTTCCTGCTGGGCGGGATCGCCTGCCTAACGCTCGGTTTCGTGGTCATCGGGTTCACTCGCCGGATGGCGGCCGCCGGCTACGCCTACACGTACGTCAGCCGGAGCCTGGGCCGGCAGGGCGGCTTCCTGGCCGGGTGGCTGTACTTCTTCGGATTTGCGTGCTTCGTTCCGATGACGATGGCCGGAGTGGGGTGGCTATTCGCGGACGTGCTCGGGATCAGCCACAACTACTGGTTCCTGTTTTTCATCGTCGGCATGGCGTTGCTGATCGTCTTGTCAGTCGTCCGGATCAGCGTCACCACCAAAGTCCAGCTGCTTGTCGGCGCGGTGACGGTCGCTGTGCTGCTCGTCGTCGGCTTCATCATTCTCGGGAAGGGCGGCGCCCACGGCCAATCCGCCGGCGCCTTTACCTTTGGTCACACCGTCACCGGCGGCTTCCACGGCGTGTTCTACGGGTTGATCCTGGGCGTGACGTCCTACATTGGGTTCGAGAGCGCAGCCGACTTCGGCGAGGAGACCGCCCATCCGCGGCGCGCGGTGCCCATCGCGGTCACTGCCGCGGTGACCTTCGCGATCCTCTTCTACGTGTTCATCACCTACACCACCACGATCGGGTACGGCGTCAACGCACTCGCCAAGAACCCGGCGCCCTGGGTTAACAATGGCGTCGCCGGCGTCGCACTGGTGTATGGCAACCAGGCGCTGGCGAAACTGGTGGAGATTGGTGCGATGCTGTCGGCGTTCATCGTCTGCGTCGCCTGCGCGACCGCCGGCGCGCGTACCCTGTTTGCGATGGGCCGCGAGGGTGTCCTGCCTGAGTGGTTCGCGCGGACGCATCCGCGGTACAAGACCCCTGTCAACGCGACGCTGGTGATCGCCGTTGTGGCCACCGCCGCTGCGGCGCTGCTTGGCTATGGCTTCGGCACCGCCGCTCTCGGCGGTGACGCATTCACCGTCTACTACTTCTTCGCCACCCTCGGCACCCTCGCCGTGATCCTGGTCTACATCGCTCTCTGCCTCGGTGGCATCGCGTTCTTCAAGCGGACGAGCCGGCGGTTCAATCCCCTTCTGCACGGTCTGATCCCGCTAATCGGCGCGGTCATCTTCGGTGCCGCCTGGTACGGATCGATCTATCCTGTTCCGCCGAACATACTCAAGGTGACGCCCTACATCACGGCAGCATGGTTTATCGTCGGCATCGGCGTGGTTGTCTGGCTCACCGCCAAGCGGCCGCGCTCGGTCGAGCGAATCGGCTCGATCCTCGGCGAAGAGGGCGGGACCATGGTGGAAGCACTCGACACCGCATGATCGATGACCACGTTCATCCTTTCCCGCTGGAGTACACGCCGCTTGAGCCGCACGCGATCACGCTCGACGTTAGTACCGATGCAGAAGCCGACCGGCGGCGGCGCAGGCTCGCACCAGGACGGCTGTACCTGCACCTGCTCCAGGCTAAGCTGGCGGATCTGCTCGGCGTTGACATGCCCGAAGCCGTCGCTGCGCGCAACGAGCGCGCCGCCGGCGACTGGGCGGGCTGGCTGCAATGTCTGTTCGACGACGCCGGCACAGACGGCATGATCATGGACGAGGCCGGGCCCCCGGGGAGGCCGACCGACCCGTCCCGCTACGCCTCCGCCGCCGACCGGCCGGTGTGGTGGATGGCGCGCCTGGACCCGCTTGTCGACAAACTGCTCGGCCAGGATGCGTCGGCCAGCGAGATCGTCACAGCGGTCGAGGACATGATGCAAGCTGCCGCGGCTGCTGGCTGCGTCGCCTACAAGACGATCCTCGCCTACCGCACCGGCCTAGCCGTGGATCCGACCGTCGACGTTGACCGCGCCCAGCGGGAACTCGACGCCGAACCCGAGCGCCCGATCCGGCGCCGGGGCAAGGCGCTACGCGACCTCGTCCTCCGGCGAGCGCTAGCCCGCGCCTGCGACCTTGACCGACCGATCCAGGTCCACACCGGATTCGGCGACTCTGAATTGCGGCTCGCCGATTCTGCTCCCGGCCTGCTCGAGGAGTTGCTACGCACCCCCGAGGGCTCGGCAGCGCGCGTGGTGCTGATCCACGGATCCTTTCCGTGGACCGAAGCCGCCGCGTACCTGGCTGGTAGCAAGCCCAACGTATGGATGGAGCTATCGCTGTCGAACCTGTTTGCCCCGGTCGGCACCGCGGACCGTCTGATGCGGATGCTCGATGTCGCCCCCCGCGACCGGCTGCTTCTCGGCAGCGACGGCCACGGCGCGCCGGAGACGCACTGGTTCGGCTGCCGCATCCTCGCCGACGCATGGGAACGGGCGGCCGCAACCATGATCGACGCGGGCGCGCGGCCAGACTGGGTACGGACCGCCCGTGAGGCGCTGTTCGTTACGAACGCCCGAGCAGTGTATTCACTGAACAGCTGACCGTCTATATCGACCACCCGGCGCCTCGGTGCCGCGGATGCCCACGAGAAAACCGGGGTTGCGCCCAGTGACCATCCCGCACCTGAACCCAGGTCCGGAGCGCACGTTTGCGAAACCTGCCGGTGGGAAACGTCGTGCCTTGTCAGGTACTGCGGGTGCCGGTTCTGCGCCGCCTGGGGCCGCAGGGCCCCGGGGCGGGGTCGCCTGGCCTGCTGCCTGAGTACCCGCAGGCAGGTGCCATTTACGGTCGGAGGCGAACGCGATGCCGGCCAACCCGGGAAACCGCTTCCTCCTCAAGGGCCTCAATTCGTCCGCCGAGATCCTGGTCGACCGCTGGGGCGTCCCGCATATCTACGCATCCAGCGCGGATGATGCGTTCTTTGCTCAGGGCTTCAACGCGGCGCGGGACCGGCTGTGGCAGATCGACCTGTGGCGCCGCCGCGGTCTCGGCCTGCTGTCGGAGGTGTTCGGGGCTGCCTACCTTGACCGGGACCGGGCGGCTCGGCTGTTCCTTTACCGCGGAGACATGCACGGCGAATGGCTGGCCTATGGCTCGGACACCAAACGGGTGACGACACGGTTCATCGAGGGGGTCAACGAGTATGTCCGCCTGGCGCGCAAGGACCGGTCATATCTGCCGGTAGAGTTCCGCGAACTCGGCTACCTGCCGGCGGTGTGGTCACCGGAGGACGTGGCACGGATCCGCAGCCACGGCCTTTTCTACAACCTGTCCCAGGAAGTGGCGCGAGCCCGTGTGCTGCGTGACTACGGCCGCGAGGTGGAAGACCTGCGGCGGCAACGGGAGCCGGCGCACGAACTCCGGGTCCCCGACGGCCTGGACCTGTCGCTGATCCCCGACGACGTGCTGCACGTGTATGAGCTCGCGACGACGCCGCCGGTGCTGGCCGGTACAGCCGCGGATACCGGGGACGCGGTGACCGGGAAACCGCCCGAGGGCAGCAACAACTGGGTGCTGGCAGCGGGACGTACCGGCACCGGCCGTCCGATGCTCGCCAACGATCCGCACCGCGCGCTGTCGGTTCCGTCGCTGCGGTACCTTGCCCACCTGGTGGCGCCGGACTTCAACGTCATCGGCGGCGGAGAGCCCGCGCTGCCGGGCATCTCCATCGGGCATAACGGCCGCATCGCCTTCGGGTTGACGATCTTCGCGATCGACCAGGAGGACCTCTACGTCTACCGCACCGATCCCGCCGACCCGCGCGAATACTGGTACCAGGACCGCTGGGAGCCCATGCGCATAGTCGAGGAAGCCGTCCCTGTCCGGGATGGGCAGCCAGTGGCCGTCGAATTGCGCTTCACCCGCCACGGCCCGGTGATCTATGAGGATCCGGAACGCCACACCGCCTTCGCCGCGCGGGTCGCCTGGCTTGAGCCGGGGATGGCCCCGTATCTGGGCAGCATGGACTATATGCGCGCGGGGGACTGGGACCAGTTCCTGGCGGCGATGAACCGGTGGGGCGCGCCGCCGGAAAACCAGGTCTACGCCGATGCCAGCGGGACGATCGGCTGGAAGACCGGCGGGCTGACGCCGATCCGCCCCAACTGGGACGGGCTGCTCCCAGTGCCCGGCGACGGCCGTTATGAGTGGGCCGGCTTTTATGACATGGACCAGCTGCCGGGCTCGGTGAACCCGCCCGCCGCGTGGCTTGCCACCGCCAACGAGATGAACCTGCCCCCCGGGTTCCCGCCGGACCAGACGATCACCTTCGACTGGTACGCCCCGTACCGGCGGCACCGGATCGAGGAGGTGCTCGGCAACGACCGGCCGCTGTCACTGGCCGATTCCGTCGCCCTGCAAAACGACTATGTCAGCATCCCGGCGCGGCGCATCGTCCAGCGGCTGGACGGGCTCAACCCGGACAGCCCGAAGGCGGCAGACGCGCTGCGACTGCTGCGCGGCTGGGACGGGAACCTGTCCGCCGATTCGGCGGCAGCGGCCCTGTTTGAAGTCTGGTACCGCCGCCACCTGCGGCCGGCGCTGCTCCGCCAGGCGCTGGAGCGGCTCGCGCCGCCCGGCAAGGTCTCCGCCGCCCTGCAGGCGGTACTCCCGGTGGAGGACCTGCTCACGGACGCCCGCGTCGATCTCAGCCTGCTGGAGCAGCCCGGGACGCGGCTCGGCCCGGACCCGGCCAGCGTCATCTCCGGCGTCATGCTGTCCAGCCTCGCTGACGCGGTCGGCGACCTGGAGCAACTCCTCGGCCCAGACAAGAGCCAGTGGAGCTGGGGCAGGCTGCACGTCTCCCGGCTCACGCATCCTGCTTCTGCCCTGGTCAGCGCGCCGCTTCGCGAGAAGATGACGGTCGGGCCGGTGCCCCGGGGCGGCAGCGGAGACACCGTGGGGAACACCGCCTACACGCCGAACTTCGTCCAGAGCGCCGGCTCGACATTCCGCATCGTCATCGACGTCGGCAACTGGGACGGCTCCCTGGCCATGAACTCGCCCGGCCAGTCCGGTGACCCGGACAGTTCCCATTACGCCGACCTGTTCGGATCCTGGGCCAGCGGGGAGGCGTTCCCGCTGCTGTACACGCGGGAGCGAGTCGAAGACGCCGTCGAGCGCCGCATCATTCTCGAACCACCCTGGACCTGCTCGAGGAGCTCGAGTTCGCCTGGGACAGCAGCCTGATGGGCAACGATTTGCACCCCTACTACCCGCGCCGGGTGATCCAGACCGAGTGGACGCAGCACGGCCAGTACCAGGTGGGGAACGGCCCGAGCAGCTTCAGCGATCCCAGCCCGGTGCTGGAGATCCCGGTGTCCTGGTACCTCGATGACTTTCCCGCCGCCGAGTACGTCACCGGCATCCAGGAAGGCATGACCGCCGTGGAGCACATCGAGTCACGGTGGCGGTCCATCTTCGACTACGCCGCCGCGGAAAACGGCGGCGGGGTATACGCCCTGACCACCCATCCGCAGACGATCGGCCGGGCACACATGGTGCAAATGCTCGAACGGCTGATCGTGCACATGAAGGAAAACGGCGGGCATTTCATGACGCTCACCGAGGTCGCTGATGCGACCGTTTTCGGCCAGTGACCCGGATGCCAGGCACATGATCCGAAAGATCCCGCCCATGGCACGGGCGGGATCTCCTGCCGTGCTCAGTAGGGGTCGTCGGGCCGTTCCAGGCGTGATCAGTAGGGGTCGTCGGGCCGTTCCAGGTAGGGCCGCGTGGCGGTACTGGAAGCGGAGCCGGGGTCGCCGCTGTACTGGCGCGCCTGGTCGGAGACAGACGGGGTGGTCCGCGCGGCCGCGGCGATACGCGGTTTCTCCTCGTCATACCGGGCCGCGGCGGCTTCCCACCGCTGGGACATGGTCTTGATGCCGCCGCCGCCGACGGCGACGACCGCGATGCCGACCAGGGCGGCCAGCGCGGCGTACAAGACGGCGTCGACCACGGTCTGGGCGATGTGGAGCTGGTCGAGCGCGGCGATGATGCCGATGGCCAGGATGAAGCCGGCGGCCAGGTTGCCCAGCGTCCTGGCGTATGACAGGCCGCCCAGGCTGTTCTGGATCAGGGTCTTCGCGCCGGCCGCGATGGCGGCGGCGATGATAACGATGATGATGGCGACGAACAGCAGCGGCAGGTAGGCGACGATGGCGTGGAGGTAGCTGCTGATCGGGTTGGTGCCGAACACGCCGAACGCGGTGGACAGCACGAACAGCATGATGGCGTAGTAGACGATCTTGGCCAGGATGTCGGAGGCGTCGTACTTGCTGCGGGCCAGCGCGGTCTTGACGCCGCCGCGCTCGACGAGCCGGTCGAACCCGACCCGGGTCAGGATCCGGGACAAGATCTTGGCGATGGCCTTCGCCACCAGCCAGCCGACGATGAGGATGATCAGGAAGACGACGAACTTCGGGACGAAGGTGGCCACATCAGACCACGCGCTGGTGAGGCCCGTCCCGAAGTTGATGGATGCTTCCGGCATGGTGTTCTCCTACAGTTCGCCGGCGCCGCCCGCGACTTAGTGACCGGGGCGGCGCCGGAGCAAGCGGAAAGGGTCAGTGGTCACCGCGGCGCATGTCCGGGTCCACGTCCGGTTCGTCGATCTGCTCTTTGCGGACCTGCTCGCTGACCTCGTGCTGTTCGGTGACGGTCTCGGTGCTCAGCCGGACCCGCTCGACCGGGACTGCTTCTTTTTCCACCACCGGCCGTTCGGCGTGCAAGGTGACTTCGTGCTCTTCCTCGCTGATGTCCGGGCCGGACAGGGCGGCGTCCCGGTTGGCCTCGGTGATCGGCTCCCGTTCGATCCGGACTTCTTCGTGACTGACCGGGACGGTCTGGGTGACGTTCTCGGTGACCACGTACTTGCGCAGCCGGGCCCGGCCGGCCGCGACGTTTTCGGTGCCGACGTGCAGGCGTTCTTCCGAGCGGGTCATCGCGTCATCGGTGGTAGGCCCGGACACGTCGCGTCCCTGGGCGCCGGCCGTTTCGGTGCCGCTGGCCACCTCCGTGCGGGCGTGCGCGCCGGCCGGCTCGAGGTAGCCGGCGTAGTGCCGGTACAGCGCGTCGACATCGGAGTCGGTCAGGCGATCGTCGCCGCCGACGTTAGGAGCGTCCTTGATTTGCTGCTTGGTCACGGCCAGCCGCAGCTCACCCCCGCCGGGCTGCGCGTTGTACAGCGGGGCGAAGCTTTCCCGGGTGCCGAACAGGCCGGTGCTGACGGTGACCCATTCGGGCTGGCCGGTCGCCTCGTCCAGGTAAACCTGCCCTACTTTGCCGACCTTCTCGCCGTCGGCATCGATGGCGGTGGCGCCGATCAGGTTGTCCCACTGCTGCGGAGTCGTCATGAGTTCTCCTTGCGGATCGTGCGGTCATCTGAGGCAGCATTCGGCCGGACCCGCCGCCTGAGACCAGGTCACGGGCCCAGTGAGATGCCTGCCATTACTGAAAGCCCGGACAGCCGCCGGCGTTACGCACCAGGCCACAAGTTTCTGCGGGGAGGGGCTAATTTCCCGGCATCCGGGTAGCTGCTGCTGATGGGATACCAGACCTTGACGGCCTCGGCTAATGAGGTCATCGCGGTCGAGCCGGTTATCCGCCGCGTGATCGCCACCCGGGCCACGAACGCCGCTGACATCGATGACCTGGTGCAGGACTGCCTGGAGCGGCTGCTGAAGGCACGCCAGCGGCTGGCTCCCGAGGCGGTCCTGCCGTACGCTGTCGTGACCGCGCGCAACCTCGTCAGCTCGCACGCCAAGAGCGCGATCCGGGACACGGCTGCTGCGCCGCGCATCCTCGACGCCGCTGAACCCGAACGGCCCGACGAGGTGCTGCTCGCCGGGGAGGCCCGCGACGCGATGGCCGCCGCGCTGGCCCGGCTGTCAGGTCAGGAGCGTCGCGACCTCCTCGCTTACTACAGCGACGGCTCCCAGGGCGCGACGACGGCCCGAGAATCCCCGGGCGCGCTGCGGGTGCGGATGGCCCGCACGCGGGCCAAGCTCCGGCTCGAGTATCTGCTCGCCTTCCGTCATCTCACGCTTCCTTCCGCAACGTGCCGCACTGTCCTGATGGCGATCTCGGCCGGCGACACGCGCAGGCAGCGCGAACTCGACGCGGGGCAGCATCTTCTTGACTGCGAGACCTGCGCGACGCTCAGCGAGCCGCTTGGGCGCCGCAGCGTCGCGCTGACCGCCATCGCCATCCCGGTGGGCCTGGCAGCCTGGGCGGCGGGAAAGGCGCGGGCGCACCCCGTGCAGGCCGCGGCGACCGCGGCGGCTGCGTCTGCGGCCGTCGTGGCTGGGGTCCTGGGTCCGCAGCTGTCCCACCCCGGTCGCGCCCCGACTGCGCACGTGCGGGTGTCACCTGCACCCGTGTCGGCCGCAGTGATCGGCCACCTGTCCGTGGCGGGGCAGGCTGTGAGCGATGCCCAGGCACGGCAGTCTCTCCGCGCGCTGATCGGCCGCCCAGCGGCGGCCTCGGGCGCCACGGTCGTGGCCGCGGTCACCAGGAACGGATTCTGGATTGGGTCGTCCCAGGGACAGATATGGGTCGAGCTCGTGGGACCGCTGCGGCCGCTTAACATTCAGCGCGGCGACCGGGTCCGGTTCACCGGCGCCATGGCCGCCAACTCGCCATCCTTCCCGGTGCAGGCCGGAATGTCAGACGCCGACGCCGCGCTGCTGGCGCGTCAGGGGGCCCATCTGATCGTGTCCACCGCACGGATCACAGTGGCAAGGTGATGGCCGCGCTTGCGGCGCCGGCCTTTGGTGCCGGGCCGGCGCGGCGGCACCGGCAGCTGCATCACCTGGTCGCTGCGCGCCTCGCGATTACCCGGCAGGTAGGAAGAACTCGAGCTGGATGTTATCGGGATCCCTGAACACGATCAACGACCCGATCGGCGTCTCGGCTATGGGCGTGAACGTGATACCACGGGCAGAGAGTTCCTTCTCCCAGGCCTCGAGTTCCGCTCGGCTGTCCACGCCGAAGGCGAGATGGTCGAGACCCGTGCGGAACTCATCGAACGTTGGCCCAGGCCGGGCCGGGTACTGCCGCACTCCGAGGACCCATCCCGACTTCGGGTCGGCCAGCACACGGAACTTGACCTCCTCGCTATCGCCTGACAGGGCGACCTGCATGTTCAGCAGGCTGCCGTACCATTCCGCGCTCCGGTCCGCGTCGGTCACGGTCAAGGCCACGTGATGGCCGCCTGTGATCGAAGGCATCGCCACACCCCTCCCTGGTTGTCGTCCCACATCGTGACCGTATCCCCGCGGGGGGATCGGAGGAAGGGCCAAGGGCAGCGGAACGCCCGGGCAGGCGGCCCTCAGCCGCTCGCCAGCCATCGAAAACGCGGGTTATGGTGGTCCGGGTGGCGGGCTGTGCCCGCTGGGCCTGCCTGTCCGAGCTGCTGGCTGGCGGTGGTTGCGCGTGCGGTGCCCTCAATGCGAGCGAGAGTGTCCGGGCGAGGCACGCTTCTGCTCGCACTGCGGCGCGCAGTTGCTGGTGACATGCGCCGCTTGCGGCACCGTGCAGCCGCCGGGGGCGAGGTTCTGTTCCGGGTGCGGCCGGGCGGCGGCCGCGGCTTCGGTCCCGGCGGGTTACACGCCCCGGCATATCCGCGAGCAGATACTGGCCGTGCAGGGCGCGATCGAGGGCGAACGCAAGCAGGTCAGCGTGGTGTTCTGCGACATCGTGCGATCAAGCGCCCTGGCGGCGGAGCTGGGGCCGGAGGAGTTCCACCTGGCCATCGACCGCTTCTTCGGAGTGGCGCTGGCCGAGGTGCACCGGTATGAGGGCACGATCAACCAGTTCCTCGGCGATGGGTTCATGGCGCTGTTCGGGGCCCCGATCGCGCACGAGGACCACGCCCGGCGCGCGGTCCTGGCGGCGCTGGGCATCGCGGGGCGGGCGCAGGTAGAGATCAGGATCGGGATCAACAGCGGCCTGGTCGTGGTGGGGAAGATCGGCGACGACCTGCGGGTGGACTATACCGCGTTCGGCGACACCACCGTGCTGGCGGCCCGGTTGCAGGCCGCGGCGGCGCCGGGCGCTGTGCTGGTGAGCCAGCGGACCGCCGGGCTGGTCCGAGGCTATTTCCGGCTGGAGAAGGTCGCGCCGGTCCAGATCAAGGAGCGGACCGTCTACCCCCTGCGGGTGATCGGCCTGGGTGCCCGGACCGGGCGGATCACAGCCGGGGATGAGCTGAGCCCGTTCACCGGCCGGGATCATGAGCTGGCCGAGCTTCGGCGCGCATTCGAGGCGGCGGCCGGCGGGGAGGGGCAGGTGGTTGGCCTGGCCGGAGACCCGGGACTGGGCAAGTCGCGGCTGGCCCTGGAATTCTGCCAGGTGGCGCAGGATCACGCGACCGTGTTCGTGGGCCGCTGCCTGTCCTACGGGGCCAGCGTCCCGTACCTGCCGCTGTTCGGGCTGGTCCGCCACGCCTGCGGGATCACCGCCGACGATGCCGCCGACCTGGCGGCGACCAAGATCGAGCTATGGGTCAAGGCCCTCGAGCTCGACGTGTCGCTGGCGCATTACCTGCGCCATGCCTTCGGCCTGGCGGACGGCGACCAGGGGCCGGCCGGCCTCGACCCGCAGGCCATCAGGCACCGTACCTTCGACGCGCTGAGCCGGCTGCTCGCGGCGGAGGCGACGCGGCGGCCGCTGGTGGTGCTGGCGGAGGATCTGCACTGGATCGACCAGACATCCGAAGACTTCCTGGCCGGGTTGGCCGACGAGCTGCCGTCGGTGCCGATCATGCTGCTGGCCACCTACCGGCCCGGGTACTCCCCGCCCTGGACCGGTAAGTCGTTCGCATCGCAGCTGGCGCTGCGCCCGCTGTCGGCAGCGGCCAGCGAGGCGATCGTGGCCTCGGTCCTAGCAGGCGGGGACCGTAGCGGGGCGGCGGTCCTGGCCGGCGGAGATCGGGCTGCGGCGGCGATCGCCGGACGGGGTGAAGGCAACCCGTTTTTTTTGGAGGAACTGGCCCGGGCCGCGCGGGACCGGGCCCCCGACGCGGCCGACGGGGACGTCCCGGAGACCGTCCAGGAGGTCCTGGCGGCCAGGATCGACCGGCTTAGCGCCGATCAGAAGGTGGCCCTCCAGGTGGCGGCGGTGCTCGGCCGGGAGTTCTCGCTCGAGCTGGCCGAGGAGGTCTGGGACGGCATCGTGCCGCTGGAGGCGCTGCTGCAGGAGCTGAAGGGACTGGAGTTCCTCCGCGAGCGCCTCGGCAGCGTCGAGCGCACGTTCGTGTTCAAGCACGCGCTGACCCGTGATGTCGCCTACGACGGCATGCTGCAAGCGCGCCGCCGCCAGCTCCACGGCCAGGCCGGTACAGCCCTGGAGGAGTCCGCCGCCAGCCGGCGTTTCGAGCACTGCGAACTGCTCGCCTACCACTGTTCCCGCAGCGCCGAACCGGCGCGGGCGATCCCTTACCTGCGCGTAGCCGGGGACCGCGCCCGGGACAGGTACGCCAACCAGGAAGCCATCGCCGTCTACAGCCAGGCGATCAGCCTCATCGACGAATTCGGCGATGGCTCGTTTGCCGACACCTACGGTGCCGTCTGCGAGAGCCTGGGCAGGGTGCTGGTGCGGCTCAGCCGGTACGACGCGGCTGTCGAGGCTTACACCAAGGGCCTAGCCGCAGTCCGCGACGCATTCCAGCAGGCGCACCTGCACGTGCTGTGCAGTGAGGCGGAGGAGGGCGCCCATCGTTACGCGGCCGCACTGGCGCACTGCGATCAGGCTGAACACGCGCTTGGGCCAGCCTCCGAGACGCCGGACCCGCGGTGGCTTTCGTCATGGTTCGATGTCCAGCATGAGCGGATGGGCATCCTGTACTGGCTCGACGACATAGAGAGGTACAGCCAGCTGATCGAGCGGGTGCGCCCGTTCGTCGAGAGCCACGGATCCGCTGAGCAGCGGATGAGCTTCTTCCTGAGCGTGCTGGGATGGTCGCTGCGCCGGGACAGGTATGTCGCCGACGACCAGACCCTCGAGTTCGCCCGGGCCGCCTACGCGATCGCCCGGGCCGACCCGGCGGCTTGGCGATGGGCGGTGTTCAATTACGCATTCGCCCTGCTGTGGCACGGAGACCTGGACGAGGCGAACGTGATGCTGGGGGAGAGCCTCCGCGAAGCCGAACGGTGCGGCGACACCGCCCTGCGGTCGCGATCGCTCACGTACCTCATGGTTGCCGCCAGGAAGCGGGGCGACGTTGACGCGGTGCGCGAGGCCATCGGCGCGGTAATCGAGCAGGCACGTGAGGCCTCGCTGCCCGAGTACGAGGCCATGGCCATCGCCAACCGCGCCTGGGTCGCGTGGCGCAGCGGCGACGAAGAGACCGCGGCCAGGGACGCGCAGCGCGCCCTGGAGATGTGGGAAGGGCTGCCGGTCCGTTACTTCTACGATTGGATGGCGCTCTGGCCCCTGGTGGCCATGGCCCTGGCCTCCGGGCGCGCCGGGCAGGCGGCCGAGCGGGCTCGCGGCATGCTTCCTCCCCCGCAGCAGCTGCTCCAGCAACCGGTCCGCACCCTGGTCGAGGACGCCGTACACGCATGGGACTCCGGCCAGCCCGATGAAGCCAAAGAACTGCTCCGCCAGGCCACGCGCGCAGCGGGCGACCTCGGATACCTGTAGACCGGAGGTCCGACACCTAGCGGCAGCCGCTTTCCGGCGGGCACGAGCCGGGCCTGTGCTCCCTTCTGCCCGCACCATCGCCGTCGTAGCGTGTAACCAGTCAGCCTCGGGAGGAGCCTCATCGTGCCCGCACCGGTGCGCACCGGCCTGGCCGGCTATGGCCTTGGCGGCAGGTACTTTCACGCCCCGCTGCTCGCCTCCGCCGAGGACTGTGAGTTCCTCGGCGTGGTCACCACCTCACCGCAGCGCCGCCGCCAGGTCAGCGAGGACCTCGATCGGCCGGCCTTCGGCTCGCTGCAGGATCTGGCCAGGGCCGGGGCGGAGGCGGTGGCGATCTCCACGCCGGCGGCCACCCACACCGCGCTGACCGAGCAGGCGCTGCGCCTTGGCCTGGCGGTGGCCTGCGACAAGCCGTTCGCGCTTGATGCGAACGCAGCGCGGAAGACCGTCTTGCTGGCCGAGCAGCTACGGCTGCCGTTGACGGTCTACCAGAACCGCCGGTGGGACTCGGACTTCCTCACCCTGCGCGAGCTGCTGGCCAGCGGATCACTCGGCGCGCTGACCCGGTTTGAGTCGCGGTTCGAGCGCTTCAAGCCAGAACCCGGGCCGCCCGCCGCAGGCGGCGGGACCCTGCTGGACTTCGGCAGCCACCTCGCCGATCAGGCCCTGGTGCTGGCCGGCCCGGTCATCGCCGTCTACGCCGAGATGCACCACCGCGGCGGCCCTGGCGGGCTGGACGACGACGTCTTCGTCGCCTTGACCCATGGCGGCGGCGTGCGGTCGCACCTGTGGGGAAGCTGGCGGCAAGGCGCCCCCGGGCCCCGGCTGCGCGCGGCCGGAACCTCGGGCACCTTCATCATCGGCGACGTTGACGGGCAAGAGGCCCAGCTGCGCAACGGGGCCTCACCGGCGTCGGCCGGCCAGCGGTGGGGCGTTGAGCCGCCGCAGCGGTGGGGGCACCTGCGCCGCGGCGAGGCCGATGAGCCAGTGCCATCCGCGCGCGGGGCGTGGGACCGGTTCTACCCCGCATTCGCCGCCGCCATCCGCGGCACCCAACCGGTGCCCGTCGATCCATGGGACGCCGTCGCCACCGCAGCCGTGCTGGACGCCGCCCGGACCAGCGCAGGCACCGCCCAGGTACAAACCCCGGCCCCGGCCAGCTAAAGCAGCCTTAGCCGCTGACGGCGGCGGCGAGGACGCGGCGGAACTCGACCGATACCCGGTCGGCGCGGGTGTGCAGTTCGGCGGCGGGGTCGAGTGGGAACTCCAGGCCGGACAGCGCCCGCCGTTGCAGGTCCAGGTCCTCCTCGAAGATCGACATCTCGTACTTCGCGGTGCTTGCGGCCTGTTCCGGATCGGTCAGGCCCGGGCCGGTCACCGTCTGGTACACCTGGCACATGCGCTCATCTTCGGGCTGCACGGTGAAGGTGAGGAACTGCCACCCTTCCGCGTCGAGGTACTCCAGCAACAAGGTTGCGGTCAGCGGAGCCTGGTACCGGTAGGTCATCCGGCGGCGCTGCACCGCCGGCCGGGCACCATCACGCACCGCTGGATCAGCGAGGTTGGTGAACGTGTGCTCGCGGACGGCCGTGAACGACAGGCCGCGGCGGTCGACGTCGGCGCGCGGGATGGGTTCCGGCCCGGCGCCGCCGATCGTGGCCGCGTGGACGAACGGCAGATGCGCCTCGTCGAGGAAGTTGTCGATGAGGATCGCCGCGTTGGCCTGCACCTGGAGGACAGGGAGGAACACCGTCGCAATGCCGTCGCCGCCGAGCGGCACGCCCGGATGCAGGTCCGGGATGGGAGCGCGCGGGGGCTCCGGGGCGAGCCACACCATGCCGTCCTGGTCGGCCACCTCGGCCGGGCGGCGCAGCATGGCCCGCTCCGGAATCGCTGCGGTGTCCTCGAGCGCTGGGATACCGACGCAGCTGCCGTCGGGGGCGAATCGCCAGCCGTGGTAGGTGCACTGCAGCGTGCCGCCCGTGATCTGCCCGGCGGACAGGCGCGCCCTGCGGTGCGGGCATGCGTCGGCAAACGCCGCGATGCCGCCGCTGAAGCGGGCCAGCGCCCAGCCTTGACCACCGAGGCGGCCCGCGACAGGCTCCCGGCCGACCTGGGAGGACAGCGCCACCGGATGCCAGAATTGCGCCAGCGCCGGATGCGCATTGGTGAACACCCCAGATGTCATGTCTCCATCGTCGCGCACTTGCCCAGACGCCGCACCTGCAGATGCGAGGTCAGAATGTAGTTGGGAGCGCTCGCGTGGCCTGGGGCGGGTAGCACCGGTCGTTCGGGAAAAAGAATTTCAATGAAGCAGAACGAGCGACGGTATCACGGTCCGGGCAGCGGCTGCGGCGCCAGGTGCGGGCGGCGGGAGTCGCGGACGGCGGCAAGCGGGACCACACAGCGTAACGTGAAGCCTTCCAGGCTCCGGCATCGGGGCCGGTGGCTGGTTGTGGGATCGACCAAGGTGGCCCGTCACGGCTACCGTGGCGGCTATGACCCAAGCATGGACGGCTCCACAGGTCGAGCGCGCCGAGCCGGGGCTCATCCTGGGTGAGCGCCAGGCGCTGGAGGCCTGGCTGGACTACCATCGCGACACGCTGCTGCTCAAGTGCGCCGGCCTGACCGCCAGCCAGCTGAAGAAGCGGGCGGTCCCGCCGTCCCGGCTGTCCCTGCTCGGCCTGGTGCGGCACATGACCGAGGTGGAGCGCTGGTGGTTCCGCATCCACGCGGCCAACACCGACCTGCCCTTCCCATACGACCCGGACCAGACCGGCCGGGACTTCGAGGCGCTTGATGACGCGGACCCGGCCGCCAACATCGAGGCATTCAAGCAGGAGATCGGGCACGCGCGTGCCGCGGTGGCCGGCAAGCAGCTTGATGATGTCGTGGCGAGCCACGGTCATCACCGCGAGCGCACCCTGGATATCCGCTGGATCTACCTGCACATGATCGAGGAGTACGCGCGGCACAACGGCCACGCCGACCTCATCCGGGAGCGGATCGATGGCGCCGCCGGTGAGTGAGACCACGGGCCGACCGCCGCGGACGGTGCGGGCCGATGGTTATCCGAACTGGTCGAAGGCGCCGAGCAGGTCGCGCGTTACGCCGTCCACATCGCCAGCGGGGTGCCCGGGCTGACGATCCTGGAACGCACGGTCAACGGCCAGCCCGGCCTGATAGCCCAGCAAGACGGCGTCACCGTGACGGTGTTCGCGTTCGACATCGCAGCCGACCGGATCACCCGCATCTGGGCGGTACGCAACCCCGACAAGCTCCGGCCCTGGACGGCCCGCTGACGATGGCCGGCGGTACGGATCCGCGGTCAGGCTCCGTCTTCCGGCCAGAGCCGCACGCTGCGCCGTGCCGCATCGAGGATGAGCTGCGCATCGATGCCGGCCCGGGATTCGGTGATGCCGAACGCCGGCCACTCGCAGACGAACTCCAGCTGCCCGGCCGGCGGCAGCGGCCAGGTCCACCACCGGGAGACGAAAGAGTGCGGGCCGCCGCCGCCGGCGAACGGGTACAGGACCGGCCCTGCTGGCTCGGACTCGTGGTCCGGCCTGCCGCCGCCGGGACTGCCCGCGGCCTTGCCGCCGTCGGAGAACTGCAGTCCGAACCGGAAGGAGCGCCGGGACGCGGCCAGGTCCCGCGGCCCGCCCGGCAGGTGCTTCTCGGGGTGGCCGGCGCTGGGCCGGATCCGCGCGGTCAGGAA
>JAFAPY010000296.1 GCA_019246795.1 Streptosporangiaceae bacterium | reverse complement strand
GTGCGTAGCGGAGATGGGCGTGGTGCCGGCGCGGCCGTGGACCGGTTCGTGGACCGGCATGCCTGTGGAGTCAGGCGCGATGAGTGCCACGGATGACTGGGGCCGTGCTGTCCGCGCTGCTGGAGGCAGCGTTGCATGCGGGCAGGCTTCTCATAATCCGCCGGTCCTGGGTTCGAGTCCCAGCCGCCCCACCCCCCCGGAACCGCAGTTTAGGCCCCGTGGCCTGCGGAAATACCTGGCCCTGGTGATCTTGGATTCTACGGCGATGTGCGGCTGAATGCGGCTCAAAGCCGCTACCTGCGGCTCGCTGTGCCCAATACGTGCCCAAGACCAAGATCATCTCGGAGGCCACCTCCGTCGTCGTTGCCATCTGACGCCGTGTTACCGGCGCCCGTGCCGTCTCGCTGCCTCGTCGGCCCGGTGCCGCAGCTAGATCCGCCGTGCCTCCTGGACTTTCCGGACACCCTTGTGCCACAAATTTGTGATACGTTGGCCGCATGGCGAATTCGGATGGGCACACCGTGGGCCTACGCGACCTGCGGCATCACACCAGCGAGGTGCTGGCCCGGGTACGGCACGGAGAGACCATCGACGTGACCGAGCACGGGCGGCTCATCGCGCGGATCGTTCCGGTGGGGGACCGTCAGCCTACCCCGGTGCTGGCGCGCCTGGCCGAATCCGGGCGGGCGACCCTTGCCCGGCGGCCCGGGTACCGTCCGCGCATGCGGCCCGACGACGGAACCGACCAGCTCTCCGACGCCCTGGCGGCGCTGCGGGCCGAGGAACCCTGGTGAGCCTGTACTACGCCGATACCTCCGCGGTGATCAAGCTCCTGGCCGAGGAAACCCACTCCCGTACCTTCGCGGCCTTCTACGACGCCCATGCCGATGCCGAGTGGGTCAGCTCGGCGCTGCTGCGGATCGAAGTGACCAGGACCGTGGCCCGCGCCATGCCCGCGCTGCTGCCGGATGCGCGCGACCTGCTGCTCGCCTTCTCCACCATCGCCATCGATGACGACATCGTAGAGGGCGCGATGAATGAGCCCGACCGCGCGCTCCGCTCGCTCGACGCGATCCACCTAGCCACCGCCCGCATCCTCGGCCCCGACCTTGATGCCGTGGTCAGCTACGACGACCGCCTGATCAAGGCCGCGACTGACGCGGGCCTGGCCACGGTCTCTCCGCGAGACTGAGCGGCGCTGCAGCATGCGTCCCCTGGCATGCTGGATCACATGGGCAAGTCCAGGCGTCGGCCGAGGGTTAGGCATGGACAGCCCGGGCCCAGGCACCCGAAGCCAGCTGAACCGCCAAGCCCGCCGCCGCGGGATTCCCAGCTCTCCACCTGAGGTTCTGGAGCGGATCAAGCATGCGCAGGTCGCACGGGAGGCAGCAGAATCGGAGCTCGCGGTGTTGGTCGACCACGCGGTAGATCTTGGCATCGGCTGGCCGGAGATCGCCGCCCAGCTTGGCGTAACCAGGCAGGCGGCCCGCCAGGCCTACCAGCGCCGCCACCGCAACGACGGCAGTCGTCAGATCGGATTACCTGACTCATCCTCGGCCAGAATGCGCCGTGTAAAGCATTAGCTGGAACTCGTAAACATATGTTGCCGGGTTCCGGCCGACGCCGGCGTCCCGTAATAGGCGCCTGGCCAGCGCCAACCTCACGCATCGCCAGCTCGACAACATATATTGTCCAATTGGTGAGAACCTTCAGTACTATTTCAAGGGCGCGCCCCGCGCGCCGCGCGCCTCGGCCCGCAAGCTGGCGCCCTGGGCCGGGCTCACCCCGACGGTACGCGGCAGCGACCGCGTGGTCCGCCACGGGCACATCTCCAAGCAGGGCTCGGTCTGGGTCCGGTGGGTGCTGTGCGAGGCCGCGCAGACCGCCAAGCGGCATCCGCAGTTCGCCGCCAGCTACCAGGTGATCGCCCGCCGCCGCGGCAAGAAGATCGCCACCACCGCGATCGCCCGCAAGCTCCTCACCCGTGCTTACCACCTGCTCACCGACGCGGCCAGCGGCGGTGCGCCTCACTAGCCGGAAGGGTCGCCCAGCCCCGGGCGAGCTCGCAAAACCGCATGAGCCGGCCTCGCCGCGCTCGATGACCTGACTGAGCAGCCCGGTCCCCGAAGTGATGGTCATGAGCTACCCGCCGACTTCAGGCGGCGCCGAATGGGTGCATGTGAGACCACTCCGACAACCAGGCACGACGGGAACCAGCCAGCGACCTCCGCAACACACCCCAACCAGGAGGCTGTTCCTCGCTTCTCATCATCGGCCACCGCTTGCCGGTATCAAGCTCGTTCGTCCTCGCCCGCGCCTGCCGACGCGGCGCTGCGGGCGCTCCAGCTTGACCCGGACCGCGCGGCGGCACAAACCGGCAGCGACCAGGAAAGCCACAACAACAGTCCCACCTCAGCCCGGGCAGCCGACGAGGTCATCGGGTCAATTCAGCACGCCCACTTGACAGCTAGAGCCCCTATGGGTGCGGTTATATGTTAGATCCGGTGTTTGCTCGTGGACCGTCTCGTGGACCGAGGCCGGCGAGGTGACAGCGCTCGTCGTGGTCGCGTAGCGTGACAAGCGGGCATATCGTTATTAGCTCGAACAATTCCAGATCGGGGTGGCGGTGCTGTGCCTGGCGTCTGGCGGCGGGCAGCAGGGCCCGGTGCTCGCGGCGGCGGGTGCGGTCGTGACGGTGTTCGACAACTCGCCGAGGCAGCTGGGCCGCGACGAGGAGGTGGCCGCCCGGGAGGGGCTGGCCATCCGCACCGTGCTCGGCGACATGCGCGACCTGAGCGCGTTTCCCGATGCCAGCTTCGATGTCGTGTTCAACCCGGTGTCGAACGTGTTCTGCCCCGATCTGGCGCCGGTCTGGCAGGAATCGTTCCGCGTGCTGCGCCCGGGTGGCGTCCTGATGGCCGGGTTCATGAACCCTGACATCTTCATCTTCGACGTGGCGGCGCTCGATGACCGTGGCGAGCTGGTGGTGCGCCACCGGATCCCGTTCACCACCCTCGACCTGCCCGACGCCGCGCGGCTGCGCTCCTACGGAACCGGCCCGGTTGAGTACAGCCACTCGCTCACCGAGCAGATCGGCGGCCAGCTGGCCGCTGGCTTCACCCTTACCCACCTGGTCGAAGCCCCGCATCACGCGGACGCCACGGCGCGGTACATGCCGGGTTACTTCGCGACCCGCGCCATCAGGCCGGTGCGGGGACCGCAGGTAGGCTGACTGCCCTGCACCGCTCACTGGGTGCCTTCGCGGTGGTGACCGTGGGCCAGCTCGCTGAGTTGCCCGCCGCTTGAGGTTCCGGCGCTGCTTCGGCGACCGGGCCCCCGGTGAGGGCGCGCAGGTCGGCGGTGCGCGCCCCGGCTTCGAGCGATGCGCGCTCGCCCGCCACTGTTCCAGGCACGCCAGGACAGCAGCTGCCCCAGGCGACCAGGGCCCTGACCGCACCGGATCGTGCCTATCCGCGTACTACCTCAAGTGCTGCCCGGTGTACGGGCCCTGCACGCAGAATGCCCGTTCGGGCCCGGCATAGAACGGCCACGCTGACGCCGAGGCCGTAGCGCATATCGGCGGTTCACG
>JAFAPY010000288.1 GCA_019246795.1 Streptosporangiaceae bacterium | reverse complement strand
TTCGCCAAGGAGATACGACAATGCGCATCCTGATGCTGGCCCCGGAGCCGGTCTATACGCCTCGCGGTACGCCGATCGCCGTCCTGAATCGCTGCCGGGCGCTGACCGCGCTTGGCCAGCAGGTCGACCTGGTGACGTACCCGCTCGGCCAGGACGTGGCCGTGCCCGGCCTGCGCTGGGTGCGCACGCCGCGGCTGCCGGGCTTGCGCCGGGTCAAGATCGGCCCGTCGCTGGCTAAGCTGCCGCTGGACGCCCTGCTGCTGTGGGAGGCGGGCCGCCAGCTCCGCCGGGGCCGCTACGACGTAATCCATACTGTCGAGGAGGCGGGCGTGGCAGGCTGGCTGCTGCGTGTCATCTTCCGGGTGCCGTATGTACACGACGTCCACAGCGACATGGGCACCGTGCTACGGGACTACGGCTTTGGCCCGCGCCATCCGGTGACGCTCCTAGCGCGCTGGCTGGAACGGCGCATCCTGGCCGGCGCCAAGGTGATCATCGTCAATGTTCCCGGGTCGATGCCTCTGGTGACGGCTCAGGCCCCGGGCAAGCAGGTACACCTGATTACCTGCTGGCCGCTCGGATACCGGGTGGATCCCGCCCTTAGCGCCAAGCTGCGCAGCAACTGGGGCGACGACAGGCCGGTGATCCTTTACACCGGCAGCTTCGAGCCCTACCAGGGGCTTCCACTCCTGCTTGAGGCCATGGCGCTGGTGCAGGACGCGCTGCCGCAGGCCCGGCTCGTTCTGGTCGGCGGCCGACCAGAACAGGTGGCAGATGTAAAGCAGCGGGCCGCGCGGCTTGGTATAGCTGAGTCCATTATTTGCACCGGCCTGCTCCCGTCCGATGAGATAGCTTCCTGCCTCGCCGCGGCCGACGTCTTGGTGTCGTCGCGTCGCGAGGGCATCAACACCCCGTACAAGATCTACGAGTACCTGCGGGCAGGCAAACCCATCGTGGCAACCCGCACCGCCAGTCATCTTGACGTCCTCAACGACCAGTGCGCGGCGCTGACTCAGCCGACGCCGCGGGCATTCGCCGCGGCTCTGCTCGCCGTGCTCACCGACCCCGCCCTGGCCGACCGGCTGAGCCAGGCGGCCACCGAACGGGCCGGCGACTTCGGCATCGGTACCTTCCTCCAGCAGACAGCCGCCGCCTACCAGGAGCTCGGCGTGCCTGCCCCGTCCGTGCCCACCGTACAGACCCTCATGGAGTCCGTCGGAGAGGCAGGATGACAGGACGATGATCCACAAGAGCGTTAGGTTGGCGATCTCAACCAGCCGGACGTCAAGACCTGCGGGACATGCTCTAACTGACGCGACCCCAGAGCGTGGGCTGCTAAAGCCTGAACCATGCCAACTGCCAGGTCATACTGGTTGGCCAATACCGCCACCTCCACTCTGGAGTGGAGATCCAGCTTCGACAGTAGATGCTGAATATGACTACGCACCGTGGTTACGCTGACGAACAACTTCTCGGCGATCATGCGGTTGTCGAGGCCGGACCCGATAAGGGAGAGGACCTCCAGCTCCCGTTCGGTCAGACGCTGGATCACGTCTGCGCGTTGCCGTTGCCGCACAGACTGCATCCGCTGGTGCCGGATGATTCGTCGCAGCGTATCCGCGGACAACAGGAACTCCCCGGCGGCGGCGCGATGGAGCGCAGAGACAAGCTCAGCGAACCCGTCCAACTGGAGGTTTACCAGCCCGAACGCGCCTGCCGTCACGAGATCGTGCAAGCTCTCATCATCGGCGTCGGGGGCTAGGACCACTACGCGGGCATCGGGATTGCGGGCCACGATCTGCTCGACCAACTGGAGCCCGGTGTCGCCGTCAGCCCCACCACATACGAGAATCACGTCAGGCCGGGCGTCTACTAGAAGGCGCTCGGTTTCGGCCATATCCCGCCCGATGCCCATCACCCTGACACCTGTCTCGGTTGCCAGTGCGCGTTGGATGGCCTCCTCCACAACCAGTGGCCTGCCCACGATCAGGACCTTGATGGCGGATGACACAGCTTCACATTCCATGGAATCCCCCTCAGGAGCCTCTGAATTCAATTCTGGCTGGTAAAGCTGCATGCGCCAGCGAATGCGGTTTGTTCGCCAAGCCTTTCTTGATGCAGCAGATGGCGAATAACACGTTACATGTAAGCATGATCCAGTGAGTGCTGTGAGTGATCTTGGACAGCCTCAGGTCCGATGCCCCATAAGCGCGTCCCCCTCCCAT
>JAFAPY010000264.1 GCA_019246795.1 Streptosporangiaceae bacterium | reverse complement strand
CCACTCCGGTAAGGTCGCCGACCACCCCGACGCCGGTGACGACCCCGGCGGCGTCCTCGACGTCGCCGGCAGTCGTGCCCACCGGGGCGTCCAGCACTCCGTCCACTACCGGATCACGCTCCAACCTGGTGTGGCTGTGGGTCGTCCTGGCGGCGGTCGCCGTTATCGGCCTAGTTGCCTTGATCGTGTCCGTGAGCAGGCGGGGGGCCGCGAAAGCTGACTGGAATTCGCGGCTGATCGACGCCTACGCGCGGGGCTCCGCGCTGCACGACGCCATGGCAGCCGCGGAGACACCGGGCGTTCCCGGCTCGGGTGAGGCAACGGCCCGCTGGTTCGACATCCAGCGCCGCGCCGACGACTACGGCCAGTTGCTCTACGCGTTGCAGGAGTCCGCGCCGAACGAGGAGGACCGCCTTCGCCTCGCGGACGTCCTTGCATCCCTTCAGGCGGTGCGCACCGCCATGGATGCCGAGCGATCCGGGCAGCGCTACCCAGGCACCATGTCGAACGTGGTACGAGATCGCCTGGCGTACTTCATGGCTTCGCTGCAGGAACTGCGTGACCCGTATGTCCATCCGGCGTGAGGAGTCGATCATGGATACCTCCGGCATGAGCGCGAGCGAGTTCCAGGCGCTGTACCAGCGGCTGCAGGGCATGTCCCGATGGGGACCGGACGACCGGCGCGGAGCGCTGAACTACCTCTCCGACGCCGACGTGGTCGCGGCGGCCAGCGACGTATGGCGGGGCCGGACTGTCGCGCTGGGCGCACTGGTGGAAACCGAGATGGCACCGGACAACCCCCAGCCGGCCGTGCACCAGATGACCAGCTCTCCGGCAGGTACGGGCGGCGGATCCGGGCTCGTGTTCGCCGCGGACCGCATCTCCATGAACATCCACGGCGACGCCGACAGCCATATCGACGCCTTGTGCCACGTGGCCTTCGACGGCACCTTGTACAACGACGTGCCCGCGCAGGCGGTCACGCAGGCCGGGGCGGCGGAGCTGACCATAGACGTGGCCGGCGACGGCATCGTGGGCCGCGGCCTGCTGCTGGACATCCCCCGGTCGCGGGGCGTCCCCTGGCTGGAGCCCGGTGACCATGTGACCGCCGACGACCTCACCGCAGCCGAGTCGGCCGCCGACGACCGGATCGGCCAGGGCGACCTGCTGCTGGTCAGGGTGGGGCACCGCCGCCGCAAGACCGAGCGCGGCGCGTGGGACGCGGCCCGGGCCCGGGCCGGGCTGCATCCCACGGCGCTGGAGCTTCTCGCCGAACGCCGGATCGCGGCGCTCGGCAGCGACGGCAACAGCGACACCGCGCCGAGCGTCGTCGAAGGCGTCGGGTTTCCGGTCCACGTGCTCGCCATCAACGCGATGGGCCTGCACCTGCTGGACTACCTGCACCTGGACGACCTGGCCGCGGTGTGTGAGGACCTGCGCCGCTGGTCGTTCCTGTGCGTGATCGCCCCGCTCAGGCTTCCGGAGGCGACCGGCTCACCGGTCAACCCGATCGCGATTTTCTAGGACCACCACCGAGCGGGGACCGGCCGTGAGGTGGTCGCCGGCGCCGAGCTCGGCCGCGGCCTGCGGCCCGGTCCCGGACGCGAGGTCGTAGCTGTCGACCTCCACCCGCCATTTCGCCTGCGGCCGGCACTCCGGGAGCACGAACTCCAGCGGCTCCCACCACGCGTTGACCAGGACCATGAAGTCGTCATCGACCAGCCAGGTGCCGTCGGCCGCCCGGTCGGGATCGTCGGAGCCGTCCAGGTACACCGCGATGGCCAGGGCGTTCGGGTCCGACCAGTTGGCGAGCGTCATCTCGGTGCCGGCCGGGGTGAACCAGCGCAGCCCCGATGCCTCGGTCCCGGTGAGGAACCGGCGGCGGCGGAACACCGGGTGCGCCTTGCGCAGCGCGATCAGGCCCCTGGTGAACTCCCGCAGGCTGGCGTCCGGCCTGGACCAGTCGAACCAGGTGATCTCGTTGTCCTGGCAGTAGGCGTTGTTGTTGCCCCGCTGGGTGCGGCCCATCTCGTCCCCGCCGAGCAGCATCGGGATGCCGAACGACAGCAGCAGCGTGGCCAGCATCGCCCGGGACTGGCGTT
>JAFAPY010000197.1 GCA_019246795.1 Streptosporangiaceae bacterium | reverse complement strand
TAGTTCCATTCACCGCGCAAGTCGCGACAGCGGACGTTCGCTTCTCCAGCTCCTTCATGGCGCGGTCTGGGATCTTGATGTCACCAGAGTAGCTGCCAGTGCCGGTAGGGGCCATGGTCGGTGATGGTGTGGCCGTGCTGGATCACGACCGCGAACTTGAAGAACCGGCCCAGGATGAGGATCGCCCAGACCCGCAACCCGATGCCGTCCAGGGCTATCGCGGCGCCGGCGAGGGCCGAGGCCCCACCGGTCCAGCCAACGGGGTACAGGTGCCGTACAGGTCGAGGGTGGTGGTAATACTGGCATGGCCCAGGATCTCTTGCAGCATCTTGGGCGGGTAGCCTGCCTGGATCATCAGCGAGGCGGCCGTGTGCCTCAGGTCATGCTTAAGCCGATATCGGCTTAAGCACGATCTGCGTCATACCGCGGCGTCGGTCTGGCTGGCCGCTGGCGCGGACCCGAAGGTGGTCCAGCGGGTGCTCGGGCATGCGACGGCGGCGATGACAATGGACCTGTACGGCCACCTGGTCGATGGTAACCTGTGGCAGGCCGCTCGGGTCGTCGGGGGCATCTCGGGGGGCATCTGAGCCGTCCGAGCCGCGCGATTCGGGCAACGGCGAAGCGGAGGCGGACCAAATGCCTGATAGACGACGGTTTTTGAGTGGAGCCGCCTATCGGAATCGAACCGATGACCTACGCATTACAAGGGGGCTGTTCGCTCCTCCCATAGCATGACCTGCACAGATAGCGCCGCGAATGGCAGCTACGGCGCTGATAGCACTGGGATTTCGTAGCCTGCCGTTCCATGACCCGTTCCACGGCTCAGCCATCGACCGCGGCTAAGCAAGCCCCAACCAGCATCATAAGCAGCTAGCTGCCGACCGGCCCAGCCTCGTCGATCTAGACTGGGGCCTAAAGCGCCGAACTGAGGGAGCCGCGTGAGCGCCGAAGCATCCGGCCTGGTCAGCATTCCCCGTGCCGAACTGGATGCGCTGAAGGCCGAGCTGAAGCGGCTGCGCCGGGAGGTCGGGCGGGGCGCCGCCATGGCGCGCATTCATGCCGATCCCGGCCCGGGGCGATGACGCGCCGACGTTCACCCGTAAGGAGCTCGCCGAGGCATGGGGAATACGTGAGTGATCGCCTCGTCCGCTTCCCGGGCTCGTCCTGGCAGGAGATCGAGGCCTTGCCACAGCCGCTGCGGTGGACGGTGCAGCGTACGATCTTTCATCTGCTGGACGAGCCGGTCCCGGCCCTCGCGGACCCTTTTCCCCGCGACAATCCACTGCCCGGCGCCTACGAGCTGCCCTCCCGCCGACGACGTGACCCCATCTGGTACACCGTCACCGAGCATGAGGGACAGGAAGTCATCAGCGTGCAGCACGTGAACCTCGACACGTGACACCCAGCGGTCGGGGCGCTGCCCTGGTCAGATTTTCACGCAGGGATGACCTGGGCTGATGGGCCTGACGGGAGGTTCGCCTGCAGGTTAAGCGCGCTGAATCCACACCGGCCTGGGGCCCTAGCGGTTCCAGCGGGGGTCGTTGTCGGCGATTTCCTGACTGAGGGTTTGCACCTCGGCGATCAGCTCGCGGAGGCGGCGCTGGTTGTCGAACCAGGGCTGGTAGTCGGCGAGCTGGTCGCCAGTCAGTAACCGGGTGACGGTCTTGCCGTTTTTCTTGGATTGGTTCCGGTGAGCATCCGAGTACATTCTTGGAGGGAGCCGAAGGCACGATGGGTCTCTCAAACTTCTCAGGAGTCGCGATAGTTGCCCATCTGCCGCGCCTTACAAGAGTTCAGCATCTCCCCCGCAGACCTTCATCCGTCGTCCCAATCCCGCGGACCAGGAAGGGCGCAGCCCGCCCAGGCCCGGCTCGCGCCCTGGAGAACGGCCGCTCTCCCGTACATGCCGATTGTTCTCACCCGTACAAGTCAAGGCAGTATTGAAAGGTGTCCGCCAAGATGCCCGGATCACAATGCTGTGAGCATTGCGCCGAGATCCCGGGGTTGCGCAAAGAGATCGCCGAACTACGGGCACGCCTGGACGGGCTGAGCGGCGCACCGGGAGACGCGGAGGGCAGCGGACCCTCGCATGCGAGGATCGAGGAACCCCCTGCCGTCCAGTCGCAGCGGCAGATGGTATTGC
>JAFAPY010000195.1 GCA_019246795.1 Streptosporangiaceae bacterium | reverse complement strand
ACCAAACGTGCACATCGAGGTAGCTGCTCCGGGCAGGTCACAGCCCCGCGGGGAAGGTGATGTGCTGCGGGGCGATGAGCGGGGTGCCAATGTCCAGCTGGATCTGCGCGTGCGCGGTCAGCGGGATGTCGCGCGGGTTGCCCTCGTAGACCCGGCCGTTGTACAGGGCAATCACGTGCCCGGTGGCGGGGCCGACCTGGCCGGGTCCGAGCAGCTGACCCCAGATGTCGAAGAAGTCTCCGAGGGTGTAGGTTCGCTGGATCGGGGACTCGATGTGGATGATGCCGTCGGCGGCGTGGGTATGCAGCCAGTAGAAACAGGTGCCGGCGGCGATGAACGGGCCGTATGGGGTTTGCTGGGCCTGGGCGCCGGGGATGCCGATCGCGGCTGGCACCTGCCGGGCCTGGCCGTTGACGAAGATGGTCAGATGGGCGTGGATGTGGAACACGGTCTGCTCGCCGACCTGGCAGCTGATCTGAGCGACGGGCTGCCCGGTCGCTGATGTGGCGAGGCCGGCCAGCGGCGCCTCTGCGGGGACCGGGACGCTCTCGGCTCCGGGCGCGCCCGGGCTTGGCGCGGGTTGCAAGGTACCCACCGTGCTCAGCGGGGCGAGGCTGGGCCCTGGCGCAGTGGCGCCAGAGCTGCTGCTAGTGACGGACAGGCTGATGCCCACGACGGCGGCGATTACCGCGGCTGCCGCCGCGGTGCTGGCGGCCCCGATGCGGCGGCGCCGACGGCGCGCCTGCTCCGCCCTGATCCGGGCCAGCCTTTCCCTCGCTTTCTGCGTGTTCCTGCTGCCCTTAGACACCGGCTCCTGCCTTTCCGACGGTTTGGTCAGATTGCGGAGGCAGCCCCTGGGCAGCGAGAATGCCGTCGCGGAACCCGGGTGAGTAGGCCAGGTGGAACCCGCGAGTGGGCACGGTCGCGCCTAGCTGAGCGAACAGCGCTGCCGCCGATAGCGTCGCGCGCCAGACCAGTGCGTATTCCCGTGGCGGCGTCAGGTTCCGCACCGCGGGGGCGAAACGCGGCTCGGCGAAGTGGGCCATGAGCCCGCGCAGCCAGGGTCGCGAATAGGTGAAATTGTCGGTGGCCGCCGTGGCGACGATGGGGTGCAGCAGCTCGACAATCAGCCGCGGGTCCATCTCGAGGTCTGGGGCCAGCGCTCCGACCTGGCGGGCCAGCTGTACGGCCGTCGGCCCGTCTCCGGCGAGCACCGCCGCGGCGAGCTGCCCGAACGGTGCCGGGATGCCGCCGGGCGTGGCCGCGACCGCACCGAAGTCCAGCATGCCGAGGCGGCCGCCCGGCAGCAGCAGGAAGTTGCCCGGGTGCAGGTCGGCGTGCATCCAGCCGGTGCACGCCGCAGGCGCGTAGATGGCGTGACTGAGCAGCCGGGCGGCCAGGTCCGCCGCGTCGCCCGGGCTGAGCTCGCGCCAGCCCGCCGGGAGCAGATCCATGCGCCCGTCCAGGAGCGTGGACAGGCTCACTCCATCCAGCCATCCGGTGATGAGCACCCGTGGTGTTGCCACGTACACGCCCGGGACCGTGACCCTGGTCAGGCCCTCGGGCTCAAGTACCCCTGCGGCGCGGGCTTCGGCGAGCGGTTGCGAGAAGTGGTTGGTGAACGCGGCCGCCACCTCACGCTGGATACGTCCCTCGCGTACATAGTCCAGCTCCTCGACGATCCGCAGCGCGAGCTCGTCGGCCAGCCCGGACAAGTTCAGCCGGGTGAGCCGTGCCATCACCCGCGCCAACAGGCGGGCCTGCCGCAGGTCCGAGCGAAGTGCCTGGCCCACGCCGGGGTACTGCACCTTGACCGCCACGTCCACGATCGCGCCGCGGTCGTCACGCCACCGTGCGCGGTGCACCTGGCCGATCGAGGCTGCCGCCAGCGGCGTGTCGTCGAATGCGACCAGCCTCTCCTCCCAGCCGGGCCCGAAGGCGGCGCCCAGATCGTCCGCAATGACCCGGCGTGCGACCTCGGCCGGCATCGGCGGCGCCGAGTCGGTGAGCCGCCGAAGCGCCGCCCGGTACGGCGCCGCGACCTCCTCCGGCATCGCTGCCTCCAGCACTGACATCGCCTGCCCTAGCTTGGCTGCTCCGCCTTTCAGCTCGCCGAGGGTGCCGAACAGCTGCTCGGCGGTGCGCGCTGCGACCTGGTCGGCAGCCGCCCGGGATAGCCGGGTAGCGGCGGCGGCGGTGCGGACGGCGTGCCGCAGGGGCAACGCAGCCAGCCGACTGGTACGCTGCAGCCCTCCAGCCGGAAGGACCGACCGATCCTGGTGAGCCACCGCTGCCCGGGTTGCAGGCAGGTGTTCTCTGGTCATCTCGGCCGCCTCGCCGGGGGGTGCCCGTCGGATACTGAGCTGATGCCCGTAGTCGTTCCTGCGTATCGCATGGCTGACTCCCTACCGAATGAACTGATGTCTACTAACACGGATAGTAGAAACAAGGTGTTCATTGCCGGAGCGTCTCATTTCCCGATGCTTTCCGCCTTCGAGCAGGTTGTGTGATGGTCGGCCGCCCGCGGCCTCGTAAGTCCGCTACCGGGTACTGTGCGAGCCGGAAGCGGTACAGCCGCAGGCTGTTGGTCACCACGAACAGAGAACTGAACGCCATCGCGGCGGCGGCGATCAGCGGGTTGAGGAACCCGAGCGCCGCCAGCGGAACGGCGGCGGCGTTGTAGCCGAACGCCCAGAACAGGTTGCCCTTGATGGTGGCCAGCGTCCGCCGGGACAAGGCGATCGCGTCGGGAACGGCGAGCAGGTCGCCGCGGACCAGGGTCAGGTCCGACGCCTGGATCGCGGCGTCGGTGCCGGTGCCCATCGCCAGCCCCAGGTCGGCCTGGGCCAGCGCGGCGGCGTCGTTGACCCCGTCTCCGGCCATCGCCACGATCCGGCCCGCAGCCTGCAGCTTCCTGACCGCCGCGGCCTTGCCGGCAGGCATGACCCCGGCGATCACCTCACCGATACCCACCAGGTCGGCGACGGCGCGGGCGGCGCGGGCGTTGTCGCCGGTCAGCAGCACCGGCCGCAGCCCCATGGCGCGCAGCCGGGCGATCGCCGCGGCCGAGGTGGGCTTGATGGTGTCGGCGATGGCGAGCACGCCCCGGGCCTGGCCGTCCCAGCCGACAGCCACGACGGTCTGCCCGGCGGCCTGCGCAGCCTCGGCAGCCGTGGCCAAGCCCTCGGGAAGCGGCTGGGCCCATTCGCCGGCGGCCCAGCCAGGCCGGCCCGCGATCACGGCGTGCCCGTCCACGATGCCCGACACGCCGAGGCCCTGGGTGCTCGCGAAGTCCTGCACGGCGGGCAGGTTCCCATCTCCGAGCCGGTCCCGCGCGCCGGATGCGATCGCGGCGCCGACCGGGTGCTCCGAAGCGCCCTCGAGCGCCCCTGCTAGCCGTAGCAGCTCGCGCTCGTCCACACCAGGTGCGACGGTCACGCCGGCCAGGCTCATCCGGCCGGTGGTGACGGTGCCGGTCTTGTCCAGCAAGATCGTGTCGATGGCCCGGGTGGACTCCAGCACCTCGGGGCCCTTGATCACGATGCCGAGCTGAGCACCCCGGCCGGTGCCGACCAGGATCGCGGTCGGGGTGGCCAGGCCCATCGCGCACGGGCAGGCGATGATCAGCACCGCGACCGCGGCGGCGAACGCGCGCACCAGCGCGGCACCGGCCGGCGTCCCCGTCGCGTGCGCGACCACGAACCACGTGGTCGCGGTGACGATGGCGATCGACAGCACCACCGGCACGAACACCGCGCTGATGCGGTCGGCCAGCCGCTGGATCGGCGCGCGCGAGCCCTGCGCGTCGCGCATGAGGCGAACGATGCGCGCGAGCACGCTGTCGGCGCCGAGCGTGGTGGCGCGGAGACGGAACGCGCCGGTCGTGTTGATCGTACCGCCGACGACGCGGTCGCCCGTCTGCTTGCGCACCGGCATCGGCTCGCCGGTGAGCATCGACTCGTCGACCGCGCTCTCGCCGTGAACCACCTCGCCGTCCACCGGCACGCGCTCGCCGGGGCGCACGAGCACCACGTCGCCGGCGCGCAC
>JAFAPY010000192.1 GCA_019246795.1 Streptosporangiaceae bacterium | reverse complement strand
GGCCGGTATCCCTTCGCCATACCCCGACCCTGTCAAAACCGGACCAGGCCCGCACGCCAACACGCCGCGAATCTGCAACAGCCCGCTATGTGGCGCAAACTGGCCATGATCATGGACAGGCCATGCGCTGGCACCCAGACCTGGAGAGTTCAGGTCTGGTAACGAGCCGGGTGAGCCCGGCGGCCGGAGGACGGCTTACGCGGTGGCCAGGACGAGGACGACGAAGGCCAGGGTGGCCCCGTTCAGCACCAGGACTCCCCCGCCGGAGGCGACGCTCAGCGCAAGCGTGACGCTAGTGCCGTTGGCCATCGCGGCCCTGATGCTTTCGACCGTGGTGGGCAGCTCGCTGCCGGAGGCCAGCAGGTGACCTGGCAAGCTCAGGGTCGCGGGGATCGGCGACGGCAGGTACACCGCCGGCCCGGTCGGCATGCCGACGCCGGTTGGGTGCACGCCCTCAGGCTTGATTTCGCCAGGCGGTGAAAGGATGCCGCCGATGACTTGGCCAGCCGCAGAAACGATGCCGCCGATGACTTGGCCAGCCGCACAGGCGATGCCGCCGAGGGTGGCGCCGGTCGGGTGCACGCCGCCGACGTCGGGCGGCCCGGGCAGCACCAGTACCGATCCGGCGGCCCGCGGTGATAGCACGAGCGTTCCCTCGAGCGGGCCGACCACCTGCCAGGTCACCGGGCCGACGGTCTGTGTGAGCTGTGCTGCTACCGCGTCCTGGCCAGCCGACACGACCCAGACGGTCGGGTCGATTCCGATCTGCAGGCGGGTTTTCGCTTGCGGGTCCACGTGGCTCCACCTCCGATCGCGCTGGCTCGGTCGACACAGTCCTCGGTCGGCACGGGCCGCGCCAGCCATGTCCGCTTCGGTACGGTCAGGCATGAGTGTGGCACAGACACGGCCGATACGCATGGGTGGGTGCGGACTACTCCCCCGGCCCGCCGCGCCGCTCCAATTCGCTGGCGAGCCTGAGCAAGGGAGCCGACGCGAGCTCGCTAGCCAGGGCACGGCCAGCGGCCAGGGCACGCGCCGCCGACTCGTGCCGTCCGGCTTTCGCCTCGGCCGCCGCCTCGCGCAGGTGCGCGTAGGCCTCCCGGTACGGCTGGCCGGCCACTCGCCAGGCGTCAGCGACGGCGCCCCAGGTGGCACCGTCATCGATCCCTTGCTGGCGGGCGTGCTCGGCAGCTGCCAGCGCTCCGAATGCGGCCACGGCTGGCCTTCCGGCGCCGTCCCGTTCGGTGATGGCCCGGGCCCGGGCGTCGAAGGTGACGGCGGCAGAGTCCCACAGATCCGGAAGGTCTGGCGGCTGCACCGCCTCGGGTAGTGCGGTAAGGTCGGCGGCCACCCGGGTCCCGGCGGCCAGCAGCCGCAGCTCCTCCTCGGACCAGTCGGTGCCCGCCAGCGCAGCGAGCCCGTCCAGGACCTCATCGGCGGCGGTGGCCAGGTCGCCGGCATAAAGCGCCTGCTCGGCCAGGCAGGCGCGCAGTGGGCCGATGAGCCCGGGATCGTGGGGCGACTTCTGCAAGGTGGCGGCCAGCTTGGCCGCCCGCTGAGTCTCGCCTCGGCCGACGGCCAGTTCCAGCTGCAGGAGTTCCAGGTACCTGGTGAGCTTCGCCTCCGACTCGCCGAGCGCCTCGGTAAGAAGCCGGTCGGCTTCCTCCCACCGCCCGGCGGCGAGGAGGAGCCCAGCGATGTTGTTCTCCAGCGCTGATGTCAGCGCCGACGGCGCGTCCAGGGACCTCGCAGCCTGTCGGCCGTCCTGCGCCACCTCGAGCGCCTCCGTGAAGCGTCCCGCGGTATAGAGGAGGTACATGAGATTGGTCGCGGCCCGGATGACGTCCTCCACGTTGCTGGTGCGGCGCGCGAGGGCGAACGACCTGCGCAGCGCCGCCACCCCGGCCTCAGCCGCGCCCTGATGCGCCTGGAGCACGCCGAGGGTGGCCAGGCCGTGGGCCAGCTCCGCGTCCGCGTCGGCCTGCCGGGCCTCCGCAACCGCCTGCACCGCGATCGGCAGCGTCTCGCCGAACTCGCCGAGCAGCATCCGCCAGGTCGCGAGCGCGGCGAGCACGCGGGCCCGCAAGGCGGACGGCGGCCCATCGGAGAGCAGCGCCACCGCCTGCCCGGTGGCCTCGATGGCCGCGTGGAGGTCTCCCGCCTCAAATCGATACCGTCCAATCCGCTCCAGTAGCCGGGCCCGGTCGGCCGGATTGGCGGAGCTCGACCGGCTCAGCGCCTGGCCCGCCCACTCGGCGGCGCGATCCGGGTCACCGGCCCAGCTCGCGGCCTGCGCCGCCTCCTCCAGCAGGCCGGGGACGGGCTCCGGCAGCCAGGGCGCCAGCTCGATGGCCAGGGCATAGTGGCGCACGGCCTCCGGGTAGGCGCGCGCGGACACCGCGTGATGCGCCGCCACGACTGCCACGGGGGCGGCCTGGTCAGGGCAGCCGGCCAGGTGCCAGTGCTGGGCCAGCAGCCCGGGCTCGGAGTCCGTCCGCGCGGCCAGGGCCTCCGCGAGACGGCGGTGCAAGTGCCGCCGCTCGCCCGGTAGCAGCTCGGCGTACAGGACCTGGCGGATCAGCGCGTGCCTGAAGGCGTAGCCGTCGCCGGCCGTGACCAGCAATCCGGAGGCCACGGCCCGGCGCGTGGAAGCCAGCAGGCGCTTCTCCGGGAGGGAGACGGTCGCGGCCAGCAGCTCGTGGGACATCCCGCCGTCGGCGACGCAGACCTGGTCGACCACGGCCCGCGCTTGCGCGGTCAGGCCGGCCGCCTGCGCGAGCACGGCATCGGTGATGGAAGTGGGCAGCTGCTGCGGGTCGGCGGACGCGAGTTCTCTGGCGTACAGCGGGTTGCCTTCGGCGGCGGCGGCCACCGCCGCCACCTGTTCCGCGCTCGCGGTGGGCACCAGGTCGGTGACGAGCTCGGCGATCTCGCTGTCGGGAAGGCGCTCCAGCCGCAGCCGGGTCACGCCCGGGCGCCGCTCCAGTTCGGCGAGCCACTGACCGACGCGGCCGGTGAGCTCCTCCTCGCGCAGCGTGCCGATCATCATCACCGGCGTGTCGCGCAGCCGGACGGCCAGGAAAGCAAGCAGCTCGCGGGAGGATTCATCGGCCCAGTGCAGGTCCTCCAGCACCAGAACCACCGGCGAGGAGGCCGCCAGGGCCGTCAGCAGATCGAGCACCCGCACGAACAGGCGGTGCCTGGCGGCGAGCATGTTCCTCGCGCCTGCGTCGGAGAGCAGCCACTCGGCCTGGCCACGCAGGGCGGCCGCGAACGGCCCATACGCGAGCGCGGCGCCAGCCAGCGGTGCCGACTCCCCGACCAGGACCTGCGCCCCGCCAGCGGCCGACGCCGCCTGCGCACACAGCTCCTGCACGAGCCTGGTCTTGCCGATGCCGGCCGCTCCGGTAACCAGCAGCAGCTGCGCACGGCCGGCCGCCGCGTGCGCGTACGCGGCCAGCAGGGCCTGGCGCTCGGCCACGCGCCCCACGATGGGCGCCGGTCCGGCCGCCGCGCCGCCCGCCGCCGTCTCCGACATCGGGGCCTTCAGCGGCGGGAACCGGTCCGGCAGGCCGGGCATGACCAGCTGGTAGATGCGCTCCGGCACGGCGATGTCCTTCAGCCGGTAGAAACCAAGGTCCTTGATGGACACCCCGGCCGGCAGCCGGGAGGCCACCAGCAGCCTGCTCGCCTCGGACAGCACCACCTGGCCGCCGTGCGCGACCGCCGCGATCCGTGACGCCCGGTGCACGTCCAGTCCCAGGTAGCCATCCTCATGGCGGACGGGCTCCCCGGAGTGCAGGCCCATCCGGACCCGCACCGCCGCCGCGTCCGGCCAGTGATGGGCGGCCAGCGCCTGCTGCGCCGTCACGCAGCAGCGCACCGCGTCGGCAGCCGAGGCGAACACGACGAAGAAGCTGTCCCCCTCGGTTCCCATCTCCCGGCCGCCGTGGTCGGCGAAGGCCGCCCGCAGCAGCGCCCGCACGGCCGACAGCGCCGCGCCGTAGCGGTCACCCCCCAGGCGGTCGAGCAGCGCCGTCGATCCCTCGATGTCGCTGAACAGCATCGTGATCGTCCCGGCCGGGAGCTCCGCCATCTTTCGATTATCGGACTGGCGATGCCCAGGCGGCGCGGGCGGCCCGGGCCGCGGAGCACCGCTTGCTGCTCGGCCACCCGCCGCTGATCAATGAGTTCATCTGCAGCATGGTTGGCGTGGTCATCGACGGCATCGGTCCGGGTGAGCTGGCGCCGTGAGCCGGCCAGGCAGGCGCTCCGCGAGGAGCTGCGGGCCTGTGGCCATGGTCCCGGGCGTTTCGGTAATCCGGTATCGCAGCTGCGGGAACTCGCGTTTCAGATAACGCGTAGCATTTGTGCTCCGCGAAGGATAGTGCGCCGAATTTGGCCGCTTTTCGTTCGCCGGGCACAAATCCTTCGCCCTAAAGTGAGTGTTTGATACATGGGCGGGCTGGGCCAGGCGGCGGGCGATGAGGGCGATCATGGCCCGCAAGATCATGGCTTCGTGGCTGGCTGGGAGCCGACCCGCGCCAAGCCCGTCACGACCGGCACCGGGCGATTGATCAACCACTCGCTTTAGATGAACAGGCGGCGGGTGACGACGCCTTCGCCTACCTCGCTGCCCAGCCACAGGTGGAAGCGGCTGCCGACGCTGACGAAGTCGGCGACGTCGTTCCCGGCCAGCTGCAGCGTCACCAGCCGCTGCTCGCCGCCGGGGCGGAACGGTGCCTCGTCGTCGCAGCTGACCAGGACCGTATAGACCTGATGCTGGCCGGATTCGGCGTTCTCGCCGCGCAGCACCATGCGGTGCGGCTGGGGACCCAGCTTGGCGCACGGGTCGCCGTCGGGCCCCTGGTTCAGCTTGACCAGGGCCTGGTACCTGTAGCTCTTCATGCTGCCACCACCTTCGCAACGGCGGTGTCCGTCCTGCCAGGGCTCGCACGGCTGCGCCGCGGGAACCGCGGCCGGGCGGCAACCACCTCCATCGTATAGCGACATAAGGTCGCATGCCAGGGCGGCGGCGAGGTTGCCGCGCCGGATGCGCCGCTAGGCTAGCGAAGGTGATTGCTGATCAGAGCCCTCGGCTGACCTCGCTGTCGCCGGGCGCGGGCTGCGCGTGCAAGCTGCCGCTGGCGAAGCTGGAGGCGCTGTTCGCGGCGATGGGCACGGCGAGTCCCGCCGCGGGGGATTCCTCCGGGCTGGCCGCCGCGGCCGGAGACCTGCTCGTCGGCGCCGCCGAGGGCGACGACGCGGCGGTACTGCGCCTGGACGCTGACCGCGCGCTGGTGCTGACCACGGATTTCTTCACCCCGATCGTGGACGACCCCGGCGACTGGGGCAGGATCGCGGCCGCCAACGCGCTGTCCGACGTGTATGCGATGGGCGGCAGCCCGCTGCTGGCGGTCAACCTGGCCGCCTGGCCGGGCGACGGCCTGGACATCGCGATCCTGGGCCAGGTGCTGCGCGGCGGCGCGGAGGTGGCCGCGCAGGCCGGCTGCCTGGTCGTCGGCGGGCACACGATCGACGATCCGGTGCCCAAGTACGGCATGGCGGTGGTCGGCCTGGCCGACCCGGACCGGCTGGTCACCATCGACCGGGCGGCCCCCGGTGACATGCTCATCCTCACCAAGGCGCTCGGCACCGGAGTGGTGGCCACCGCGCTCAAGCGCGGCGCAGCAGATGCGCAGGCGGTCCGGGCGGCCGTCGCGTCGATGACGCTGCTCAACGCGGGTGCCAGCGAGGCCGCGCTGGCAGCCGGCGTGCGCGCGGGCACCGACGTGACCGGGTTCGGCCTGCTCGGCCACCTGCACCGGATGCTGGCCGCCAGCGGCGCGTCGGCGCGGATCGCCGCGCCTGCGGTGCCGCTGCTGCCCGGGGCAGCCGAGCTCGCCGCGGCCGGCTTTGTCTCCGGCGGCACCCGGGCCAATATGGAGCGGATGCGCGAGGTGACCAGCCTGGATGAGGCAATCCCGGGCGAGCTCGCCGTGCTGCTGCACGACGCGCAGACCTCCGGGGGGCTGCTGCTGGCCGCGCCGCCCGGCACGGCGCCCGCCTTGCTCGGCGACCTGCGCTCCCGTGGCCTGCCCGCGGCGCTGATCGGCGTGGTCAGCGCCGGCGACCCAGGGCACATCCAGGTGCACGCGTAGCAACTGTCGTTCTGGTCAACGGGCTTTCCCAGATACGGTGGGACGGGTGAGAGGCAGGGCAGGCGCGGCGCGGGCGGCGCTGTTCGGCCTGTTCGCCGCAGCGGCCGCGCTGGCAGCCGGCGTGCGCGCGGGCACCGACGTGACCGGGTTCGGCCTGCT
>JAFAPY010000191.1 GCA_019246795.1 Streptosporangiaceae bacterium | reverse complement strand
CGTAGCCGCCGGTCCCCGAGCGGCGGTAATCCTGGTACAGGCCGACCAGCGCGCTGGCGAACCACTGGCTCAGCCCGGCACCCAGCAGCGCTTGGCGCACCGCCTCGTCGGGCGCGTCGACGTAGGTCACCGGCCGTCCCGTCGCGCCGGTGAGCTTGGAGGCGACATCCGTGTAGGACAGCGCCTGCGGCCCTGTGACGTCGTAGTGCGCGCCGGCATGCCCGGGCTCGGTCAAGACGACCGCGGCCACGGCGGCGGCGTCGCGGGTGTCGACCATGCTGATCCGGGCCTGGCCGCCGTTGACGTAGAAGGTCCCTGATGCGTCGATGGAGGGGACCGTCGATTCGGGGATGTTCTGCAAGAACAGGTTGGGACGCACGATCACATAGGGGAGCCCGGAGGCGTCCAGGTAGCGGTCGCAGGCGGTGTGGGCGCTGATAAACTCCGCCGCGGATTCCCGGTCAGCTCCCAGGATCGAGCTGCGCACCAGCAATTGCACCTGCGTGCGGCGGGCAGCGTCGATGGCGTGGCGATGCCAGCTGACCGCGTCGGGGTGCGGGCTGGACAGCAAGAACACCTTCTCGGTCCCTTCCATTGCCGTCACCAGCGAGCCCTCGTCGGCCAGGTCGCCGGTGACCGCCTCGGCTCCCGCAGGCAGGCCGCCGGCGGGTTCGCCAGCGCGTACCAGCACCCGGACTTGCTGCCCCCGGCCCAGCAACTCCCCGATCAGCGCGGCGCCGATCTTGCTGCGGCCGCCGATGACAAGGATCAATGCCCCTTCTCCTTCCGTGACCCTGACCTAGTCACAACCTGTGGCAGCGGGCCCGGTCGGATCAAGGGCCAAGCGCTGATCGGATCGATTAGGATCTCTGATTGATGTGGCAGGACGTCGAACTACGCGAGCTGCGGATCTTCCTCATGCTCGCCGACGAGCTGCACTTCGGCCGGACCGCCGAGCGCCTGGGCATCTCCCAGCCCGGGGTGAGCGAGGCCGTCCGGGCCCTTGAGTCCCGGCTCGGTGTCAAGGTCTTCGACCGGACCAGCCGCCGGGTCGGCCTGACACCCGCGGGCGAAGCGCTCAAACGTCATCTCGCGCCCGCGCTGGCCGCCTTGGACCAGGCCCTGGCCGAGACCAGCCAGCTGTCCCGCGCCGTCCGCGGGCTGCTGCGCGTCGGCTTCGTCCTCACCACCGAGGGCCCAGCGCTCAGTCGGCTCATCACCATGTTCCAGGTCCGCTATCCGGCCTGTGAGGTCCGGCCGCAAGAAGTCGGGACTTTCGATGCCTACCGGGCCCTGCGCCGCGGCGACATCGACGTCTTGTGCAACTGGCTTGCCGCCGGCGAACCAGGTCTCACCGCAGGAACCGCATTCGCCCACTATCCGCGGGCGCTCGCCGTCGCCGCCACGCACCGCCTCGCCGGCCAGAGCACGGTATCCGTGGAGGATCTGGCCGACGAAGAGGTCGCCTTGCTCCCCCCGACCATCCCGCCGGCCGTCTACGACCTGATCGTCCCGCCGCACACGCCGTCAGGACGGCCGATCCGCCGCACCCAGCCCGTGCAGACCATCCACGAGATCCTGTCGCTGGTGGCCCGCGGCCGCATCGTCCACCCGACCAGCTCGACCGTCCCCATCTTCGACCGCGACGACATCGTCCTCATTCCCATCGACGACCTGCCCCCCCTACCGCTCGGCCTGGTCTGGTGTACCAGCCGGGAGAACCCTCGCATCCGCGCCCTCAACGACGTCGCCCGTTCGATGATCCCCCCGGGCGCCACCCATGCCTCGCGCGCCGGCCACAGCGCCTCCGGCTAGCCCCGGACACCATCCGGCGCAGCCGCGAGACCGCGCACGAGCACCCAAGCTCCACGCGCTCCCAGGTTCGGACGTACCGCCCAAACCTTCACGTAGCCAATCGTCCACGGCCTGCCGCACCGTGTAGGTACTCGACGACCGCCGCGTTCAGCTCCTGATGCAGCGCCTTGAGCTTGTCCCGGACCTCCTGCTTGGTCCTGCCGTAGACCTTGCGTCGGGTCCGCTTGCCGTCGGGTCCGTAGCCGAGCGAGATCGCTCCCACGTACCGGTCCTTGTCCGCCGCGAAGTAGATCACGTCCTCGCCGTGGCCCCGGCGCCGAGTGTGGTCTCGGACATGGCGGAAGCCTGATAGTTTGGCTCCCCGTTTGGCTCCCCGCCGCCCCACTCGCTGACGCTCCAGGCTTCTGACCTGCGCCCCGACCGCGACTCGAACGCGGGACCTACTGCTTAGGACGTCGGCCGGGCTGCGGCGACCTGCTTATCCGCAGGTGAGCTGGCGTGCGGTGCTGTCCGCGAGTGACCGTTATAACCCGCCGTTGACCGTGGCCTTTACGTTTTGCTCGGTTACGGTCAACGGCGTGAACCGTTGCTCTTGTGCAGAACGGCTGGTCGGGTCCGCGACGACCTGAACTTTCACACGGCGAAGCTCAGAGCGCCGGTCAGGATCATCGCCGCGCCCGCGACCCGGCCGACGGTCACACCGAAGGGAATGGTCTTTTCCAGCAGCACGAATACGGCGATTGCTGCGATCCACAGCAGGTTCATCACGCCGCCGACGAACAGCAACCCCATCAGAATCCAGCAACAGCCCAGGCAGTACGCGCCCAGCCTCGCGCCCATGCGGAAGGCTCCCAGGCGGCCAGTGCGCCAGTAGCGGGACAAGAAATGCGCCGGTGCCCGGCAGTTTCGGAGGCAGGCGTCCTTGAGCGGGGTGAACTGATAGACACCTGCTGCGATCAGCAGCGCGGCGCCGAGCCCGGCGCTGCGCGACACCATCATCGGGGACAGCAGCGCAGCCTGATCAAGGCCCCATTGGGCGAAGGTGGCCACCAGGCTGAAGATCGTCCACATCGCGGCGTAGCCCGCGACGAAGATGAACGTAGGCGACAGCGGGCTGTCCTGGGCGGCGGCCTTGCGGGCGACCGCGGCGTACAGCAGGGTCATCGGCACCGCGGTCGGCACCATCATGGCGATCATCATCACGGCCCACATCGCCAGCCGCAGGCCGAACTCGGCGGCCGTCCACGGCTGCACCCCGGTCATAGCGTGCATCATCGGCGCCATCGAGTGACCGCTCATCCCGGCCTGCCCGCTGGTCATCCGGCGCGCTGCCATCACGAGGTAGGCCCAGGCCGCGGCGGTGACCACGGCCAGGGCAGCGAGCACGGCCAGGCGGTCCCGATGCCGCCGCACCAGGGACGACAGCCTCGCCAGCGAAACGGTGGTGCTCACGGATGTGGTCAGCGGATGACTCCGTCCTGGTTCATGTGCAGGATGCAGAACAGGCCGAAGCTGTCTTTCAGGTCCAGCTGGATTCCCGCACGGGAGGTGGAGTTGCCGTTGCCCATCTCGCCGATGGTGTACTCGAAACCGTTCGGCAGGTTGATCCGTGACCGCACCGGCTGGCCGCTGAAACGGCTGATGATCGGCGCGCCGGTGGACTCCACCAGCCCGTCGATCTTGAGCCTGGCCATCCGCTGCTCGACGTCGATGGCCAGCTCGATCGGCGCATACAGCGTGTCCAGCACCGTCGTCATCGTGCTGTTGTAGACGAAAAAGTGCGTCGCCCCCGGGCTAGTCGACTCGCCGTGCAGGATCTTCCGCAAGCCCTCCCGCTGTGCCGGGTCCGCCCGCTCGTCGATGATGACCTGTTCGGTGCCGTTACCGTCGGCGATCTCACCGGGCCAGTACACCAACAACACCCAATTCAGGCCATCGAGCCTAGTGTCGTTGAAATTCCCCTCGTCGATGCGACCGCATACCACGCCCTCGCAGTGCCCGTAGGTGGTCTTCGCCCCGAACTGGCACGGGCAGCCCCAGGCGCAGTTGCAGTTCACGTACTCCCTGCCCCAGATGGTCCATCGGTCAGCCATCGGACTCTCCCAGGCCTCATATGTTCTGGATTGTCACTCCGGAGCGTCCTGGCGCCCCGGATACGGCGCTGCTCGTACTGTCACAGTCATCTCAACCGGGTGCAGCCGCAGACCTTCGTACGACACGCCGCGGGAAGCCCAGGTCAGCAGGGCAGCATTGTAGCCCCGCCGCTTGCATCACCTCCAGTCTCCGAACCACATGGGGCTGCAGGCCTGTCTGTCGCCGTCTTCCTCTCACCGCCACATCCTTGGGAGTAACCGCCGGGTCCAGGGTCGGCGTTAGCCGATCGCGCCGGCATCGTCCTAGTGACGGCCTGCAGGGCCGTCCTTGACGCGACGCACGCAAGCTGTACCACCGATGCCAGGAAGACGGCCAGATGCAGCACCATAGCCCTGCCGGGTGAGCCCGCCAGGTCGGTGGCTGCTGCCCTGCTGGGACGGCACGGGCGCGCCCGGGCGGGCCTGCTCAAGGCTGAGCCCGGGCACTGGGAGCGCCGGACCCGGCGCCGCGCAGCGGCGCCGCTTGACTACCCGCACGGCACCTGGCATACCTGCATGGCAGTGACGAGCGGCAGCGGGCCATCGCGGAGGCGCTGAGCAAGCAGACGGCACAAGAACTTGGCCGGGTCAAGGCGAGGCCATCGGGCACGCGACGGGCACGGCGTCGGCGGACGGCATCGTGACCTCGCGCACGAGCAGCGGCAAGACGCGGGCTGACCTGGGATTTCGGATGTGCGCCCCGACCGCGACTCGAACGCGGGACCTACTGCTTAGGAGGCAGTCGCTCTATCCGCTGAGCTATCGGGGCTTCTCGACCCAAGCCTACCTGGGGTCAGCGGGGCGTGCTCGCCTCCGGACGGAACGCCGGTCCGTGGCCGGGCACGATCACTGTCGCGAATGCCAGCAGCCGCTGCCTGCTGGCGTGCAGGGCGGCGGCGTCCCAGGCAAGCGGGTCGTCGGCGGGCCCGTCCACGTTCCACCACGCGTGCGTGCACGCAAACACCTCATCCGGCGTGGACGCCACGGCCGAGATGTCCTCGGCGGTATGCCCGGGCGTGCGCAGCAGCCGGACCGACGGCCCGAGGGCGACCCCGTCGGCGTCGCGCTCGACCCAGCGGTCCCCCAGGTATTCGGCCCAGTGGTCATGTATCCGCGCCGCGGGGAACAGCGCGGCGTTGACCGTGTGATCGGGATGATGATGGCTGAACACCACGTCGGTCACATCCCCGGGTTGCGGGCCGTGTGCCGT
>JAFAPY010000024.1 GCA_019246795.1 Streptosporangiaceae bacterium | reverse complement strand
GGAGGACGGCCAGTACGATGCCGCGATTGAACTGTCCCAGCGGGCGCAAGCGCTCGCCGAGCTGCTCGGCGTGCCCGACGTGCTCAGTTACGCGCTCAACACCGAGGCCTGTGCCATCGCCGACCAGGGCGGAGACTGGATCCCCCTGATGCACCGCGCGCTGCAGATCGCGTTCTCCGAGCGCCTGCAGGAGCACGCTGGCCGCGCCTACGCGAACATGCATGCCACCTACTGCATCCAGCGGCGGTTCGAGGAGGCCGAGCGGTGTTTCGCGGAAGGCATCGCCTACTGCGACGAGCACGACATCGGTACCTACGGCGTCTGCCTGCGCGGCGCGCGAACCGGGGCACTGCAGAGCACGGGCCGCTGGAAGGAGTCGGCGTCGCTCAGCATGGAGCTGCTCGCTCATGGCGGTGCCTCGCCGGTCAACCGGATCAATCCCCTTACCAGCCTCGGGAAGGTCCGCGCGCGCCAGGGGGCGCCCGGCTGCTGGGAGTGGCTGGACAAGGCGGCTGCCGCCGCGGAGGGGAACGGCGAGCCGCAGTGGCTCGTGCTGGTGCGGCTGGCCCGCGCCGAGGCGTACTGGCTGGAAGGCGAGTCGGCCTCCGCCACACGTGAAGCCGAGCTGGCCGATGATGCCTGCGCCCGGATGGACGCCTGGGGCCGCGGGGCGGTCGCCGTCTGGCTGCGGCGCACCGGTTCGCGGCGGCCGCCCCGCGGTGACCTCGCCGAGCCTTACCGGCTTCAGATCGAGGGCGACCACGAGAAGGCCGCGCGGTTGTGGACCGCGCTGGGCTGCCCGTACGAAGCGGCCCTGGCCCAGTACGACACGGCGCGGGAAGCCGGGTTGCGGGAGGCCCTGGCGATCTTTACCGAGCTTGGGGCATCGGCCGCCGCCCGGCTCACCCGGCACAAGATGCGGCTGCTTGGCATCCGGTCGATCCCGGCCGGGCCGCGAACGGCCACCCGTGCCCATCCCCTGGGGCTGACCCGCCGCGAGCGGGAGGTGCTCGGCCTGATCTGCGCCGGGCATACCAACGCCCAGATCGCCGCCAAGTTGTTCATCTCGGCCAAGACCGTCGATCATCACGTCTCGGCCGTGCTGGCCAAGCTGGACGCGCCCACCCGTGACGTCGCCGCCTCGCACGCCGCCCGGCTCGGGCTGGTGGGCGCCGCGGAAAAATAGGGACACCGCCGGCAAAACTGGGTAACGACTCCCGATCCGGGATGCGGGCCTGCCGCCATACGGTCGCCTTGAACTCATCAAGAGCGAAAGGAGATCGTCATGAACCCCCTCCGCCGTATCGCTGCCGTCCTGGCCGTGCTCGGCGCGGCCGTGCTCGCACTGACCGCCTCCGCAGGCAGCGCCTTCGCCATCGTGCTGCCCCAGCGTCCGCGTAGCGAGGCGGTGCCGGGCGGCACTCCGCCACCGCAGATCGTCACCGTGACGCACACCCTCATCGCCGGCGGCATGCCCGGCTGGCAGATCGCCCTGATCGCCGCCGGGGCCGCGCTGCTGGCGGCCACGATCGCGGTGCTGGCGGACCGGGCCTGGTCCACCCGCCGCAAGGCCGTCACCGCGGCCGCCTGAGGAAGAAGGGAGCTCTGACCATGTCCGGCCGCCTCGCCGCCCACCAGCCGCCGACCATCAGGAATCTCTCGACCCGCACGCGCCGCAGCACGATCGGCGCCGCCGCGGTGATCCCCGCCCTGCTCCTCGGCGCGCCCGGCGGCACCGCCTCGGGCGCGCCGCACGATAGCGGCCTGGTCGGCTGCGCGTACCCGTTGAGCACGCAAGACGTTCCCGCCGCCGCGTACCCGGCGATCCGCGCGCAGTTCGCCGGGTCGCGCTGGCCGGACCTGCGCATCGCCGGCACCGACTACGTCGACCTGGCCGTACGGCTCAGCCATGCGCGAGGGACCGACGGGTACCAGACCGTCTGGTTCTACCAGCGGCTGTCCGCGGCCTGCGCCGAGCACCGACGGTGACCGGCAGCAGCTGGGCCCGGTGGTCGTTCCGCCGGATCGTGGACGTCCCGTTCCCGGCCTGCGTGGCCGCCCTCCACAGCGGGCAGCTCACCAGGCCAGACGGCGGGCCGGGCCTGGTGCGCGGGCCGGCCGAGCACGACCCGGACAGCGGGACCTACCGTCTGTACCCCGGGGCGTCCCGGCAGCAACCGGCATCGCGGCGACCGGCCAATCCGACCCCCGCCGGGCCTGCCGTCAAGTCAGGCAAGCGCCTGTACGGCACACTCGAATAGGCGCCAACAGTTCCATCGACATTGAAATCTGAGAACACGCCATATCGGCGGCTCCGCGCGCGGTCATCAAGAGGCCTTTGCGTCTGCGGGAATCACGATTACCCAGTCGCCAGGCAGTCAGCCGACCGCATGTTTATGCATCGGCGCGCTTTGGGCGGACATCCGCTTCTGCCGCGCCGTGCGCGCACGCACGACTATGCGGTGTGAGGTGGTGTCGCCCTACGGAGGGGTGGCGGGCCATGGCCTGCTGGTACGAATTGCCTCAGCCACTTCGCTCAGGTCGTTGTTCAGCTGATGATCCCGCCCGGGCAGCTGGTGCACCTGCGCCTGCGGGATGGCCGCCGCATACAGGCCGGCATGCCAAGGCGGGGCCGTCTCGTCCCGCAGTCCCTGGAACACATCCACCTGCGCACCTGGCGGCAGCTTCACGCCGAGGTCGCTGGTCAGCTCGAACTCCTCGCTAAGCCAGCCGCCCTGGCCGACGAACGGAGCGGCGATCACCACGATCGCCCTGAGCCGTTTCTCCGGCGGCCGCCCGGCGAGCGCATGGAGGAGGATGGCCCCGCCTACCGAATGTCCGACTACGACCGCGCCGTCGTCCAGGGCCGCTATCTCCCGCCGGATCGCCGCGCTCCACCGGTCGTAACGCGGGTCGCCCTCCTCAGGCATGCGCGGGTAGCGGACCTCGTACTTACCCCCGAGCTCTCGCCTCAGGCACTCGACCATCTTGTCGTCCCACTCGTCGTGCGCGCCCGCGCCGCCGCCCTGGATAAACAGGATCTGCCCGGGAGGTGTCACGGCGGTCCCCTTCCACGCCTTTCGTGACGACTTCAATCGATACCCACCGCTGGCCGGAGTCTATTCCGGGCGGAGGCAAGCCCGTCAAAGGCCACGATGAGCCTCCGGCGAACATCCTCAATTGCCGCCAGGCACGCTGGTCAGTTTCACGACGACCGCGGGCCGCTGCAGTGTCGGGGCATGACGACCTTCACTTCGCCGGCGCCGGCGCCCTCCGAGTTTCCTGAGCTGTTCACCGACCGGCTACGGCTGGCAGTGGCTGCTTACCTGGCCCGCTTCAAGGGCTCCTCCCGCCAGCACACCGAATCGGACCTTCGCTGCTACCTGGCCTGGTGCGCCGAGCGCAGCCTGGACCCGCTCGCTGCCCGGCGGCCGCACCTGGAGCCCTGCATCCGGTCGATGCAGGAGATCCGCCGGT
>JAFAPY010000273.1 GCA_019246795.1 Streptosporangiaceae bacterium | reverse complement strand
CAGAACACCGCCACCAGCAGCGCGATCGCGCTCTGGTGCAACAGCGCAGACCTGAACGCGGCGACCAGCGTCGGATCGGCCGGGCTCAGGCCTGAGTTCATGCCGGGCACCGAATCGGCTCCTCTCCTGCACGCAGGAATGACCAGGCCCGGTGAGTGTTATGCGGAACCGGCTGCGAGTGCAGGCCTTCCGGGCCTGCGCGAGCGGCCGGTGCAGGTGGCATGGGCAGCAACCTCAGCTGGTTCTCCGCATAACGCGAACTTTTGCATGAAACGCAGTGTCCTTCAGCGTAGTTTGTCTTCTGCGTCCCTGATCCCGCCGGGGCGCCAACATGAGCACAATGTCATGCCCCGGCGAGCGCCGTCAGCCAGGGCGGCGGCCAGGGGCCAGACCCCACGTTGCCGCGGCGAACACGGTCATGACGAACAGCACGAACGTGATGGCGTGCACGCTGGTGCAGTACAGGCAGATGCTGCCGATCTGGAACAGCTCGGCGTAGACGAGGTACAGCACGAACCCCATGCCCACGATCATCGCGGCCAGCCGCAGCCAGGCGACCTCCCGCCGCCGCATCCGCCATGCCCACGGCGTCATGATGGCCACGACGAACGCGTAGAACGCCAGGCCCAGGATCGCGACCGGGATGACCCCGAACACCATCGACTGCGGGCTGGTGATCACCTTGGTGCAGTCCTCGGTGCCGGTGCCGGTGCAGCCGGCCAGGTGCGACCCGGTGAAGTGCGCGTAGGTCTCGTAGATCGACACTCCCAGGCCGCCCAGCGCCAGCGCCAGCGTGGTCAGCTGGAACCACAGCGGGGGCCCCTGGCTGGCGGCCGCGGCGTCGGTGGCCTCCGGGACCAGCTGCAGGCGCGCGCTGCCGCGCCCGGAACCGCCGTCGCGTGCCGCCTGTGGCTGCGCCTGGTTACCGCCGCCGCCTCCGCGCGGCCCCCTGGCCGTGCCGCCAGCGCCGCTCCGCCCCGCGGTCGCGGCCCGGCCGGCGCCGGACCTGCCGGACCGGGATCCGCCGCGGGCGCTGCGGGCGCGTGCCGACTTCGAGGCCGGCATCAGAGCTTCGCCTCCAGGGCCTGGACCGCCGGGGTGCACGCGCTGGCCGGCTGGTTGCCGGTGAGCTTGCAGATGGCCGCGGTGATGTAGTTGGCCGTGCCGAGCGCGCCCTGGCCGATCGTGCTCGACGGGTCCCGCAGCGCGGCGGCAACCTGGTTCCAGGTCATGCCCTGCAGGTCCAGCGGGCCGAAGGGCTGCGGGTTCCCCACTGCGGCGTACTTGCCGCCGATGTCCATGAACGGGATCGACCCGGCGGGGTCGTACTGCTTCCACAGCACCTGCTGGGCCGCGGTCGCGGTCTGCAGCGGGACGTAATTCGAGGGAGAGCTGGAATCCGGCACGTTCGTGGTCAGCTCGACCGGGGTGAAGGTCAGGTACTTGCTCGTGTAGCTGGACTTGTAGAAGGTCCAGGTGGGGATGTTCGCAGGGGTGTCGATGCTGGACGAGTGGATGGTGGACAGCCCGGAGAAGGTGCCGAACCGGCTCAGCGCGACGATCATCGCCCACCGCTGAGCCGCGCAGTACGGGCAGTACTCGGCGCCGATGTAGAGGAACTCCGGCTTGCCCCCGGAGGTCAGCGCCGACCCGTTGACGGCGGTGAAGAAGTTGCCGCCGCTGCTGGGCGACGCCCCGATGCTGCCGCCGTTGGTGATGCTGCCGCCGCCGACCTGGTCCAGCATGCTCGTGGGTATGGTGGTGACGTCATTCACCAGGCTGCTCAGCGCCGCCCCGGTGGGCCCGTTGCTCGCGCCTGCGGCCTTTCCCGAGCCCGATGTCATCTTGACCAGCACGAACGCCAGCACGATCGCCAGCACGGCGATGACGCTGCCGGATGCGATCAGGATCCGCCTGCGCTGCTCGGCGCGGCGCGCGGCTGCGCGCTGCGCGGCGATCTTTTCCCTGCGCGAGATGTCGCTCTTGGTCCTGCTTGCCTTGCCCATGCTCGCCTAGTCCAACCTTGTCGCCAGCCGGCGGTCAGGCCGCTATCCCGCCGGTCCCGTGCCCGCGTCACCGCGCGGGAGTCTCCGTCGTCGGGTACCGCGCTCTATGGTAGGCGCTGCGCTTGACCTGTGCGCGCGCTCGCGGCGACGTGCTCGGCAGACAGCGACGAGGAAAAGCGAAAGGGCCGGCCCCCACGGCAGGTTAGTGAGGGGGGTACCGTGAGGACCGGCGGGCGCCGGGCCACCAGGGGCAGGCCACAGCGCATCTGTCTCTCCACTGTCGGATGGCGTTCTGGATCTGGTCTAGATTTTTTCTGGATGCCAACGTCCCCTGGAGGGCAGCGCGCATCCCCGGTAGCCTCGACATAAGACGTTCCCGCCCCCGGGCCGGCGGACGCTGGGGGTGGGTCTGGCGAGCGGAAGGTCGGCGGAGCCGTGTCGTTGCGCGTCGGCGTGCTTGGTCCGGTCGCGGCATGGTCCGGCGGCCAGGAGCTTCCGGTCGGCCAGCCCCGGCAGCAGGCCGTGCTCGGCATCCTCGCCATGCGCGCGAACCGGGTGATCTCCCGCGATGAGCTCGTTGACGGGTTGTGGGGCAGCGATCCGCCTGTCAGCGCCGAGGGCGGCATCTACACCTACGTGGCCGGGCTGCGCCGCATCTTCGAGCCGGGCAGGTCGCTGCGCGGCCCCGGGCGGGTACTGGTCTCGGTCGGCGGCGGCTACCGGCTGCACCTGGCGCCCGACCAGCCCGACGCGGCCGCCTTCGAGCAGAACCTGATCCGGGCCAGGCGGCTGCGCCACGGCGGCGACCTCGGCGGTGCGGCCGCGGCGCTGGAGGCAGGCCTCGGCCTCTGGCGCGGCGCCGCGTTCGCCGGGGTGCCCGGGCCGTTTGCGGAGACCGAGCGGGCACGGCTCGCCGAACTGCGCTGGTCTGCGGCGGAGGAACGGGCCGATGTCCTGCTGGCGCTGGGGCGGCACGCAGACGCCGTGCCCGACCTGACCGCCCTGGTGGCGGAGCACCCGCTGCGCGAGCGCATGCGAGGGCTGCTGATGATCGCGCTGTACCGCAGCGGCCGGCCGGCCGAGGCCCTGCACGCGTTCGGCGAGGGAAGAAGGGTGCTCGCCGAGGAACTCGGCATCGACCCGGGCGCGGACCTGTCCCGCATTCGCCAGCAGGTGCTGACCACGGACCCGGGACTGGACGTGCGCGCCGCAACCTCCGGCACTCCGGCGGCGGCCGTGCCCCCCGCCGGCGCCGTCCGCCACGCCGCCCTGGCGCTCCGGCACGCCGACCACGCCAGCGCCGGGGTGCCGGTGCCAGCTCAGCTCCCGCTGGACTCCCACGGCTTCGCCGGCCGCGCGGACCAGCTCCGCCTGCTGCACGAGATGCTGCCGCCGGAACGGGCCACGGCCGGGCAGTCGGTGCCGATCGCGGTCATCTCCGGCACCGCAGGAGTGGGCAAGACCGCGCTCGCGATCCGCTTCGGCCGCCAGGTCGTCGGCCGTTTCCCCGGCGGGCAGCTGTTCCTCAACCTGCGCGGCTGTGACCCGGTCAGCCCTGCGCTGGAGCCGGCCGAGGCGCTGCGGCTGTTCCTCGATGCCTTCGGGGTGCCGCCGCACCGGATCCCGGCCGGCACGCAGGCGCGGGCCGCGCTGTACCGCAGCCTGGCCGACGGCAAGCAGATGCTGATCGTGCTCGACAACGCGAGCACCGCGGCGCAGGTGCGCCCGCTGCTGCCCGGCTCTCCGGGCTGCGCGGTGCTGGTCACCAGCCGCAACGAGATGACCGGGCTGGTCGCCGCCGAGGGGGCGGTACCGGTCCCGCTGGACGTGCTCAGCCCCGCCGAGGCGGCCGAGATGCTCGGGCGCAGGCTGGGCCGGGACCGCGCCGCGGCCGAGCCGGAGGCGGCCGGCGAGATCATCGAATCGTGCGCCGGGCTGCCGCTGGCGCTGTCCATCGCCGCCGCCCGCGCCGTCGCGCGGCCCAGGCGCCTGCTCGGCGAGCTGGCGGCCGAGCTGCGCGACGCCGGGGGCAGGCTGGACGCGCTGCGCGCCGATGACGCGGAAACCGACGCGCAGGTGGTGCTGTCCTGGTCTTACCACCAGCTCAGCGTGCCGGCGGCGCGGATGTTCCGCCTGCTCGGCGTGCACCCGGGCCCCGACATCGCGCTGCCGGCGGCGGCCAGCCTGGCAGGGATGCCGCGCACCGGGGCGGTCGCCGCGCTGAGCGAGCTGGTCAGGACCCACATGGTCGCCGAGCACCTGCCGGCCAGGTTCACCTTCCATGGCCTGCTCCGGGCCTACGCGGCCGGCCAGGCCGAGCGGTACGACAGCGCCGAGCACCGCCGGGAGGCGGTGCACCGGGTGCTCGACCACTACCTGCACACGGCGACGGCGGCCGCCATGCGGTTCAGCCCGGACCCGGTGCCGCCGCGGCTGGCCGGGCCGCTGCCGGGCGTGTTTCCCGCGGACTTCCCCGCCAGGGAAGAGGCGGTCGCCTGGTTCGATGCGGAAGCACCGGTGCTGCTCGCGCTGACCGCCCACGCCGCCGCGACCGGATTCGACGTCCATGCGTGGCAGCTGCCGTGGGCGCTGTCGCCGTTCTTCGCCCGCCGCGGGCGGCTGGCCGATTTCGCGGCCACTGCGCAGACCGCGCTGGCCGCGGCGCGGCGGCTCGGGGACACCCAGGCGCGGGCGCACGCGCACCACCTGCTGGGCCACGCGCAGCAGATGCTGGGGAACTACGGGCAGGCCGAGCTGAACGCGCGGCATGCCCTGGAGGAGTTCCGCGAACTCGGCGACCCGGCCGGCGAGGCCGCGGCGACGGGCGGCCTCGCGGTCACCATGGAAGAGCAGGGCCGTTATCCCGAGGCCCTGGCCCTGGCGCTGGACGGCCTGCGCATGCTGCGGGCAGCGGGGCACTGGTCGACGCAGAGCGCGCTGGAGAACACCGCCGGCCGGGTGCACGCGCACCTGGGCCGGTACGACGAGGCGCTGAGCCACTGCCAGCGGGCGCTGGGCATGCACCGCGACTGCGGCAATCGCGGCGGAGCCGCTGACGCCCTGGACAGCCTCGGGCTGATCTACCGCTACCTCGGCGACCACGCCAGGTCCGCGGCGCACTTCACCCAGGCCGCGGCGATCTACCACGAGATCGGCGACGTGTTCAACCAGGGCCGGGCCATGGCCGGGCTCGGCGAGACCCACGCCGACGAGGGCAACCTCACCGCGGCCCGGGAGGCCTTGCAGTCCGCGGCGGCGCTGCTTGACAACGCGCCGCACCCCCGCGTCGGCGAGATCCGCGCCAAGGCCGCCGACCTCGGGCCCGTGGACCCGGGCAGGCTGGACGGAGCAGCCACCGTCGTCCGTTCGGTATAAAGAAAAGGGGCTACGGGGGTCACCAGGGCGAGCGGCCTGAGCCCGGCACCTGCCAGTGACGTCGCGCGGAAGGCACAACGCTGAACACCATGAGGGCACTGCTGGTCGAAAACATCCACCCCGACGCGTCGGCGCGGCTGGCCAAGGAAGGCTACGAGGTCCAGGCGCTGCCGCAGGCGCTGAGCACCGGCGAGCTCGCCGAGGCCATCGGCGGCGTGACGCTGCTCGGCATCAGGTCCGGCACCAAGGTCACCGAACGCGTCCTGGCCGCCGCGCCCGGGCTGCAGGCGATCGGCGCGTTTTGCATCGGCACCAACCAGATCGACCTGGCCGCCGCGAGCAGGCGCGGCGTCGCGGTGTTCAACGCGCCGTTCTCCAACACCCGCAGCGTCGTCGAGCTGGCGCTTGCCGAGATCATCGCGATGGCGCGGCGGCTTCCGGAGAAGAACGCGCAGATGCACGCCGGCCGGTGGGACAAGTCCGCGGCGGGCGCACACGAGGTCCGCGGCCGCGCGCTCGGCATCGTGGGCTACGGCAACATCGGCACCCAGCTTTCCGTGCTGGCCGAGAGCCTTGGCATGTCCGTGTACTTCTACGACATCGCCGACAAGCTGGCGATCGGCAACGCGCGCCGCTGCTCCACGCTGGCCGAGCTGCTCGACGCGGTGGAGACCGTCAGCCTGCACGTCGACGGGCGGGACGGCAACCGCGGCTTCTTCGGCGAAGCCGAGTTCGCCGCGATGCGCCCGCGTTCGCTGTTCCTCAACCTGTCCCGCGGGTTCGTGGTGGATCACGCGGCGCTGCGCCGGGCCATCGAGTCCGGGCACATCGCGGGCGCCGCCATCGACGTGTTCCCCGATGAGCCGAAGAACCCCGGCGATGAGTTCGTCTCCGAGCTGCGCGGGCTGCCGAACGTCATCCTCACCCCGCATATCGGCGGTTCCACCGAGGAGGCGCAGCAGGACATCGGCCAGTTCGTGGCCGCCAAGCTGGCCGACTACATGGCCTCCGGCGCGACCTCGCTCAGCGTGAACATGCCGGGCATCGCGCTGCCCGTCCCGGTCGGCAGCCACCGCCTGGTCCACCTGCACCGCAACGTGCCCGGCGTGCTGGCCTCCATCAACCGGGTGCTGGCCGAGCACGGCATCAACGTGGAAGGCCAGCTGCTCGGCACCAGGGACGAGCTCGGCTACGTGCTGACCGACATCGGCCCCGCCTACAGCGAGGACGTGCTGGCCGAGCTGCGCGCCATGCCGGTCACCATCCGGCTGCGCACGCTGCGGACCCCGTGACGCCGCTGCATGATCGTGGCCAGTTTGGCCGCAAATAGGGCCGTTTCTGGCCATGATCATGGCGCTGGTCCCGGCGGCGCTGGTCCCGGCTAGGACGGCGTCACGTAGGCCGCGGAGATCCCGCCGTCCACCAGGAACGCCGACGCCGTGATGAACGACGCGTCGTCGCTGGCCAGGAACGCCGCGGCCGCCGCGATTTCCTCCGGTTCGGCGAACCGGCCCATCGGCACGTGCACCAGCCTGCGCTGCGCGCGCTGCGGGTCGGCCGCATACAGCTTCCGCAGCAGCGGCGTGTTCACCGGGCCGGGGCACAGCGCGTTGACCCGGATGCCGTCCTGGGCGAACTGCACCCCGAGCTCGCGGGACAGCGCCAGCACCCCGCCCTTGGATGCGGTGTAGGAGATCTGCGAGGTCGCCGAGCCCATGACCGCGACGAAGGACGCGGTGTTCACGATCGCCCCGCGGCGCTGCGCCCGCATGTAGCCGAGCGCGGACTTACAGCACAGGTACACCGAGGTCAGGTTGGCCTCCTGCACCCGCCGCCAGGCTGCCAGCGACGTGTCCAGGATGGAGTTATCGTCCGGCGGCGAGATGCCTGCGTTGTTGAACGCCACGTCGACCGAGCCGTAGGCGTCGTGCGCGGCGCGGAACGCGGCGGCCACCTCCGGCTCAGATGTCACGTCGGCGCGCACGAAGAGCCCGCCCGTCTCCGCCGCCGCCTTCTCGCCGGCCGCGTCGTCGATGTCCACGGCCACCACGGCGGCCCCTTCGGCCGCGAACCGCCGTGTGGCAGCCAGCCCGATCCCGCTGCCCGCCCCGGTGATGACGACCGTCCTGCCCTCGAACCTCATACCTGCCCTTACTCCTGAGTCGCGATGAACACGTTCTTGGTCTCGGTGAACGCGTCGGGGGCGTCGGGGCCGAGCTCGCGGCCCAGGCCGGACTGCTTGAACCCGCCGAACGGCGTCCAGTAGCGCACCGAGGAGTGCGAGTTCACCGACAGGTTGCCGGACTCCACCGCCCGCGCCACCCGGATCGCGCGGCCCACGTCCCGGGTCCAGATCGAGCCGGACAGGCCGTACGGCGTGTCGTTGGCGATGGCCACCGCCTCCGCCTCATCGCCGAACGGCGTCACGGTCACCACCGGGCCGAACACCTCCTCGGTATAGGCCCGGGCATCCGGTCGCACCGGCGCCAGCACCGTCGGCGCGAACCAGAACCCCGGCCCGTCGGGCGCGCTGCCACGGAAAGCGACCGGTGCCCCGGGCGGCACGTAGGAGGCGACGTGGGCTCGGTGCGCCGCGGAGATCAGCGGCCCCATCTCGGTCTGGTCCGACGCCGGATCACCGACCACCACGTTTTTGACCGCGGGCTCGAACAGCTCCATGAACCGGTCCAGCGCCGAACGCTGTACCAGGATCCTGGACCGGGCGCAGCAGTCCTGCCCGGCGTTGTCGAACACCGCATACGGCGCGGTCGCCGCGGCCCGCTCCAGGTCGGCGTCGGCGAAGACGATGTTGGCGCTCTTGCCGCCGAGCTCGAGGGTGAGCCGCTTGACCTGCCGGGCGCACCCCGCCATTACCTGCCGCCCCACCTCCGTTGACCCGGTGAACACGATCTTGCGCACCGACGGGTGGTCCACCAGCCGCTGCCCCACCTCGCTGCCCTTACCCGGCAGCACCTGGAACACGCCTTCGGGCAGCCCGGCCTGCACCGCCAGCGAGCCGATCCGCATCGCGGTCAGCGGAGTCGCCTCGGCGGGCTTGGCCACCACGGCACAGCCCGCCGCCAGCGCCGGCGCCATGCCCCAGGCGAGGATCGGCATCGGGAAGTTCCACGGCACGATCAGCCCGACGACGCCGACCGGCTCACGGAACGTGACGTCCAGCCCGCCAGGCACCGGGATCTGCTGGCCGGCCAGGCGCTCGGGCGCTGCCGCGTAGTACAGCAGCACGTCGCGGACGTGCCCGGCCTCCCAGCGCGCCTGCCCGAGCGGATGACCCGCGCCCGCCACCTCCAGCGCGGCCAGCTCCTCGACCTGGGCGTCCACCGCGGCGGCGAACGCGCGCAGCAGCCGGGCCCGGTCCCCGGGCGCCGCCGAACGCCAGGCGGCCTGGGCCGCGGCCGCGCGGGCGATGGCTTCGTCGGTGTCGCACGCCGAGGCCTGCGCCACCGTGGTAACCGGCTGTTCGGTGGCGGGATTGAGCACGGTGAAGGTCGACATGCGGCGGCTCCCCGGTAATAGGCGCTCGAAGCCCCGCCGCAGCTCCCAGTCGGTCACGGCGGCGTCGTAGGCGGCAAGCTCCACGCGGGCGTAGTTGGCGTAGTGCTCCACCACCTCCGGACCGAAGGCCTGCCGGGCCAGCTCGCTCTTGTCCCACAGCTCCAGCGCGTCGCGCAACGTGGCAGGCACGCGCGGGCCCACCGCCAGGTAGGCGTTCCCGGTCACCGGGGGCTCGAGCGGCAGCTCGTTGTCGATGCCGTGCAGGCCGGACGCGATCATCGCGGCCACGGCCAGGTACGGGTTCACATCGCCGCCGGGCACCCGGTTCTCCGCCCGCAGCGAGGCGCCGTGCCCCACCAGCCGCAGCGCGCAGGTGCGGTTGTCCGGCCCCCAGCGCACCGCGGTGGGCGCGAAGCTGCCCGGCACGTAGCGCTTGTAGGAGTTGATGTTGGGCGCGTAGCACAGCGTCAGCTCGCGCATCCCGTCCAGCAGTCCGGCCAGGAAGTGCTCGCCCAGCTTGGACAGCCCGTACTCCCCGGAACCGGCCAGCACCGGGGTCCCGTCAGCAGAACGCAGCGACAGGTGGATGTGGCAGGAGTTTCCTTCGCGGGCGTTGGGCTTGGCCATGAACGTGATGCTCATGCCGTCGGCGGCGGCGATCTCCTTGGCGCCGGTCTTATAGATTGAGTGGTTGTCGCAGGTGGTCACCACCTCGGCGTACCGGAACGCGATCTCATGCTGGCCGAGATTGCACTCGCCCTTGGCCGACTCCACGTACATCCCGGCCCCGGCCATCCCCAGCCGGATCCGGCGCAGCAGCGGCTCGATCCGCGACGTGCCCAGGATGGAGTAGTCCACGTTGTACTGGTTGGCCGGCACCAGGTCCTGGTAGCCCTTGGCGGCCGCCTGCTCGTAGGAGTCGGCGTAGACCACGAACTCCAGCTCGGTCCCGGCCAGCGCCGTCCAGCCGCGCGAGGCCAGCCTGGCCGTCTGGGCCTTGAGGATCTGCCGCGGCGAGGGCGGCACCGGCGTGCCGTCCAGCCAGCGCACGTCGGCCAGCACCAGCGCCGTGGCCTGCTGCCACGGGGCAAGCCGCAGCGTGGCCATGTCCGGTGCGAGCACGAAGTCGCCGTAGCCCCGTTCCCACGACGACATGGCGTACCCGCCGACGGTGTTCATCTCCACGTCCACCGCGAGCAGGTAGTTGCAGCCTTCCGAGCCCGCCTCGGCGACCTCGTCGAGGAAGAACTCCGCGGAAAGCCGCTTGCCCGCCAGCCGTCCCTGCATGTCGGTGAAGGCGAGCACCACGGTGTCGATCTCGCCAGCGGCGGCCGCCGAGCGGAGCTGCTGCAGGCTCAGCTTGCCCCGCCGGGGGCCGGTGCGGTCGTCGGCGGGCATAAGGCCGACAGCTCCCGCTCGATCGCGGCCAGCTCCTCGGTGCTGCCCTGCACCTTCGGCCCGGTGAACCATTTCCGCGCCGAGACCAGCCACCAGATGCCGGCGAAGCCGAGTACCACCGCCACGGCCACCACCGTGTAGTTGAAGTTGCCCCAGCCGATGGGGCTCGCCGTGGGCAGCATGAACAAGATGGAGATGAAGATCACCCACAGCACCGCGACGGTACCGACCAGGTAGCTCCACCGGCCCAGGTGCCACGGCCCGCGCCGGAAGCTGGAACCCTGCCGCAGCCGCAGGAACGTCGGCGTGACGTAGGCGATGTACAAGCCGATGGTGGCGATCGAGGTGACCGCGGCGTAGGCCGCGCTGTTGCCCAGGTACGGCAGGCCGAGGATCAGCGCGCCGGCGGCGGCCAGCCAGATCGCGTTGGTCGGCGTCCTGGTCCGCTTGTTCACCCGGTGCCAGAACGCCGAGCCCGGCAGTGCCCCGTCCCGGGAGAACGCGTAGATCATCCGCGAGTTCGCGGTCACCGAGGACATGCCGCAGAACAGCTGGGCGCCGATGGCGATGAGCAGCAGCAGCTTGGCGCCGGTGTCGCCGATCGCGGTGGCGAAGATCTGCGCCGGCGGCACCAGGGCCCCCAGGTACGTGGGGTAGTGGGCCTTCTGGATCGCGAACGTGATCCCGATAAGCAGCAGCCAGCCGGCGAACAGCGACACCACGATCGACATCACGATGCCGCGCGGGCCGCTGCGGTCGGCGCGGCGGGTCTCCTCGGTCATGTGAGCCGACGCGTCGTAGCCGGTGAACGTGTACTGCGCGAGCAGCAGGCCGAGCAGCAGCACGTAGAACGTGCTGCTCCACCCGGTGCCGTTGAACGTCGACGTGAACACATACGACGCCGACGCGTGCTTCGACGGCACGAACGTCAGCACGCCCACGATGATCAGCACGCCCAGGATGTGCCACCACACGCTGACGTCGTTGAGCAGCGCGACCAGCCGGATGCCGAACTGGTTCATCACCCCGTGCACAGCCAGGACGATGGCGAAGATCAGGATCGTCACCCAGTGCGCGGTGCTCACCCCCCACTGCAGGTTCAGCAGCGCGTTGATGAAGAACGCGGCGCCGAAGTCGATGCCCGCGGTGATCGCCACCTGACCGAGGAAGTTGAACCAGCCGGTGAACCAGGACCAGGCGGCCCCGTTGGTCCTGGCCAGCTTGGCCGCCCAGTAGTACAGGCCGCCCGCGGTGGGGAAGCTGGAGCACACCTCCGCCATCGCCAGCCCCACCATCAGCGTCATCAGCCCGACGATCGGCCAGCCCCACACGATGATGGCCGGGCCGCCGGTGTTCATGCCGTACCCGTACAGGGTCAGGCAGCCGGACAGGACCGAGATGATCGTGAACGAGACGGCGAAGTTGGAGAACCCCGACATCCGCCGCCGCAGTTCCTGCGCGTAGCCCAGCTCGTGCAGGCGGCTCTCGTCGGCGCCCACCTCCTGCACGGCCGCGATGTCGTCGGCCATCGGACCTCCCTGCGGGGAAATGGCTGGAAGTAGTCCATTGAATGAAGGTATTGACCCACTGCCCGCCGGGCGTGTCAAGGGCTGGCGGGCAAGGCCGGGCGTGTCAAGGGCCGGTGACCGGCCGGCCGGGTCGCGTCAGGATTCCCCGAGGAACCCGCGCAGCAGCGCCGCGGTGCCGGCCACGTGCTCGGCCATTGCCCGCCGGGCCCGCTCCGGGTCGCCGCCCAGGACCGCCCGGACGATCGCCGCGTGCTGGGTGTTGGAGTGCTCCAGGTTCCGCTCCAGCATGGGGATGGCGTTGAGCAGGTCGACCAGCCGCACCCGGGCCGCCACCACGCTGGCGGTCAGCAGCGGCGAGCCCGCCGCTTCCGCGATCGCCAGGTGCATCCGGGTGTCGGCATGCCGGTAGCCGGAGGCGCCGGCCGCCTGCACCTCGGCCAGGCATGCCGCCAGGTTGTCCCGCTGCTGGCCGGTCAGGCTGGCCCGCGCCGCCGCCTCGGCCGCCCCGGTCTCCACCACGCGGCGGAACGTCAGCGCGTCGTCCAGGCCGCTGCCCATGTCCCGCGCAGTGCGGCAGACCTCGTCGGGGACCAGCGGCTCCGGCTGGCGCAGCACGAACGTGCCGCCGAACCTGCCGCGCTTGGTTTCCACGTAGCCCGCGGCGGCCAGCTCGCGCAACGCCTCCCGCAGCGTGATCCGGCTGACCCCGAGCCTGCGGGTGAGCTCCCGCTCCGGCGGGAGCCGGTCGCCGGGCGCGTACACGCCGAGCTTGACCCCCTCGAGCAGCCGCTCCACCGTCTCCTCGAAGGCGTTCTTGGTCCGCACGGCGCGGAACACCGCGGCGATGATCGCGGGCGAGCCTCCCGGCACTGGCGTCTCCCCGGGCGGGTAACAGCGTAACGGAGACTATTAGACCATTGGCTCCAGCGCGGCTGCGCGGGTGGGCGCCCGCCTGGCTGGCTGCAGCATGGCGGCGCGGGCGGTCACCCGCCTGGCCGCGGCGCTCCGCTCCGCCGCCCGCCCGGCCGCGGCGGCGGCCAGCGCGGTGAACAGGCGCATGTCATCGCCCCGCTCCGGGTGCCACTGCACGCCCAGCACGAAGCCGCCCATGCCTTCCAGCGCCGAGGGGCCGGCCTCGACCGCCTCCACCACGCCGTCCTCGGCCCACGCCACCGCGGCAAGCCCGTCCCCGAGCAGGTCCACGGCCTGGTGATGCCTGGTCGGCACCTCGAGGTACCCATCGGCGGGAACGATGCCGCCCAGCTTGCTTCCCGAGGCGACCCGCACGTTGTGCCGCCCGAACCCGCCGGGCCTGCCGCCGTGGCGGGTGTGGCCGGTCAGGTCCGGGAGGTGCTGGTGCAAGGTGCCGCCGCGCAGCACGTTCAGCACCTGCATGCCGCGGCAGATGGCGAGCAGCGGCACGCCGAGCCGCAGCGCGCTGGCGGTGACGGCGAAGTCCCAGGCGTCCCGCGCCGGGACCGGCGGCTGCGTCCGCTCGTGCCTGGCCGCGCCGTACCTGGCCGGGTCGATGTCGGGGCCGCCGGCCGCCACCACTGCGTCCAGGCCCGCCACGGTCGCGCTGGCTTCGTCGTCGTCCCCGCCCGGCGGCAGCAGCACCGGCCGGCCGCCGCCGCTGCGCACCGCCTCCACATACGCCCACGGCAGCGTGGCGGCCCGCGCCGACCACTCACGCCAGGAGGCGTGCTCGTCATATGTGGTGATGCCAATGACCGGCGTCATCAGTTCCCCTTTGCACGAATCCCGCGCCGCAGTTACCCCGGAAAAGCCCTTGCGATCATAACGAGCGATGGTGCCCCGTCACCGTCCGTGTGCACGGATCCGCCGCTCTCCGGCCGCACCGCGAAATCGGTAACTCACAGTATTGTAGGCGGCCTTCGCCGGTCCGGTGCCCAGTTGCCGAACAATGCCCAGGCTGCGATCCCGGGCGCTCGGGTAAGTTCGGGTTGGCGGAGAGGAGCGACATGGCCATCGTGGTGCTGGTGCTGTGGATAGTCACCGCCGGGGCCGGGGTGTACCTGCTGGTGACGAGCGGCCTCGGGCAGGCCCGCTCCGCCCGGCTCGCCGCGCCTGGCCCGCCCGCGACCCGG